>NZ_JBFTMS010000001.1:0-367299 GCF_056397085.1 Peribacillus sp. 05N428 | reverse complement strand
GATAAGAAATAATCGGATTTAGTAAGATATATAGAATCCCTTGATCCTCCAGGTATTGAATAACAGGAGAATGGTAATGCCCTGTAGATTCTAAAATGACCATAGGCATTTGCCCTGTCACCTCTTCAATTTCTTTTAGAAATTCTAAAAAATGATCTAACTCCTCTTTGATATGCTTCATTGAAAAGCTCTTCCCATACGGTTTAGATTGATCTAAAAATGCCTGAACTTGGCTCTCTCCTTTTGCCACATCCAGACCAACAACTGGATTCATTGTTTTTTCCTCCTCTACTTACTAACCAGTACCCCTAGCCCTCCATGTAGTGTCATAGCTTCGCTTGTTATACGAGATCTGTGTCCCAACCAGCCTCAAACATGTTTCTACAAGTAGGGGGCGGACAGTTTAGTTCACGGGATCAAGTCCCACGCACCCGTACGTCCTACCCTGGCTACTGATATAATAGATTCTATTAAAAAAAGGTCAACCAGTAAAAACTGGCTAACCTTATAATACGAACGCACCTGTTAGGATATTATTGCCTGTCATCGAGCTCTTCCATATCACTCATTATTTTTTTGTTCTTACTAAAATGAATAGCTATATATAAAAGTAAACCAAAACACCCACCAATTAGTACCTTAAAACCTGAACCAACAGCTGCCCATTCCAAGGCGTAGAAAATTATCACACCGAGAAGAACATATGAAAAAACTGTATTAATCAATATCATTCAGCCTTCTTCCTTAATTGACGTACTATATAAATTCTATTTCAAATGCATTATTCCTTGTTGAACTAACCTGCCCCTTTAGTTCATTAAGCAAAAAAGCCACCACATGGCAGCTCTGAATCTCAACTAACCGTTAGTTGAAAAAGGAACTTACTGTATAACTTTAATTATCATAGTTAGAAACATAATAAACAATAAAACTATATGTATCCATACCATACATTTTACGATTAATCCCGCCCAGACTTTCTTTCGTAAACCATAGTGAAGGACAATAGAAAAAACTAAGAGACTGACTATTCCACGAAAGATACTACCATCTACAAAGAATAAAACTACATTTATCAATATGGATATAATAAATAAAATGACATATACCTTATATATCTTTTCTTTTCTTTGTACCTCGTGTTGGAATTGATACATTACTTTTCACCCCGTGTTCCTCATATCCTTGATTAATTGATTATACCTTCTTCATTAAGCTGCCCCGATAGTTGCATAAGAAAAAGCTGCCTCAGCAACCTTCCTTATTGAAGTAAAGCACCTGTTAGTTTAACAAGAAAATATAATTAACTCTGATACACTTTTCCAAAAAGAATTTTTAATCTATGTTGAAGTAATTTATCTTCTTTAACTATTTCTAAACTATAAATATGTGATGTAAAATCATCATAATAATTTTCATTTTCCCAATATCGATTAATGTGTGCTATAAGCCTAATAATTAGATGGCACCAGTCCCAATGTTCTGTAGAAATCTTCCCTGAAGGAATAGGAAAAAAGAATTGATTATCCTTTAAACTTTTTATTAGGCTATCTCTAATCTGGTCATCAGTCGTTGAAATTATTAGTTCATTAATTTCTCTTAAATAAGAATAATTGCTGTACCTACGTTCAAAAAAACATTTCTCTATTAGTTTTATCAATTGTTCATAGTATTCAATTTTTAAAGCTGCCTTTATAATATTATATTTCTTGCTTCTTCACTTTCAATATTAAAATCCCACAAATCAATATCATTTTGACTAATACTTTTTTCTAGGTCGATATAATTAGAGATATTGTTTTTTACATTATTCAGGATATCCTCATTACTAACCCCAAATTCAATGGATAAAACCTCACACCATAGATTACCGAAATACAGACTTCGAAGTTTGGTGCCGTTGTCATTAAGAAATTTCTGTACAAAGATATCCGTTAATATCTGCAATTTATGTACAGTGAAATAATTATGTACACACAATCAATTAGACGAAAACAAATGTTATATAAGCATATGGATATAATTTTAAATAATGTACATGAACATTTATGGAGATACCTTAAGCTCCGTTAAGAGGAGTCGAACGGATCATCGGATTTGTGTAATAGCATTGGCGATATGAACAACGTAATTCACCTCGTCTATAAGTTTAACATGGCGCAGGGAGAGCGAACTAAGTAGATTATTGGAAAAACCCCGACCTAGTGGCCGAGGTTAGCTAATTATGCGCGATATTTCAGTAAATTGCTCCTTTGTGCACTGAATAAGGGTTTTGTACTCCTCGCCTTCTTCGTCGAATAAATAAAGGTAAGCGTTTGAAGTTTCTTTTTTCATTGCTCGGACTGCTATATCAGTGATTGCACCGACTGAACCTACAAGAGCAGTACTTAGAATCGAGCTGTTTGTAGATTTCCCGACGTTTCGACTTTCACCATGTTCCCACTCAATCCTGGAAAGTTTGAAGTGTTTTTGTCCAAATGCAGTTGTAACCTTGACCTCACCTGGCTGCCCCCACCTCATTATAGTCATTCTGTTAACGCTTTCATTACCTTCGACACCACCAGTTAATACGTGACCGCCTGCCAATACGCTAACTTGAATCCGAGGTTTAATAACCTGTCTCCAAAATCCCATAAAAGCACCTTCCCTCTTAATTTTGTCATATAATTATATGTACGCATCCGCCTATGAAAGGGTTCATTTTTCCATAGGCTTCCGCAGTTAATCGTTATATATCTTCGTGTTTCTTCGGAAAGAATGAACCCGTGATCTGTCCGAAGTTCATCACAAGCGCTCCGATAATAAGGTTCCGCGTCTGCTCATCGCCGTAAAACACAAATAAGGCCGCCGACAAAACGATCAGCAGTCCGAAGGAAAAGAGATACTGGAATTTAATCCGCTTGATAATCGTCATCATCAGAACATCACCGCCCAAGTCTTCGCGCCAACTATTCCGTCAGCCGAAAGCTTCTTACGTTTCTGATACACTTTGACCGCTGCCGCCGTTGCTTTACCGTAGATACCGTCAGGCTTAACGCCGACCGCGAATCACTTTGGGGGGGCAGTATAATAATTTAATTGTTCCTTGCTATATTGCCATATAATTTTTATTTTTTAATTGTTTTAACAATGCAGCTCGGCTGTTTGAACCGTACACGCCATCGACTTCTCTCGGAAGATATACACTCTGAAATCTTCTCATAGCATCAGTAGTATGTAGTCCCCAATGCGAATCAATTTCTCCGACGGCTTGCTTAGTAACTCCAGATTTTACTGGTACGTCCTTAAATACAGGTCGACCATTTTGTAAATCCTTTACTGTTAATCCACCTGTCATTTCAAAATGCGGTGGATAGCAGAAACCTTTCCAATCTCCACCCCATGCGAAGCCAGTGAATTGTTTACCGTTTTTCATTTTATTTTTAATTTGATATTGATTACTGCATCAGTTTGAAATATAACTTTTCCGTTCTTCGCTATTTCATTTTCGATTAACCATTTTTTATGTGACCGTAACTTGAGTACTCAAGTTACAAAGAAATCATACCGACATATTCATACTTGGTTTTATTCCCCAATCCGTGTTCACTCATATCGAAGATTGTTTCTGCTTCAATACTCGGAATGTACACAGACTTGTTTACCTCAACATTTTTACCATTAAATCATTCTCCCTTAATGTCCAATACTCAATTAGTCTCTAGCCTTCTGTCATACGGATCATATCATGCATGGAATGATTCACGGTTAACACTCCCTTAGTTAGACAAATAAAAAAGCCTGAGCATTGTGCCCAGACTCCTATACAGAAATCATTTTTGGTATGTTGGTTTCTTAATTGCTATCAAAAGCCAAAAGACCATGAATATTGGAATAAAAAATAAATTTAAATTAATTCTTTTATCAACGATAATTGAAAAAACATCGTTGATAATTAAACAAACTAAGCTTAATAAAATGCATAAAAGCAAAGAATGTAACGATAATTTCAGCATTTTTATTCTCGAAAAGTCAGGTATGTCAAACAATGTGTTTCCCCCTTAGTTTCGGATATTTTACCAGTATCCTAGTGCTTTACAAGCCTTTTTAACTTTAGGCTTCTTTTTACCCCATTTGTGGCAAGCGGAATAAGCTCCTGATTTATACAAGTCTTGAACTATTAAAGTAGCAACAGTCATCCCAACAACAGCCCAAATACAAGTTTTAAAGCCTACTTCGTCTATTTGAATAAAATCGTCTTGTTTAAGTATTTTCCTTCTCTAATAATTCTTTTGCGTTTTAATTTCTCTTTAATCATCCGAATAAATCCCAATAAATTCCTGTTTGAGATTGTTAACTTCGCCAGTAGGGCATTATTCATCAAATCTTTACATGATTAATACATTTATTGAACTTATCTATTTTATAATTAAATCACAATTTAATAATTCACATCATATGGAGGATACAATCATGGAAATAAATGAAAGGCAACCATTTGAGTCTTTTTTATCTCCTCGTCAACTTACTGAGCTAAAAATCTTATCTATTAAAACAAACATAGCTTTCCATGAATTATTAGCAATGCCATCAATAATCTCACTTCTAGAGAAACTGAACAATACTACCGAACTAAATAATGAGCTTAATAATAAAGAAATGATATTAAGAAATAAAGTTTTCATTAATAAAAATAAAGAAGTATTAAAAAAGACACAAAAAGCACTCGACCAATTAGGTTAAGTGCCTTTTCTGTGTATTACATTCTAAAAAAGAATAAGACATCACTTGGTTAAAGTGGATGTCTACTTTTTCTTATGTTTTCCATCTCTTTCATTACATAATAAAAAGCCACCCTTTTGGGACGACTTAAATTTTGTTAATAATAAAATTTCAGACTTAATGATTCCAAAACACTTTTTATTTAATTTTCTCAATCGGTATATTTAACACATTCCATAAAATTAATATCCATACTATAGATACCCCCAAGCTAATAAGGGTTTTTTATAATGTATTCGAAGTATTGAAAACATAGCGATATTAAACAACACAGACCACCAAATATTCCAACCATTGTAATGGTTTATCAAGTCTAAATACTTAAGGTTAATTAATTCGATTGTCGAATACAGAAAAACCCAAAAGGCAATCCAAAATGACTGTTTCCGTTTCGATTGAGGGAAACGACCAAGGTATATCATAATTGTTGAAGGATACGCCATAAACATAATAATCAGCGAAATAATTAGGTCATTTCTCAGGATGTGTACACCAAAAAATATTTCTTGATAAGCCCACAGTTGATGATTATAGAGTAAACAACTATATAGAAGATCACCGATAATAAAGAATAAGATGGTCGGATAATAATCCTGCCATCTCCTCCAATCGCCCCATTTAATTCCTGCTAATAAAAAAAGAGCAATAAATACAAAGTGCATATTCTTCTCCAATGTTTTTTACTACATTATTCCCATCCTGTTAAAAAGGTATGCAAAAAAGCACTCAAGTTACGAGCGCTTCCTGTGTGGTTAAAATTAATGAATATCTCTCTTTTTGAATCTTCCTCCACGTACTTCCGCGATATTTGCCATTGCTAAGAAAGATGAAGGGTCGATTTCTTCAACAATTGTAGTTAACTTGGATTCTTCAAGTCTGGTAATTACACAGAAAATAACCTTCTTGTCTTCTCCAGTAAAAGCACCCTCACCATGTAAATATGTTACACCCCGTCCTAATCGGCTATTGATTGCATCACCTATCTCTCTTGCTTCATCGCTAATTATCCACACTGACTTTGTTTCTTCCATTCCAGTAATAACAATGTCAATGGCTTTAGCAGCTATTACATAAGCTAAAATTGAATACATAGCTCTATCCCATGTGTAAACGAATCCGGCAGAACCAAGTATGAATAGATTGATGAACATAACAATTTCGCCAACAGAAAAAGGCACTTTTTTACTTATTACAATTGAAAGAATTTCTGTACCATCAAGAGCACCACCGTTACGAATTACTATTCCTACACCTATACCTAAAAAAATCCCGCCAAAAATTGTAGCAAGAAGGATATCTTCAGTGAAGGGTGGGATAGGATGAAAATATGTCGCAAAAATGGAAAGCATTATAATTCCATATATAGTAGATATAGCAAATGTTTTTCCAAACTGTTTATATCCCAAATATACAAATGGTAGGTTTAATAGAAAAAGAAAGATTCCCAGTTTTATACCGGTAATGTGAGAAAGCATAATTGAAATGCCTGTAATACCACCATCAATTACATGGTTGGGAATTAAAAAGATTTCCAATCCAGTGGCCATAAGCAAAGCACCAATTGTAATAAGAATGATCCGTTGGGCAATTACCAAAGGAGGTAACTTTTTATGCTGCTTTTTAAGTGGTAAAACTTCCGTCAGAAAAATCACACCTTTTATTATTCATTTATTATTATTATATCCTAATATCAAATCATGAAAAATAACTTTGAATATAGAAGTTCTAACTTTGTTCCATCTTCCCAATTTAGCCAAAATAAAAACCGCTATTCTTGTTAGCGTTTGATTGTTGTTATTGGTTTTCACATCGTTACCCAAGCACCAGCTTTTCTAATTCTGAATATTCCATTCCCTCTAAAAGTAGAGCCATCTGCACAATCGTTGGGTGCTGCAGCGAAGTTACCTGATAAATCCACTAACCAATCAGATGAACCCCTAATACTGACGAAGCATTGTTAGGACTCACATATGCTGAAGCGTAACATCCTGAAATAGCTCCTGTACCTGATTTTGCAGTTTGGATACAATACAGAGCTGAACCTGTCTCTAAAATAACATTGATAATGGCAATTCTTCTGAATGTGTACTTAGTAGCAGATATGTATATCCCTGCATTGACAGGGTTTAGTATGATTCCGCCATTTATATTAAAACGGGATGAGAGTGAACCAAAATCCCCACCTGCTAACGTCCAATAATCGCGCCTAGGGTGTTCATAAGTAAATCATTAATATCCGTAATCCTATGATTTTGCAATTACTTAGCTCAATAGCCAATGAAAAAAAGAACCCAGCACTGCAGTATTTTTAATTGTTCTAACTGCGGCCAATTAGTTGGCAATAAAGAACCTAACGGTATAAATAGAATAAGGTTCAAAATATATGTAGTAATACCTTCAGAAGAAAATGGTAGTGAATTGATTTCAAGTGAAAGGTAGAAAAAGAAAAACATACACCCATAGAAAATGATTAATAGATAAATCCTTTTGCGCCTTTAATAAAAAATACAATTTGAAACACAATACAAAAAATAATAGTACAAAAATAAGTATAAAAAACTGTAAGTGTAAGCAGATAGAATACGTCTCCTACTTTACATTGAAACCTATGACTTTATCATTTTTGAACCTAATTCAATGTGGTCACAATCACTCCATCAATATTATTACCAGATATTTCATACTGTTCATTCGCTGGTACTTCAACTTCAATTGTCCCGTTTTGAGATATGGGATAATATGAAATTGTATATTTTTTCCCTTCAACACTAATAGAAATGCTCTTTTCTTCTTTTAAATAATCCAAATATTCTTCTAAAGCTAAATTCATTCCCTGCATGATCGCACTGTGAGGCAAGCCGACATAGCGAATATGCCATGGTTCATATTGAATTCCTGTAATATCCGTTTTATTCGCGGGATAGCGTAAGATAAAGCCGTTTTTCCAAGAATTTTCTTCTATCCACTCTCCTTCAGGTGCTTCTTTCATCTTCATTTGAGTAGACCCTACATCGAGTGCTAATCCTAAATTGTGTTCGCTATGCCCGGCTGGCAAAGCATAGTCAGCCCCCATCTCCTTGTACAGTTTGTTTTGCTCATCAAAGTCTCGATAACCACTGTTAATTAAGAAATTACTAACCCCATCCTCTTCAGCCGCAGCTATCATCTCCGAAAATTTTTCAGCCATTTCTTCTGATAATTTTATTTCATTATTAAATAACTCGTATCCGGTATTTAATTCTTTGTGTGTAAATAAATTTATGATATCCGATTTTATGCCAGCTTGTTCAACAGCATATTCACTGTTAACCAAAAGCAGATTCCCTTGATGGATCTGCTCTTCTGTAATCTCAATCTTTTGAGAATTTTCAATAGCTGTATTGTCATTTTGTTCATAAAGTTGATCCTCTACTTTATCTTGGAATATCGGTAATATCTTAAAAAGAAAAACTAGAAATAATGCAAAAACCAATAAAAATCCCCACTTTTTCATTTTTTAGTCTCCTCCTTGATGTAACTTGTTTATAGGATAGGAAAAACTTTTAAAATAAAAAGTGGGGTAAACATTAAATTTTTCTTAAATTTTCACATGGATCTTATTATTATTCTTCTCCGCCATTGGTAATCGGACTTCAAATATAGTGCGTATTAAATCACTTGCGGCAGATATTGTCCCATTGTGTTGCTCTACAATATTCTTCGCAATGAATAAACCGAGACCTGTACTATTTTCTTGATGAGTTCGTGCTTTGTCACCAGTATAAAGCATATCAAAAATATGAGGCAGTTCATCTGGAGGAATGGCGTCCCCATAATTGATAACTTGAATAACCACTTCCTCTGAATCAATAAAACCGTTGATATCTACAAACTGCCCCTCATACCCATAGCGATTTGCATTAATCAGAAGATTTTCAAACACACGTGCCAATAACTCTCCATCACCCATAATAGATAAAGGGGAAGTAATATTCATTCTTGCTATCAAATCGTTTTTCTCAAAGACAGGATACAATTCTTCTTTCAATTGAACAAGAAGCTCACTTAAATCGATTTGTTTCTTTTCAACTGGTAACATCCCATAATTCATCCTAGTTATTTCGAATAATTCATCAATTAACCTTTCCAAGCGTTGAGATTTGGTAAAGGCAATCGTTAAATAATGCCTGATCTGATTTTCAGTCAAATTATCATCCTTAAGGATTAAATCTAAATAACCTAAAACAGAGGTAAGAGGTGTGCGCAAATCATGAGCCAAATTAACCACTAATTGCTCTTTACTACTCTCCGAAAAGTCGCCCCTTTCTATGGCTTGTTCCAACTTTTCACTTGCCAGATTAATGCCTTGTGCAATATCACTAAATTCATCATTTGACAATATTTGAACTCGATGCTTAAAGTCACCCTGAGCGAGATAATGAATTCCTTTTGAAATCTCATTGAAATAGGCAGAATAGGGTTTTGTAAGTAAAAAGAAAAATAATATCGAAAGCGTAATAAATAAAAGCAAAAAGACGTTAAGGTCTCCAATATTTTGTGTGATTTTGCGAAAATAAGCTAGTGTATCTCCATGATTAACATTTGTATAATAATACAATTGGAGTACTTTAAAGAGGAAATATGTTATGACACTAGACAACAACATGCTTAAACCTAACAATATGATCATTTTTGAACGAAAGCCTCGTAGAATATTACCCATTGAATTTATAACCTACCCCCCATACAGTTTTTATCAATTTGTTTTTTCGTTTATCCTCTTCAAGTTTTTTCCGCAAAGTACGAATATGAACCATAACGGTATTCCCACCTTCATAGTATGCATCCCCCCATACCTTCTGAAAAATATCTTCTGCATTATAGACTTTATTTGGATTACTGGCTAATAAATATAAAATTTTGAACTCTTTCGGTGTTAACTCAATATTCTTACCATATAGAGTAACTGTACGTTGTTCAGGAGAAATCGTTAATCCTCCAAATTCCAAGTTTGAACTCTGTTTGTATTTAGGTTGATTCAATTTCATAAAGCGCCTCAGCTGTGCATTTACCCGAGCTACCAATTCAATGGGTATAAATGGTTTCGTCATATAATCGTCTGCTCCAATCACGAGTCCCTGCACTTTATCAAAATCAGACGTTTTAGCGCTCAAAAAAATAATGGGCATATTATGTTTTTCGCGAATGCGACGTGTAACTTCATATCCATCCATTTTCGGCATCATAATATCCAAAATCAGTAAATCAATTGGTTGAGTCTGGATAACATCAATGGTTTCTTGCCCATCCGATACCTTAATGACACGATACCCTTCTTTCTCTAAATGTATAGCAACCAAATCAGCAATCTCAACATCATCATCTGCTATTAAAATTTTTATATTTTCCATGTATTCCACCCCTAGAAAAAGTTATCATTAATCGTCAATAAGTGTTACGAAGTTGTATCATAAAAAAATCAGCTGTTTTTGCCGAATTCAATTATCACTTGTTTATTCCACAAGCTGCCCGATTATTGAATATAAGTCTTTGTAGTTCGTAACGCAATACCTCAAGTTTAGTATCCGCCTACCTGTTTAGAAAAAAGCTACGAATACATAAATAAAAGAGGGAGTATCATTTTCATGAAAGGTCCCAAAACGGGGTGATCTCGTTAACAAATTTGTTAAAAAACGTAACATCACCCATTAAGGTGAAAATGTTACAGCTTTAATATCCAAGATTAAAGTGAATTTTAGACACTTTACATAAACATTAGATTAACATTAATAGTAAAATCAGCATTATACAAAAGTTAATACTTTTAGACAGTTGTTCAAAATTTAATTGCAATTTCTATTGACTAAACGTTCATTCAATAATAAAATAAATCTGAAAATTCAGTGATAAAAAAGGAGGGGTTGCATTGGATTTACATTTCGAGGTTAATGGCAAGGGGCTTCCTGTTGTTCTTATTCATGGTGGTGGTGTTGATTTAAGGCAATGGACATTTTTAGCATCTCTTTTAACTGAAAATTACCAAGTGATCGTTTTTGATGGCCGTGGTGCCGGAAAATCCCCATCCCCCATAAAACATGCAAACTATGTAGAGGATGTATTGGCACTAATGGATTACCTGGAACTTAATCAGGCAACGATTATAGGTCATTCCATGGGCGGGCAGATTGCCACTGATTTCGCCCTTAATTACCCAGAAAGGGTATCGAAACTTGTATTAATTGCTCCTTCTTTAACTGGTTTTCCCTATTCAAAGGAGTTTGAACAATATCATAACAAGATATTGGAAAGTGCCCCCAATATAGATAAGATGTTAGAGCTTGCCCTTCATTCACCAACATATCAAGTTGTTATAGATAGTCCGCACAAAGATCTCACTGTCCAAATGCTCAGGCATCATTTCGGGCGCATGCGTAAGTGGCCCGCTGAATTCTGCATGATATGGCCACAGCCGCCAGCAATGGAACGATTAGAAGAATTGAACACCGAAACTTTATTCTTTATCGGCAAAAAGGACTTGGCAGATAATTTCCGAGTTGCCGATTGTTTCCGAAAGGTTCCAAACATCCGTTTCATCGAAATAGAGGATGCCGATCATATGCTGCCCCTCACCCATTCTGAAGTTTTATATCAAGAATTCACTGCTTTTATGGAGGATTGAAGACAAAATGCCACGTACACCAGAAGAGAATGACCGTATTCGCCAAGCATCCAAAGAAAAAATTCGCGCTGCAGCCATGGAGTTATTTATGAAACAAGGATATTACACTACTTCCATAAGCGATATAGCCAAGCAGGCGGGCATTTCGAAAGGGTTACTCTATAACTATTACAAAGGAAAAGAAGAGCTGCTTTCTGAAATGGTCGACGCCAGAATCAGGGAAGTGGTGGAAGTCATGGAAGAAGCGTTCACCCTAAATACACCTCGTGAACAGCTTGAACATATTATCAATGGTGCCATTGATAATATCCTCCAAAAACCAGAAGTCCACCGGTTCTATCTACACCTTCAAACTCAGCCAGAGTCTGATGAAGAGTTGATAAAATACAGTCATCTCATACTTGAAGAAAATGCTAGACAATTTGAGTTTCAATGTAAAATATTTGAAAGTATGGGTGAAAAGGATCCAAGGAAACGATCGTTATATTTTTCATCTGTGCTACAAGGAATTATGTTGATGATATCCACCTATCAACCAGGGTTTCCGGTAGAAGAAATAAAGAACCAGATTATAAGGGAGTTTTGTAACTAGTCTACCGTTTTATAAGTCATATCTTGAATAAAGATTAATAGAGGAACTTAGACAATCGGGTGCTAATATGGAGAAAAATGAGATCGTCAACAAAAAAATCTCCATGATTATCTATAGGCCCTATTTTATGCCTAAAGTTCTAACAATTAATAGCTGGATTCTTTGTGATCTTGTTAAGATGATCCCGTTATAAAAAAATCTCTTCAGAAACCTAACTGAAGAGATTTTTTTCGTGAAGGCCGGCTTGAACTAAAACGATAAATGAAGACGTTAATCTCTGCCCATCTATTCTACTAACAGAATACCGTCGGCAATCGGGCGTTCACCTGCTGCATCAGATGGTCTTGTGACTCGGTCATCCCCAACTGTCATGGTCGTCGATCCGCCGCCGTCAAGATTGATGGCATCGACTGCCCCTAATGACTTCATGACTTTCGCACTTTCTTCAAAATTAGCTCCCACGCTCCATCCAGGTGCGCGTCCATCAATGGTGACAAATAATAGATTGCCATTCTCTTTGATTCCTGCAAGCGTTCTTGGATTACGACGTTCCCCAAAACGATAATAAAACCCTGGATCTTCTTCCCAGTGAAAGCCTTCCTCTACGGCATTAATGGAAATTTCTCCGTTTTCCAATAATCGAGGACCTCCATTGATCATACTTATAGTTTGGTCTAATTTTAATTGCTTTCCATCCCCGATGATTTTACTTTTCACTTGAATCTTCATTCCTTGTCGGGCATGGTCACGAAGCCACTTTGCCGCCTCACCCGTTCCCGCAAGAACAGAACCACTGCTTGGAATGTCTCCCCCACGCTTGTTTCGGATTTCCGCCACTACCCCGGCATGATTCACTACCACTTCCATACCGTCGCCCGATTCTGTTTTTTCTCCAAATACGGACGTATATTGAATAAGTTCACTTTCATCCTTACAAGTAAAATCATGTTTTGCCCGTTCTGTTGTCGTATCTCCTCCAACACCGCCACAATTGCGGATTAATCCTGGCTTCCGATTTAACCCATCCACTTCCCTAACCGCACCATCAGATGAAGTAGCCTGTATCGACGTGGACACAGATGCAATGTTTGCCTTCTCTTCAACAGTAGATAAAATCAGAGCTGAACGGCCATTTATAGCTTCACTGACAAGTTGACCTTTGCTTGCGAGTATACCGGCAAGATCGCCTGGTGTTCCATCCTTTTCTCCCATAACAAAGTATCCAGCATTAACTCCTGCAATGGCATCCTTTCTATCAGATATTTGGGTCAATGTTTCTTTTCCTGCCACTGCACCATTAGCTAATTCAGGCACCACATGCCCATGAAATCGATCCTGATCCACTTCAAGGACGTTCACTACCCATGGTCCTGTTGTTTTCTCTCCGTCTTCACCCGTATACACAGTCCGAAGTCCCGTATATCCCTTTTCAGATAACTTGTTTCTCATTTCGGCTGCATCCGCTTCCAGCTGATATTGACCGATGCGAACAATGTACCCAAGCGCTCCCTTTTTCCGGTCATCCACGGCCCGATCCGATTCTTTAATGATATGAGCATTTTTGAAACCGTCTTTCTTTAAATTTTCCAACAATTTCTTTGCCTGCTTTTGGGTTTCTACAAATGCCACATCCAATGTATAAAAGTCTTTAGAAGATGTTTCACCACGATTGATTTTGGTATACTTTACTCCTGGTGCTAGATTCATGGAAGTTCTTTTCTCCTGCAAATTTGGGGTTCCAAGCGGAAGCAAATGATTTTTCGTTTGCACTTGTGATTGAACATTCAATTTTGCTTGAACTGGAGTTTCGGGAATGGCATTTACAAACATCACAGATGCCAGACCAATAGAGGCGATAGGCAAAATTGGCTTTTTCCATAATTTTTTCATTTTTTTCCTCCAATAAAGTTATGTCCTCCTTTAACTTTATTGTCTAAATGTGATGGAAAATTAAAAAAACTATTATATTTCAGTCAATTTTAAGTGAACAAAAATGAGTATAAATACTCGATAAATATTACAATTCAAATTTGGATTGAATAAATTTTGAGTATTTTGTCTTTGTATACAGTTAATCAAAAGTTTTGCTGGCTCATCGTGAATATTATAAGATATGTGTGGGATTATCTCCTAGGAGGCGAAATTTATGGAGACAGTAAAAAAGAACTTGTTGTTAATACCAACCATTTTGTCGGTTATCAATGTTATCTGCCTTGCTTCATTCCTTATTGGACTTAGTGTTATGAACCACCCAATTTCAAGCATTTTAACTGATCTTGGCTTGTTATGCCCATTGATCGCAACTTCATCATTCTTCTATTTAGTGATTAAAGTCAAAAAGCATTCCGCATTAAAGTACTTTCATTTCGTAAATGCGGTTACATTTCTTGTCCCCATATGTATTCTTACGTTTCTTATCCTTCGATTCTTAAACGATTGGGATATTCACTTTTAAAATGACTGCTATTTTTTCATTTTACAAAAAAAGCCCTCATAGGGCTTTTTTGCTAAGCTAATTTTAAGCATAATAGTTCTATTCCATTTCAAATATCATCCAAATAGTTTTGCAAAGGTATTTTCACCGGCGATGCCGTCTGCAGATAATCCATTGTCCCTTTGAAATGCCTTCACAGCTATTTCCGTTCCGCTTCCAAAGATACCATCCATGCCATGTGGATTATGTCCTTCCAAATAAAGTGCAGCTTGAAGGATATAAGTGATATTCCCTTCCGCCCCTTCCCTAACATTAGGTGAAGCCGCTTTTGTTTGGGGTCCCCATATTCCATCAACCTTAATCTTTGCACCATATTGTTTATTCAATTGGTTTGAAAACCCTTGATCAGGGCTTTTTTAGTATTGGGACCATAATATCCATCAACATCTATTTTTGTACTATATCTGCTATTTAATGTCCTCTGAATGGACTTGATAGTTTGATTGCCGCTGTCCTTTGCTGGTGTATCTTTTACAATGACTTCAGATTCGACTTGTGTAGCTGGTGGAGTGGTTCCATTCACTTTTGATATCAGTCTAGGCTTTGTTCCCGCATTTAACTGAGAATACGTCAGTCCGCCCGTCATATCCAAGTGCGGATAATCTTTAAAGTTTGACCAATCCCCGCCCCATGCAAAGCCCAAGGATTTACCAATAGCCGCTACACGTCTCCATTTTGCATCAACTGTCCATATGGCATTCTTTCCATCATCGCTGACGATGAAATAATCAATGGCTAGTCCATAGTTATGATAAGATTGACCTGGCATCGCGTTGGTCACTCTCGGTTTCGATAAATCACTATAGTTTTTACCATCGTATATATAACCTAGGCGACCTTGACCATATAGCTTTGCTTGCTCTTCCATAGACCGAAAACCTGCGCTGATTTGCACGAAAATGCCTTCTTGGTATGCCCGTTTAACCATTTACAAGGCTGATTCTTTTACGACTGGATGAATTCCGCTGCCCATATTCTTTTCTGAACGATCCAATAAAGTTTCTAATTTAACCGTCAATTCAATCACCTCCTAATATGTTAGGTGCTAATTAGGAAATGCTTGTACACCTCCTTGACGTTACAAAAAAATCGCCCTTTTTATGTGGATCTAGTATGCTTTCATCAAAAAAAGCACAACCCTTAATGGAATTGTGCTTTTTTATATTGGCTGTTTTCGCATACTTAGTTCCTATTTACCAAGTAGTGCGGTGTGGTTGATTTCCCCTCCAGATGCTCGCTTTCCGCGGGACGGGCGGTGAGCCTCCTCGGCGTAAACACCTGTGGGGTCTCACCTGTCCCGCTGCTCCCGCAGGAGTCTCGCACTTCCGCTCCAATCAACCTTAAATATGTTTCGTTTTAAAAACAACAATCTTTACGAAAAGAGCCTTTATATTAAAGTGGCTTATTTTGATCTTCTTTATCTTTACCAATGACTTTTATCAATTCATCCAGCTTTTCATTTCTTTCTTGATCTAATCTTGTCTTTGCATTGATGAATTTAATGATCTTAATTATGAAATAAACACTTAAAACAATAAGTCCCAAATAAAACAAAATCGGTATGATAGCAAAAAGCCCTATTAAACTGCTGGCTTGGTCCATGAATAATCCCTCCCAAATGTAAAATATAGTATTATTATACAGGAAAAACAAAGAAGGCGTCCGATATCGATTTATTATTCAAATAATTAATTTGCTTAAAAAAACTGAAGCTAGCTTTTAATTGTTCCAATTAGTCAGGGTAAAACAATATTCAAGGATTTGGGTCAGAAAAAGGGAGATGTTTAAGTTACCCATACAAAAACCCTTTATCTATTAAAATATAATATCATGACCATATTTTTCTTAGCGATCTAATCAAAAAATCCCTCGTATTTCTTTTATACATGATCCCTTTTTATAATAAGGCTTTCCATATCAAGGAACCTTGTCGACCTTTTCCGGGTATAAGAGGTTCGTGTATACGTAAGACCAAGAGTTTCCAAAAGTCTTGAAACTCCACCAAGTGTATACCACTCTCCTCAATCCTGTTCAAGCTCAGACAATTTTCAGCTAAAGTGTAATTCTTTAATTCGAATAAGGTTAGTGTTAACATATAGTAAGTATATCTTCCAATGAAGGAGCCAATCATGAATTCCAATATTTTATTGCGTAATAATGTAAAGATTAGAGGAAGAGGTACACGACCAATGATATTTGCACCAGGTTTTGGTTGTGATCAAAATGTATGGCAATCAGTTGCAAAAGATTTCGAAGATGAATACCATATTATTCTATTTGACTATGTTGGGTCAGGTAATTCAGATATACAGGCATATAATGTGGAAAGATACAGTACTCTTGATGGGTATGCACAAGACGTACTTGATGTTTGTTCCGCATTAGACCTAAAAGATGCTATATTTGTTGGACACTCTGTTGGATGTGTGATAGGCATCCTGGCATCCATTAAACATCCTGAATATTTTTCTAAACTTGTCCTGGTTGGTCCTTCCCCTTGCTACCTGAATCTCCCTAATGATTATTATGGAGGATTCGAGAAAGAACAACTTTTAGGATTGATTGATATGATGGACAAAAATTACATAGGCTGGGCAACCGCTTTTTCGGGAACGGTCATGAGTAATCCAGATCGCCCAGAGCTTAAACGGGATTTAGAGAATCGTTTTTGTTCTACTGACCCCATTATTGCACGACAATTTGCGGAGGTTACCTTTTTTGCAGACAACCGTAAAGACTTAGCAAAAGTAAAAGTACCATCACTCATTTTGCAATGTTCCAATGATGTTATTGCTCCGTCAGCAGTAGGTGAATATATTCATAAGCATCTTCCTGATAGTACATTGAAAATGATGAAAGCAACAGGACACTGTCCACATATGAGTCATCCTGAAGAGACGATATTCTTAATTAGACAGTTTTTGGATGAATTTCCGACAAACGATTTATAGATAGAGATGGGTGTGAATTTTTGTGAATGAACAACTAAATGAGGCACCCTGCGGATATTTAACTTTATCAGAAGAAGATGATATTTTATCCGTTAATCAAACCTTACTTAAATTATTGGGGTATAATCTCGATCAATTGCAAGGGCAGCCTATTAATTTTATCCTTTCGGCTTCAGCTATACTCTTTCATCAGCTTTATCTGGTTCCTCTGATTAAGTTAGAAAATCAGATTGAGGAAATATATATATCCTTAAAGTCTGTAAATGATGAAGAAATACCTATGTTACTCAACGCTGTTCAAAGAGAGCGAGATGGAAGAACCATTATTGAGTGTGTGGTGATTCCAATGCGAAAAAGAAACGAATTAGAAAATGAGCTTCTTATAGCGAAAAAAGAGGCAGAGACCGCACTAAATGCTAGGAATAAGGCTTATGCTGATTTAGAGATTGCTCATGAAACGATGAAAATGCAAAAGAATAAGCTGATTGAATTGAACGAAAAAAATGAAAGATATAAAGTCGATACAGAAAGAGAACTGGGTATTGCCAAAAAAATCCAAGAGACACTATTACCAGTTCCTATTATTAATGAACATCTTGAAATTCAAGCGTATTATAAAGGGTCCAATCAATTATCGGGTGATATATATGGTTTTTACCAAATTGACGCCAAACGGTATGGCCTTATCCTATTTGATGTGATGGGGCACGGGCTTTCTTCTGCCCTAATAACCATGTCACTACATTCCATATTTGAAAGATTAATTTTAAAAGGTTCAGAAGTGAAAACGGTGATGAAAGAATTAGATGACCATCTCCATTCTTTATTCAAAAACACAAGTAAATCTTCTCATTACTGTACTGCCGTCTACCTTTTAATCGATACTGATAAGAGAGAAATTAATTATATCAATGCAGGCCATCCATCCGTTCTTTTACAGGATATAAACGGAAAACAATATGAGTTGCGTTCTAATCGGCCACCACTTGGGATGTTTGAAGATATAATTTTTAAAACAAATACCTTTACATACAATAAGGAAAGTATGCTGTGCCTTTATACAGATGGAGTTGAAGAACCTATAGGTTCAGACCGTTTATACTCATTGTTAAAGACCTATTCTGCTGCCCCTTTATCTACACTTAAGGAGGAAGTTATACAATCGCTTAGATATGAAGAGGACACTCTCCAACGTAAAGATGACCAATGTCTTATTTTAGTTAAACTAAAATAAAGCATCGGGATTGTGCTATCTGCTACATAAACTAATCCAAGTTACTGTTCAATTTCTTGGGAGTTCGTATAATGGATACTATGATCGAAACACCCTTCTATTTAGGGATTAACTTTAGTTCAATGAACTTTAATTTTCTATATCCCATGCTTAAAAACACTCAGCCATAATGGTTGAGTGTTTTTTTCATCTTTATATATTTCAGCACAATTCCACTAATATATATCACGCATGTCCAAATAAAAAAGGCAGCCACTAGGCCTGCCTCTGTTGAACAACTTATGTCCAGTCATTCATTTAGTGATTATTAAAAACGGCGCTTGTTTTTTTTGCATTTGCACTTACATTTACAACGCTTTCCAGGAAACCAGACTGTACTTGGGTCATTGTTCTCAAAACATTTTTCTTCATAACAACAATTTATCTCCATCCTAACACCCTCCTTACTATTGTATATGCATGGACTGATGGAAGGTGTGGACAAGTTGCTAAAATTTTAGACTGAATGCAAATCAATTTATCTTCCATGATTCTGGACAATTTCCGAAGTATGTGGAAGCAAACTGAAATCTCCCCAAGTTTTATGGCCAGGAATAAACGATCTTGCATCATTATTTTCGTTCAAACATATATGATTTCTCAACGATTAAACCATAATATAGTTATGTAAACAACTACTTGTCATTATTTTAATAATAGTTAATCGAAAAAACCTCAATATCAAGTATTTAACGACGCATTCGGAAAATGATGACGCGAACCGAGCAATTTTATCCCTCTTCTTAAGATGCGGCATCCGGTTGAATGAGTTATCCACCTTTAGCTACTAGACTTGGTTTACGAAGAAAAACACAATACTAGCAAGGGTGACGGTTTAGTTAACGGAGTTTAGCAATCTGGCGAAAGTTATTGACAATGATTATCATTCCTATTAATATGTTGATGTAGTCATTGAAAATGAATATCATTATTAATTAGACATTTTTTGGTATATTTTTAACCTACACTATAATTAGTAAGGAGAAAATCAAAATGAAAAAGCTATTCATACCCTTCCTACTCTTGTTCGTACTTATTCTTAGTGCCTGTGGGAACAACGAGAAAGCGAACGAAAATAATGATTCCAAGACAAAACCAGAAACAATTACATATCAATCAGAAACTGGTCCTGTTGAGATTCCTAAAAACCCAAAAAGAATAATTGCTCTCTCCAATGGACCTAATGTATTGGCTTTGGAAGGTAATATTGTTGGAATAGATCAATGGACTAATATGAATCCCCTTTTTCAAGATAGACTAAAGGGAGTGGAAGTCGTTTCAGAAGATGACCTGGAGAAAATCATTGAACTGGAACCGGACCTAATCATAGCCGGATCCGAGATGAAAAATATCGGAAAGCTTAATGAAATTGCTCCGACTGTTGTATTCACTTGGGGAAAATTAGATTATTTATCACAGCAGATAGAAATCGGAAAACTTTTAAACAAAGAAAAGGAAGCAAAAGAATGGGTTAATGATTTCGAAACGCGTGCAGAAACAGCAGGAAAAGCGATACGTGCAAAAATTGGTGAAGATGCAACCGTTTCTGTCATTGAAAATGATGCTAAAGAGTTTTATGTATTTGGAAATAATTATGCACGCGGAACAGAAATATTGTATCAAGCAATGGACTTGAAAATGCCTGAAAAAGTAAAAGAAAAGGCACTTAAATCCGGCATTTATGTCCTCTCATCTGAAGTGCTCCCTGAATATACTGGAGATTATATTATCTTTAGTAAAAACCCGGATGTGGTTAATTCATTTGTGGAGACCGAAACGTGGAAAAATATACCTGCAGTTAAGAACAATCGTATATTTGAAATAAATAGTAAAGCATCCACCTACAGTGATCCAATCACTCTAGAACATCTTCTGGAATTTTTCGAAAAATCATTTCTTAACAAATAGTATGCAATGAAGGAATTCTTTAAATCAGAATTCCTTCTTTAATATTTTATACTTGAATATCTTCGAAAAAACAAAAAGCACTTTTGCCTAAAAGGCAATCAAGTCATAATCATAGTCAACCTTAAATTCCCCTGTACTTTCTAAAGTAAATAAATTGGTCCATTGTTCTTGATTATTATCTTTAAATTCATCTGATAATTCTTTTAATTCATCTAAATATGTGCCTTTTATTTATTCTTCCATTAATTATTTGGTCTGTATACCCTTACCCGTGCAAAGGTTATAATCTATACACTTAATATTTAGGAATAAAGAAGGTGATAACTGGCTTTACCAGTTATCACCTTCTTAAACAAAATTATTAATAGATCAAAAGTTCTATTGTAAGCCTTGATACGTAACATAGACAAACCCATAGGTTTATTTCATGTTTAAAATAATTTTATAAATTCTTCTCTATTTATTTGGACTTTATTATCTGTACACAGATAATCATGAAGAACTGATGACATTCTCTCAATTTCATCTACTGTGAGAAAACTGGTTTCAACTGCACTATTTAAAAAGATTGTGATACTATCTGTATTAATACCTTCCAGAGATTGGGGTAAATATTTTACTTCTTCTAAATTAAAAGCTTCCCATGATGTATAAGCAACAGCATCAACTAGTAGTGACCATAGTTTAGCAATATTCATTTCTTCTTCTTCCTCAGCAAATTCTGAGATTCCTGTATAGTCTGCATTATCAATAAGCTCATACAGTTCATCCCCAGTTACAGCATGGGATTCTACCCATAACCAACATTGATCCAATGCTTCTCTCCCTTCTGGATATCTTTCATCATCTTTACTGATAACAGAAAATACTCTTTCAGCAACAGTTAAAACAAAGCCCACTTTTACTTCACTTTGTATATTATCAAATAATTTATTTTCCATAAGTTCCTCCTTGTATTTATTCGATTTTCCCATCTTTTAAAACGAAAGAGAGCAAACCATTAGTTTTAACACTGTCATTAATCTCCGATGTTACGACTATTGTTAGGTTGGGATATTTCTTGCTAGCTTGATAAAATATACCGCTTTTTTCAATTGGATAGGGTTTCAGCAATCCTTTACTGCACTTATTACAAACACCACTCGGATTAGATTGGTAATTCTTAAAGTTCCTGTAATATCGCTTGGTTCGATTTCTGCTTTTTTGACGACAGAATCAAATTCATTTAAAACTCCTTCTTCAGCATGCCACACTATCATTTTGAAATTTAATTGCATCCTAAAATTATCCACCTAATAATTACATCCTTAAAAACAAACATTTTATTCGATATAAGGAGATTTCAGAATTATAGTTCTGTAGACAGAAAGCTAAGCTTCTTTTTTTCTTTAGTCCTCACGCCCTCATATCTAAGGTGCCAGATAGGGCATAATAGAGTACATATTCATATCAACAATGAAAAGACCTTAACTTTTGCGTTAAGGTCATACAAAAGAACAAGCTTTTCTTGTCCACCGTTATTCTTTCTTAAGGTATTCTTCTAAAATACTCAATTCATTTTTTCAATTTATACGCAACAATTTTCCCATCTGGATAATCACCATTCCAACCGCAAGGAAAAGCACCAAATTGATATATGTCAAATAATTCTTCAAAAAAGGAACTATTCTTTCCATTTATTGCTCTATTGATAGCACAATTAGTAAGATCAGCCAAAACATCGTTATAAAATATATTATATTCAAAAGGGCTTTCTCTTACATTCTTAGAGATTATTTCTAATAATGCTTCCAATCCCTCCGGCTTTTCATCTTCTGGCATTGCATAATAACTACCCCAAACTTCACTCATTTCTAATTCCCTGATATCTTTCCAATTATATTCGTCTTCACCAAATATTTCATCATAAGCTAAGTGCTCTGCTGTTTTTATATCATTAATAAAAACAATTTTATCTGAAATATTATTAGAAAGTTTTCCTTGAAAGTTTTTCGAAAATTGTATCACTTCTTCAACAAAATTATTATATATACCATAATTCATTACTTATTATACCACCTTTCCCATAGGTCGACTGTTGCTCCCCCTCCTCTTTTCCATACAGGGGTTCCAATCTCCTTTTCCATTCTTTCAATTTTATACTGTTCCAACCCAATTTCTTTTATCCTCTTAAGCTCAATTTCAAGATAAGCATCTTTCATGTATAATGGTAATCCCTTTTCTTGAAGTGTTCTTAACTTTTGTTGCAATTCAAAAACTTGCATTTCTATTTTAGATATATCTTGACTAGCATCTATTTCGTCTAATTTTTTTCTTACAAAATTACTATAAACTGAGTGATATCCTTTATGTCTAGAAGTTGTACTAATATCAGCATCAGGTACTCGAAGAAAAAATCCATTTGAGGCATCGTCCATATCCATTCCTATTTTTATTAATACAGGATGACTTCTAAATTCCTTTGGAATAATATGTTGTGCTTGATAGGGCGTTCTTTTTGTAGTTTTAGGTAGACCCATTTCTTCAAACATATTTTTCCCTAATTTTGTAGAACTACCTCCTGTCACCTTTCCAGGACTACCAGGAATAAGCCTTTTAACTTTTTTACCCGTACCCTTAGGAACACTCTCCCCTGAAACAGCCTCTACTTTTCTATCCTTCACCGTGAATTTCTGATAGGCTTCCTTAATTGTCTGTTTTTCCATCATAACTTGGGGAAGGGTTGGTCCTCCTGCGAGGGAAACTTGTTCCACACTTATCCGTTTAGGTATTTCTTTTTTACCTAGTTCGTCACATATTTTTTTTAACGTGTTTTTTCCTGATTTCGCGATGTCTGTTATTGTAGCTTGAACCTTCTGAACCTGTTTTTGTGCAAATTCCTTGCTGTAAGGGATGAACTTTGTACCACTTGTATTTAATCACGATGTCTGAGGTCAGTAAATCCATATCCTCATCTATATATCTTTTTTAGACCTAACGGCCTTTTATCTGAGAAGCCCGATATACCTTAAAACGATACATATTCTATTTCTACAATGAAAAGACCTTAACTTTACCGTTAAGGTCATACAAAAAAACAAGCTTTTTTTATCCTCCATTATTCTTTCTTGAGGTATTCTTCTAAAATACTCTTATCATATTCAGTTTCAGGTAAAAGACCCAAACGAGTATATTCCCAAATAACCCTTCTTTCGTGATCATCTGCATCTGATAAATCTTCATAATCATAGTCAACCTTAAATTTTCCTGTACTTTCTAAAGTAAAAGTTAAATTGGTCCATTGTTCTTGATTATTATCTTTAAATTCATCTGATAATTCTTTTAAAACCTTTATTAACCTCCGCCATGTATCTCTATACTCTATTCTACTAATACTATGTAATTCAGGGATATCGTGACTATATATGAGTTTATCATTAATATTAGACTGATAGAAAAAGAACGCAGTCCCTGTCCCCTCTTTAACTTCTCCATATAAAATTACTTTACTCCATTCTTCTGGAATCATCTCATTTACAGTTTGAGCTATTTTCAGGTAATATTCATTTAGTTTTGATTCATTCATTTTTATCCCCCTGCTCTATTTTCGAATGTTCTTAAATCCCAACGGCCATCGTCAATTTTATACTCTATGTCGAAACTTGTAGGTCGAGTTGAATTTCCCTCATACACAGGATATATTTTCACTTCTACTGTTTTAGGAGGATTACTGTCTAAAGCTTTTGCCCAAGATATTTCGAGTTTTTTCCATTCTCCCATATTCAGGTTTGCATTCATAGGAACAAGATTGTCTAGATGACCAGATCCTTTAAATATGCTGGCGATTAAGTGGCCCCCTTGATCATCTGGCAAGCGGTCTTCCCTTCCAGCAATCCGCTGAGCATAATTGTTTCGTTTACCACTGCCTAAGTCGAGAGAACCTTCTACACTTGTTATCCGACCCTTTTCGTCTGTTTTATATACATGACCACCAGGGGATGTATATTCAATATTCGGTTTTAAAACTTTCTTCATTCGCTCTCTTATATAATGCTTTCCATACTCCACTTTTGTAATTTCAATGGAGCCCTTTGCAAGCACTACTTTGCCTTTACCCTTACCACCATCACTCTTCACCGCAAACCTCTGCACGATATCATTTATCGTCGTTTTATCAAAGGTGACATGTTTATAGTTGTTTCCATACGCCGTCGCTAATTCTTCTACCCTAATCCGGAGAGGCACTTCCACCTTGCCAATTTCCCTGCCGAAGGCCTGAACCTTCTGAACCTGTTTTTGTGCAAATTCCTTGCTGTAAGGGATGAACTTTGTACCATTCGCTACTTTATCGGCCACTTTGGCCGCACCTGCCACACCGCCGATGCCTAGTGCCATCAACAGCCCGTTCTGGCGCTGTTCCTCGGTTAGCTGGTTGCCGAACATGTCTTTGCCTGTGGCCGCTTCGCCGAGGCCGTTGGCTGCGAGGAGTCCGTATATCCCGTATTCGGTTTTCTGGAGGAGGCTAAAGCCTTTTGTCGTTTTATAGGCATCGAGCGCGTGGTCCGCTGCGTTGAGTCCTTTGGCCGTTTTGTATAGGGCGCTGCCGCCTTTGATGGCCCGGCCGGCCCAGCCGACGACGGGGATGAATCCAGCGGCTGCCATGGCGCCTGCGGCGATTCGTTCGGCATCGGACAGCTTGCGGCCCGTTACTGGATCGACTCCGGTTGAGGCCCTGATAGAATCATAATATCCCGTGAATTCCCCTGTAAAGGTTTTTGTCGTATCCCAGGCTTTTTCGTACCATGGGCGGTTTTCGAGTTCTTCCATTTCCTGTTCGATTTTCCGGGCTTCGGCTTGCTGCTTTTTGAAGGTTTGATAGTCTTTCATCTGACCGGCGACTTCATCCTTCACTTGATAGACGTCACTGCTCTTGAATGCCGATTGGTTGAACGTCATCGGCGAAACGTTGCCGTCCTGTTTGGTGGCATCAAGCAAGGCACGGAAGAGGCCAACGGCCACGTTTTCCTGCCCGACGGACACATCATATTCCTCGACCAATTGCCGGTCGACATTCTCGACCTTTGTCACGGTGTCATCCAGTCTATACCCGGCCAGCGTGATTTTTTCATTAAAGTCCTTTTGATCGAACATATCAAGAGGCAGGATATCATCAATGCTGTTCAGGATTCTTTGGAGATCGTTCGCTTGTTCATCGACAAGCGATTTCGCTTGGTTGATGCCGTTCGTCACTTCGCCATCTAAAAAGGGAACCTCGACCACCGTATTTCCGGAGAGGTCCGCCTCTTCCAGACTGGCCGGTATGCCTTCCAAAAAACTGATTTGGGTCGTGAATAGTTCCATCCAGGCGTCCGCCACCTCGATTTGCGCTTCATAGAAGCTTTTGATGGCGGTAGCACCGGCTCCCTGAAACTCGTTATCCAGGCCGACAATGCCCTGAAATTCCTTTTTCAGGGCTGCGACTTCCTTCTTTAGGTCTTCATATTGCTTGGCACGCGACTGGGTTGCGGCCGTCAATGTCTCGGCTTCATATATTTTCATCTCACAGGATACCCATGTGAAGACGTATGAGCGATGGCTTCATCCTGTTCTTTTAATAAGTCAATGTTGGCACGGGTATCTTCCACATTTTTCTGGACGATTTTGATATATTGCTCGAAGACCTTCTCCAGGTTCGTTTCGCGATCGATCCATTTCGAAGTGAATTCCAATTTATTGTTGCCAAGCTCGCCTGCCGGCAAATTTCCAAGCGTGACTGTACCAAGTGCCGTCTTTACTTGATCGACTTGCTTCGTTACGGCAGGATGATTCAGTTTGATTGTCGTCATTAAAACAACCGCCTTTTTAAATCGGATATTTTACTTTCCAGCTGATCAAATGCCTCTTCACCTTTGCTCAAAAGGGAGTCGGCTTCTTGGGCTATATTCCCCGCTATGCTAAGAAGCGTATTCTCGGCATTCAGCTTTGTAATCATCGCTTCGATTTTCCATTGGTAATCATCATAATCGTCATGAATGATACTAAACATCACATTATAGGCATCATGACGGGCATCCTGAAAGTGATCCGAACGGTTCCCGGTCCAGCTGCCACCAAGCTCAGGCTCTTTTATTTTCCTAATCTCGTTAAGACACATACTTTGTTCTTTTATAATATCGTTTTTTGCATTTTCTAATCGTTCAATTTTCACATTTAAATCAGCTTTTTTACTGGAGATAGCAGAGTGTATATTACTCAAAATATCTGCATATACCATGAAACTCACCTCAGAAACAGTATAATCCTACACTAAATGTCATATTTTCCTATTTAATATTATAAGGATTATAGTCCGAGAGTTAAATAGGGAGAAATATGCTATTTTGTCAGTTGAAAGAGAAGATTGGCATAAAAAAGTTCCTACATACCATATTCTTTATACCCGGCATTTTACCAATTTTAAACAAGTTAACAGAATATCATTTTATTAGATTCTCTATAAGTATTTTCGGCACTTCATTCAAATTGTCCTTGCCTGTATCTATGCAGCAGGTCATGCCGAACAAATTCCCTGCAAGAGGAAGATAAATGTGACCGCTCGGGATGTATCAAATCACCAAAAGGCAAATCACCGACAAATTTAACTTCACCTTCAAAGTCCTGTCCGGATTCAGCATCAAAACCGATGACCTTCACAAAGCAAGTTTTGTGTCCGGTTTTCATAAAATCAATTACTGTTAACACATGATTATGTATATCATTCATACTTTTTCCTCCAACCATGAAATCATTAAGTAAAAATATTTTTTTCTAGCATTCCGATTAAAACAATTATGGTTTAGATCGCTAAGGTGTTAAAACATTGGAAATAGGCACTCCTGCTTTCCATGAATTACTTTATTTTTCTATGTATTTTGTTCAGTCTACCCTTATTTAGCTGAAGTTACATGAACTGATTTCTTCATTCATTTATGTTTTTTTTCGTTTCCAAGCATGTTTATGATTTCCCATTACTTCCACCGAAGGACAATCAGGCAGCCTCGAGGACCTTCCCCCTTCTATATAGATTTATAACCTGCTATAATCTAAGGATTGGAGGTGTGAGAAATGAAAGAAATCATCCAGATATTAGCTGAAATCGTCAATAATCTTCACGATTTCATACTATTCTTTGTAAGTGACACATTAAATTCAAATGCAACCGACAAAGATTTGCATTTTTGGATAATGGGAATCATCGGTATCATCATATTTTTGTTCGTGTTATTTTTATCTAATTTAATTGCCCGGATGCGTTTTGGGATAACGATACTCTCTTTCCTTTATACCTTTACAGTCATGGTTGTTTTGGTATTTGCCATTGAGATACAGCAAGCCCTTACCAGCAGAGGAAATATGGAGTTTCAAGATGCGGCGATAGGCCTATGGGGGTTCATCGTATTTTTCCTGGTTTTTGCTGTACTATCATCCTTATTCCTATTGGTGAAGAATTTTTTCAAGCAATCAAAATAAAGGTAACTATAGGTCACCTTGCTTAAAACATTCCTAATGCCTTTCAATAACTGGAAATTTGGGTTTTGTATTGGCGGGAATGATAAATTCTCTGCAGCATTATCTTAAATCGAAAGCAAGGTTACAGAGAAGCAAATATGATTCGGGGAATTACTTCGATTCATTTTCATTGAATAAATCAATGCTGAACAGATTAAAAGAATCGTCGTCATTAATACGTTCCTGATCATTTCCTGTTATATCAGGACTATTTTCCCTGCGGCGGCGATTTACTTCCCTTAATTCCGCTTCCAGAAATTCTGCTTGTTCGTGGGAAAGCTTGATCGTGATTTCATTATTTTGATCATCTGCAGCTTTCAAGAGGACATAGCTATCCGCAGCATTACGTAAAGTCACATTGCTTACTGTTAAGTTCATGTTCGCTAGTTCATATCTTGCCTTCATAATGTAAAAAGAACCTCCATCGGAAAATACCGGATAAAATAAAGTATATTAAATATACTCTACTTCAAGATATTTAAATATACAAATTCTTTGTTTGGAAAAGCCTTGAAACCTAAGAAAGCTACCTCCTTAAAGATTTCCGACAATAAAAAATTGGTGTGCCGCATCATAAAAGATTCGTTCTTGAATAAGGGTACAGAAGGGGTTCTTCCCTTGAAACTCCAGAAGTTCTGGAACCAATTTAGCAATTAAATGCGAAATCGTCCCTTTCTTAAAAAATACTTGAATGAATTCGGATTGACTATAAACAATGGAACCCTCCATTAGTGGAAAGGTTCCATTTATTTTTATACTTCCTTCTCGATCGCTCTAGTAATATGGTATGGACCCATGCCTTTATTTGAAGTAATGACGGTTCTCAATCGCTTTGCCGGATATACCGCAGAATTGAAACTTACCCCCGGGTCATACCCCATAAGGTGGTATTTGAAAATCGCGTCATTTTTTTTACGGATCCATATACCATAGCCATAGTATTCCCCTTCATCTTCTGTAGCAATATGGGATTCCAATAAGAGATTGGTATATTCTTGATTCAGTAACTGATTGGAAAATAACCCATCCCAAAACCTGAACATATCTGATGTGGTAATATACGCCCCTCCATCCGCACTGCCTTTGATGGGAAGGGAATAAACGTTGGTTCTCCATGCTCCATTTTCTTCGTCTATGTACCCTAATGCAGTATTTTTAGGTAGCTGATCCATGGAAAAATAACCGGAATTTTTCATTTCACAAGGCAGAAAGATGTTCTTGTCGATATATTCGGTAAATTCAAGTCCGGTTAGTTCCTCAACAATCAATCCTAATAAAATATAGCCTGCATTATTGTAATGAAACCTTTCCCCGGGTTGAAACATCATCCCCTCATCTTGAAACATTGGCAGTAAATCTTTTAATCCTTTTACATGGTACATCGGATTATTCTTCCATAGCTCCTCAAAATCATCCATCACTTCTTCATCAAAGTAATCAGGGATGCCCGAAGTGTGTGTTAAGAGGTGATGTATGGTCACATTTTGATTGAAATTAGGAAACATGATCCGAACACAGTCTTTAAGCTTAGAATCGAACCTAAGTTTTCCTTTTTGTATTAACTGGCAAATGGCTATCGCGGTAAACAGTTTACAACCGGAAGCAATACCGAACCTTGTTTCGGTCGTATTCAAGATTTCGTCCGCTCGATTGGAATAGCCATGTGCTGAACTATGGATCAAATCATCTCCCGCTTTCACACTGATTACACCCGAGAATTCAATTTCCTTGCTCGTTGCTTCAATATTCCTGGATATATCCATATGTAAGAGTCCCCCTTTGCCGGTAAAATTTTCATTACTGATGTATTGGCTAAGGTGCTTGTTTGGTCTTGCAAAAAAACCCGCATCTTATGTGATGCGGGATAACTTATCTTAGTTTTCACTCGTTATTTCCACCAAGTATCATAAACATTAATGGCTTCATTGCGTTTATGTTCGGTTTTAGTATACCATCCTTCGATGATTTCAGCTGCTTCCGTTCTGATTTCCTTGCCTTCAAGATAATCATCGATTTCATCATAGCTAACGCCTAAAGCCACTTCATCAGGAAGTAACGGTTTGTCATCTTCTAAATCGGCCGTTGGTATTTTCGTATAAAGGCGCTCAGGAGCACCGACGAATTTCAGGATTTCTTTTCCTTGCCTTTTATTTAAGCGGTATAATGGAATGATATCCGCTGCACCGTCACCATGTTTCGTAAAGAAACCTGTGATCGCTTCAGCTGCATGGTCCGTACCAAGCACAACGCCTTTATACAGCCCGGCTAAATCATATTGCACCTTCATTCGCTCTCGTGCTTTAACATTTCCCCTTAAGAAATTCGATAGCTTTTCAGAAACTGCTTCTTCCACAGCTTTGACAGATGCATCCACCGCTTCCTTGATGTTGACTGTAACCGTTTGGCTTGGCTTAATGAATTTTAAAGCCAGCTGCCTATCATCTTCATCTGCCTGTACTCCATATGGCAAGCTTACAGCAACAAACTTATAGTCACTGCCATTCGTTTCTTCATTTAATTCATTGACAGCGGTTTGGGCAATATAGCCCGCCAGTGTTGAATCTTGACCTCCGGAAATTCCAAGTACAAAGCTTTTCAGAAACGTATTTTTCTTCATATACCCTTTTAATAGATCAACACTTTTCCTGAATTCGGCTTCGGGATCGATCGTTGGCTGGACAAGTAATTTTTTTACGATTTCTTTTTGTAATGGACGCATTGGCATTTCCCCGCTTTCTAATAAAATAGATTGGTCATTTCGTTAGCATTCTTTCAACTTTGGCTTTAACTTCATCTATATTCCTCATTTTATTATCCCAACAATCCTGGCTTAGATCTACCGGATATTCTTCAGGATTAAGTGCACGAAGGTACTCCGGCCATAATACTTGGAGATTTTTTTGCGTGAAGGCCTTGATCTCATCTATGGTCGGCAATTCATAAATCAAACTTCCATCCTTGAAAATATCCACATGTAGATCAACCGCATCGAAATCCGTGACGAATTTACTTAGGAATGTATGGACAGGATGAAACATTTTTAATTTTTCCTGTTCCTGCGGCTTCTCATATTCCATCGCCAAATAATCACCTTCAGCATGATGGTTCACTTTATTGATGATTCGATATACTCGTTTTAAGCCAGGTGTCGTAACCTTTTCAGGGTTAGAAGAAATTTTGATGGTATCTCTCATATTCCCATCTTCGCCCTCTATTGAAACCATTTTATAAACAGCACCCAGCGCTGGCTGGTCATAAGCCGTAATCAATTTGGTTCCGATGCCCCAAATGTCAATTCTTGCTCCTTGTTGTTTCAGATTGATGATTGTATATTCATCAAGGTCATTGGAAGCGACAATCTTCGCATCATGGAACCCTGCAGCATCAAGCATACGTCTTGCTTCTTTTGATAAGTAAGCTAAATCACCACTGTCAAGACGGACGCCAATGAAATTGATTTTATCACCCAATTCCTTGGCAACACGGATTGCATTCGGGATGCCAGAACGCAATGTATCATACGTATCAACCAAGAATACACAGTCTTTATGGGAAACAGCATATTTATGAAAAGCCGTATATTCATCTTTATAAGCTTGGATCATGGAATGTGCATGCGTCCCTGAAACCGGAATGCCGAACAGCTTTCCAGCCCGTACATTACTAGTGGAATCAAAGCCAGCAATATAGGCCGCTCTCGCTCCCCAAATTGCGGCATCCATTTCTTGCGCCCGCCTTGAACCGAATTCTAGGGCAGATTCTTCACCGATGACCTGCTTGATGCGTGATGCCTTTGTTGCCACGAGTGTGTGATAGTTCACAATGTTAAGCAACGCAGTTTCTATGAGTTGAGCCTCACCAAGCGGTGCTTCCACCCGTAATATCGGTTCATTGCCGAAGACGAGCTCCCCCTCTTTCATGCAGCGGATTTCTCCCGTGAAACGAATGTTCTTCAAATATTTCAAAAATTCTTCATCATAGTGCAGATCATTTTTTAAATAGTCGATATCACTTTCCGAGAAGGAAAAGTTTTGAAGGTAATGGACAATTTTTTCAAGTCCTGCAAAGATCGCATATCCGCTATTAAATGGAAGCTTTCTGAAAAATATCTCGAAAACTGCCTTGCGGTTATGTGTTTTGTCCTGCCAATAGGTTTGGGCCATATTAATTTGGTATAGGTCAGTGTGTAATGCGTAACTGTCATCGTTGTATTTTTTTTCCATGGATAGTTCCTCCCAAAAGAGAAGCATTCGCTTCCCTTCTATTCTGTTGCTTGAATCGAAATTATAGAATGGTTGCTCCAAGAGATCCTTTAAAATGTCCAAGCGCCCAATGGTGACCGGCATCATTGAACGAGGCCACTGCATGTTCATATACAAAAATTTTATAGCCTAAATTATAAGCGTCGATTGCCGTATGCAAAATACAAATATCTGTACAAACTCCGACTAAATATACATCGGTAATGTGACGTTCCCGCAGGCGGATATCAAGGTCAGTTCCTGCAAAGGCCGAATAACGTGTTTTATCTATATAATGAACATTCTTTTGATTTTTATTTGTTTCATATTCCTCTTTTAACGCCCCGTATAGGTCTCTACCCATTGTACCGCTAATATTATGCGGTGGAAACAAATTCGATTCGGGATGTAAGCGGTCTCCTTCTTCATGTAAATCAATCGCGAATACCGTATATTCGCCTTGTTTGATAAATTCCTTGGTTATACTGACAAGTTCCTTCTCGATATCCTGACCTGGCTTCCCGCAGGTCAATGAACCCCCGTCTGCCACGAAGTCATACGTATAATCTATATTGATCAATGCCTTTTTTCCCATTTCACCAATTCCCCCTTAATAGTAAATAGAGTCCATGACAACCTCTGCATTAAACCGGTAAAGCTGTGAAGGCCGATACGAATTACGTTTCGTTTTCTTTTGCATTCCCTTTTCATCCAACACTTTCTCCAAAAACGGAAGTTTCGGGGCTTTTGCATAAAAAAGTGAGTCTGCACTGATTTTTGCATCATCTCTGGCTGTCAGCAAAACCCGTTGCAGTTCAGAAAGTGTAAATTCATCCGGCAGGAATTTTTGGGCTATCGTCGTTTGCACCATTTCTTTTTTCAATACATTCATCGCATCGTTAATAATTGTATAGTGATCAAATGCAAGATCTAATTGTAAGGCTTCCTGAATCGTGAACAATTCAACCTCAGCTGCGTCGTCATTCGCTTTTCTTTGATGAAGAAACTCTTCCTGGACAATTGCATAAAAAGCATTGGATATGATCCATCCCCTGGGATCGCGCCCTGGGCGGTCATAAACCCCGAAATGCTTGACATGGAATCCAGCTACGCCCGTTTCTTCTTTCAATTCTCGTTTAGCTGCTTCATAGGCAGTCTCGGCAGCATTGACAAAGCCTCCGGGTAAAGCCCATTTATCTCCTTCAACATTGGGGCTTCCTTCCTTATCTTTTGAGGCACGTTTGATTAATAATAGCTTCAAAAACATTTCAGGCGGGGCTTTCTCTGCCGTTTTCTTCGTAGTAATAGTAAAAATCGCAATATCTGCTGTGTATCCATCTGGAGTAATATATTTCTTTTTTTCCTGCTGAGCCATGGCAACTCTCACTTTCTTTCACTAAGTATGGAATTAAGTAATTAGTAAATCTTTAATTACTAATTATAGTACTCTTCCTTGTGTGATTTAGCAACTCTAAATCAGAAAAATTTTCTAATTATTTAAATAACCATTCATTTTATTCCATGAAAAAAACCCGGTCATGATGAACCGGGCTTTTTTATTGAACATTTTATACGGGATAGACCCCATGCTTACGATCGGTAAATGTCAATTGCTTACTGCTATACGCTTCAAAGCGCGCGCTCAATTCATCACGCAGGTCATTCGGCTGGATGATGCCATCAACGATCATTTCAGAGGCTAAGCGGTAAATATCGATATCCTCATTATACTCATTGCGCTTCTGTTCGATGAATTTAGGGCGCTCTTCTGGTTCCATCGCATTGATTTTATTGGCATAGACTGCATTGACCGCAGCTTCAGCACCCATGACCGCTATCAATGCCGTCGGTAAGGCAAGAACGCAGTCCGGTTCAAAAGCGGGACCGGCCATCGCGTATAGTCCGGCACCATAAGCTTTACGGACGATGACGGAAATCTTGGGAACAGTGGCTTCACTCATGGCCGAGATCATTTTCGCACCATGGCGAATGATTCCTGCCCGTTCGACCTTCGTCCCAATCATGAATCCTGGAATATCCACTAGGAACAACAGCGGTATATGGAAAGCATCACATAAGTTGATGAACTTGGCAGCCTTATCAGCTGAATCATGGAACAGGACGCCGCCCTTGACTCGCGGCTGATTGGCTATGATCCCTATCGTTTGTCCATTCAGCCTTGCAAGCCCAGTGATTAATTCAGGGGCAAATAGCTTTTTGATTTCACAAAATGATTGCCTGTCTATAACCCTATCGATCAGGTCGTACATATTGAAGGCTGCATTCTGATTTTTTGGAATCAGTTCTTCCAATGTTTTTTCGAAATCCGCAGGCAGCTCAGGTTTTACGCTTTTAGGTCTTTCTTGATAATTTCCTGGAAAATAGCTTAAGTACCTGCGCGCAAACGCGATCGATTCTTCCTCCGACTTGACAAGTACATCGCCGCAGCCTGAAACGGAACAATGCATCTTCGCCCCGCCCATTTCCTCTTCGCTCACCTTTTCGCCAATGACCATTTCTGCCATTCTCGGTGAACCTAAATACATGGATGCATTGCCATCAACCATTACGACAATATCACAAAAAGCTGGGATATATGCCCCGCCGGCGGCGGACGGACCGAACAATAGACAAATTTGCGGGACTTTTCCTGATAACTTCACTTGGTTGTAAAAGATGCGGCCCGCTCCTCGGCGGCCCGGAAACATTTCTACTTGATCCGTAATTCGTGCCCCGGCAGAATCGACTAAATAAAGAAGGGGCAGCTGTAACTTTTCGGCTGTTTCCTGAATGCGAATGATTTTCTCGACGGTCCTTGCTCCCCAGGATCCAGCTTTTACAGTCGAATCATTGGCCATAACACAGACCCTTTGACCATTGATTTTTCCGATGCCCGTAACCACACCATCAGCAGGCAGACCAACACTTGCACAATTGGCAAAGAAAGCGTCCTCTATTTCTACCCCTTCATCGAAAAGCAGCTCTAGACGTTCACGTACGAAAAGCTTTCCTTTTTCAGCGTTTTTTTGATGATACTTTTCTAAACCGCCTTTTTTAATCGTTTCAACCGTTTCGGTTAGTTTATCCGTCGTTACCATCCCTGTTCCTCCTTCAAAGAAATCATTGGCCTCTATATACCGGTTTGCGTTTTTCCTTGAATGCTGACAGACCCTCCAGTCGGTCAAGGGTTTTTAAAGTTGTCTGATAGCAGTCATTTTCAATTTGCAATCCTGTTTTCAAGTCAGTCTCAGCCCCTTGATTGATCGCCGCTTTTGCAGCCCTGAGTGCTAATGGGGCATTGACCGCAATCTCCTTAGCCAATTTTTTCGCTTCCTCAAGTAATTGTTGGGGTGAATATACATGACTGATGATTTTCAAGGCATGTGCCGTTTTTGCATCCAATCTCCTTGCCGTATAAATCAGTTCTTTCGCTGTCGGCATTCCGACTATCCGGGGCAGTCGCTGTGTACCGCCTGCACCAGGGATGATGCCTAATGACGTTTCAGTCAGCCCCACCTTTGCCGTATCCGATGCGATGCGTATGTCACAAGCGAGTGCCAATTCCAGCCCACCGCCAAAAGCCGAACCGTTAATCGCGGCGATGACCGGTACTGGAAGGTTTTCTACAGCCGTAATCGTGTCTCCGATCAACTTGACTGTCTCCTTGACTTTATCATCATTCATACCCGCTCTTTCCTTAAGATCCGCACCTGCACAAAACGCCTTTTCACCTGCTCCGGTTATAATGACTGTTCGTAAATTGGAATCTCTCTTCAATTCATCCAGCCCTTCGACTAAGCAATGAAGCAATTCTGTGGATAAAGCATTAGCAGCATCCGGCCGATTCAAGGTCACGAGGGCAATTCCCTTTTCTTCATACCTTATATCAACTAATGAAGTCATACCTTCACCTCGATTTCGCTTATTGTGCGTTATTTACAGCCATCTGATGGCTAGGCAATGGTTTTTCCAAAAAGCTTTGAACCATGGCCGCAGCCTTCATAAGCTTTTCGGGATTGATTCCTGTGTGAATCCCCATTTTATGTAGCATATGAACCAGGTCATCCGTAGCCACATTTCCGCTCGCGCCTGGTGCATACGGGCATCCCCCTAAACCTCCGAGCGAAGAGTCGAAAGTGTCAATACCATAATTCAGTGATTCAAGAATATTTGCGAGTGCCATTCCCCTTGTATCATGAAAATGGAGGGCAATTTGGCTCATATCATATCTTTTTACAGCCTGTTCAAGGAACAGTGCAACCTGCCTTGGAGACGCGACCCCAATGGTATCACCCAATGAGACTTCGTCGATGCCATATTCAAAAAGTTGATCACAAACACGGAAAACCTGATCAGTCGAAACTTCCCCTTCATACGGACAGCCGAAAACGGTTGAAACATAGCCCCTAACCGTTTTCCCGCTATTTGCTGCTGTCCTGATGACATCCTTCAATATTGGAAAGGTATCGGAAATCGACTTATTGATATTTTTTAGATTATGCGTTTCACTAGATGACATGAACACGGAAATATCATCGATATTGGCTTCAAGGGCCGACTCCAGACCCCTTTGATTCGGTACAAGGGCCGCATAAGTGATACCAGGCTTGCGCTTTATTCCCTTAGCCACCAGGGCGGCATCACTCAATTGGGGAATCCACTTTGGGTGTACGAAAGAAGTCACTTCTATATAAGATAATCCTGTATCAGAGAGCTGATCGATCCACTCCATTTTGCTTTGTGCAGGTATTATGACCTTTTCATTTTGCAGCCCGTCACGGGGTCCAACTTCCTTAATTGTCACTTTTTCTGGCCAATTCATCATACCCCTCCGTCCCTTTATTCAATGACGGCCAAAACGTCGCCTTCATTTACGAAATCCCCTTCATTCACTTTTAGTTCTTTAATGGTGCCAGCTTCCTCGGCTGCAATGGGGATTTCCATTTTCATCGATTCCAAGATAATGATATCCTGTCCGTCGGTTACACTTTGCCCCTCATTTGCTACGATTTTCCAAACGCTTCCTGCCATGCTTGCCTTTAATTCTGCCATTTTATTTTCCTCCCGAACATTGTGTTTTAAGTTATACAGTCAATTTTTGAATATATTTCGCAATGAAATCCGTAGTCGTATCTCCTTGGGAAAAAGCTTCATGAGAAATTATTTCCATCAACAAAGGAAGGTTTGTTTTAATTCCTTCTATTTTATAGCATGCCAGCGCTTCTCTTAATCTCTCAATCGCTTTATCCCTTGAGTCGCCGCTCACCACCAATTTGGCGATCATCGGATCATAAAAGTGGGATACGACCGATGTTCCATGAACCGCCAATTCATGACGAATCCCTTCACCTTCCGGAAGTTCCATGGTGGTGATTCTCCCCGGTGCTGGATAAAAGGTTTTCGGATCTTCAGCATAAATGCGCACTTCAATGGAATGTCCGTCCTGTTTAATCTCACTTTGGGTGAAATCCAATTTGTTGCCCGATGCAATTTTAATTTGCTGTTCGACTAAGTCCAGTCCCGTAATTTCTTCAGTGACAGGATGCTCTACCTGAAGGCGTGTATTCATTTCCAGGAAATAAAAGTTTTTATCTGCATCTACTAAAAATTCGAGAGTGCCCGCATTGCTATAACCGATGGATTTTACCGCTTTCACTGCAGCCATTCCCATCCTGTTTCTTGTTTCTTCGTCAAGGAAAGAAGATGGAGCCTCTTCCACGACCTTCTGGTGGCGCCTTTGAACGGAGCATTCCCTTTCCCATAAGTAAACAGCATTCCCAAAGGAATCCGCCAATACCTGAATTTCGATATGACGAGGCTTCTCAATCAATTTTTCTATGAACATATCTCCATTTCCAAAAAATAATTGGGCACGTTTTTGATTCCCTTCGAAGGCTTTGGTTAGTTCATCTTCATTAGCAACGGCTTGCATGCCGATTCCCCCGCCGCCTGCTGCTGCTTTTAACATGACTGGATAGCCAATCTTTTCAGCAACGGCTGCCGCTTCTGCACTATCAATTAACGGACGTGAAAATCCAGGCACCAATGGAAGACCGGCTTGCTCCATCTTTTTCCTCGCCTCGACTTTATTGCCCATTTGCTGGATGATCTCTGGTTTGGGACCAATGAATATCAAGCCGGCTTCTTCGCATGAACGTGCAAAATCTGCATTTTCACTAAGAAAACCATAACCAGGATGAATGGCATCCGCTCCGGTTTCCTTAGCTATTTCCAAAATCTTATTGACGTTTAAATAGCTTTCTTGCACTCTCGGACCACCCAATAAATATGCCTCATCCGCCAATCCCACAAAAGGCGAATCCGAATCTGCTTCCGAATGGACAGCGACAGTAAGTATTCCCAGCTTCTTGCATGTACGAATAATGCGAGATGCTATTTCTCCCCTGTTTGCGATAAGAATTTTTCGAATCATTCGATATCCTCCTTATTTAGTGCGTTCCGTTAGTAGGTCAAGAGTTTGTTGCCGAAGCTTATACTTTTGGATTTTTCCGGATGCAGTCATTGGATAAGCATCGGTAAATTGAATGTAACGCGGAATTTTATGAAAAGATATTTTCCCTTTGCAATACTCTATCAATTCTTTCTCCGTAAGGGTTTCTCCTGCTTTCAAAATGATCCATGCGGCTACCTCTTCCCCATACTTCTGATCTGGAACGCCGAGTACCTGGACATCGACAATTGCAGGATGTTGATAGAGGAATTCTTCAATCTCACGGGGATAAATATTTTCCCCTCCACGGATGATCATATCTTTCAGCCGTCCAGTAATCTTGCAATAACCCCTTTCATCCATCACCGCTAAATCTCCCGTATGAAGCCAGCCTTCCCGGTCAATCGCCTGCTCAGTGGCTTCCGCGTTATTATAATATCCCTTCATTACATGGTATCCCCTCGAACAGAGTTCACCCTGTGTGCCACGCGGGACTTCATCCCCTGTAGCCGGATCGACAATTTTCACTTCCACTTTCGGCAACGCCCTTCCCACTGAAGAAACACGAAGTTCGATCGGATCATCCGTTCTCGTCATCGTAATTCCTGGAGAAGATTCCGTTTGACCATAAGTTATTGTAATTTCCGAGATGCCCATCTTATTCACCACGCTTTTCATGACTTCGATCGGACATGTGGAGCCTGCCATGATGCCAGTCCGTAACGAACTTAAATCATAATCGTCAAAGTCATCGAGATTAAGTTCAGCAATGAACATCGTCGGTACACCATGAAGCCCCGTACATTTTTCGGCTTCAACTGTCTGAAGGACAATGCGCGGATTAAACTCCACGACCGGCACCATTGTTGCCCCTACTGAAACAGATGCCATCGTACCAAGGGAACAGCCGAAACAATGAAAAAACGGAACCGGGATGCAAAGCCGGTCAGCTTCGGTAAGCTTCATGCATTCCGCGACATTCAATCCGTTATTGACCAAGTTGGAATGCGTCAGCATCACTCCTTTTGGAAATCCTGTCGTCCCTGATGTATATTGCATATTAATCACATCACCTGGAGTTAATTCCTCCATCCTCATGTCCAGCGACTCCTCCGAAACGGATTCGCTCCCGCCAATGACTTCATCCCACGAAAACGTACCGGGATAACGTTTTTCACCTAAAACGATGATATTTTTTAATTTTGGCAGTTTCTCAGATTGTAATTTTCCTGGTTCTGCATTTTTCAATTCAGGTACGATTTCATACAGCGTATCTATATAAGAATGATCCTTATATTGTTCCATCAGGATGATCGTCGTCGAATCGGATTGCTTTAGCAGGTATTCCAGTTCACTTGTGCGGTAATTAGTATTGACCGTTACCAGCACCCCGCCCATTTTTGCGGTGGAAAATTGGGATATAAGCCATTCCGGTTTATTGGATGCCCAAATGGCGATATGTTCCCCTTTTTTTATATCCAGTGACATGAACCCCCTGGCAGCCTTTCGGCAAATCTTTTCAAATTCGCGATAAGAATGGCGCAGGCCTAGTTCATGGTATACAACCGCTTCATTATCACCATATTGTCCAGCTGTCCTTTCAAGCAGTTTCCCGACTGTAACATCTAGCAAATCAGACATCAAACTCCTCCTAATCAAATAAAGGTAAGAATGAACGCTTTTTGCTGTATAGATAACATCTGCTTTTCACCCAAATGAACCCCAAGCATCAAGTTCATTTTACGTTCCGTAAAGATTAACAGCCTAATTGCCTGGCGATAACGAGTCTTTGAATTTCGGATGTGCCTTCACCAATTTCCAATAACTTAGCATCTCTTAAATAGCGTTCAACTTCATATTCGCGCATGTAACCAGAGCCGCCGTGAATTTGAATCGCTTGATTGCTGGCGCGGAACGCGGTCTCACTTGCAAAAAGCTTGGCGTATGCCGCTTCCTTTGCAAAAGGTTTTTTATTGTCTTTTAACCACGCAGCCTTATATACCATATTCCTCGCCAATTCGATTTCCATCGCCATGTCTGCCAGCTTGAATTGAATGGCCTGGAAATTTGATATGGTTTTACCGAATTGAATTCGCTCTTTTGAAAAAGCTAAAGCTCTGTCAAAGGCAGCCTGAGCGATACCGACGGCCAAAGCTGCAATGGAAATCCGTCCTCCATCAAGCGTGAATAAGAATTGTTTGAACCCTTTGTCTGGATCTCCCAATAAATTTTCCTTTGGCACCCGGACATTATCCAGAATGATTTCACAAGTATTGGAAGCCCGGACTCCCATTTTTTCATAATTGCTATTGATCGTTAGCCCTTTGGTATCGGTTGGCACGATGAATGCCGAGATGATATTTTTGCCCTTTGAATCTTTTCCCGATACAGCAGTGACCGTAACCGTTCTTGAATAGCTGGCATTTGTTATCCATGTTTTCTCGCCATTAATCACATATTCATCACCATCCAACACGGCAGTCGTTCTCGTACCGCCAGCATCGGAACCCGCATTAGGCTCTGTCAACCCGAAAGCTGCCAGGGTTTCACCGGTCGTGATTGGAACCAGATATTTTTGCTTCTGTTCTTCGGTTCCAAAATAGTAAATTGGACTTGCCCCGAGCGAAACGGCTGCGGCATAACTTAAGCCGGTTCCCCCGCACGCCTTGCCAACCTCTTCAACGGCAATGGCATACGAAATCGTATCTCCGCCCGAACCGCCATATTCTTCAGGAAACGGAATTCCAAGCAATCCGAGTTTCCCCATTTTTTTGAATACATCCTCCGCAAACATGGACTTTGCGTCCAACTCTATCGCAATGGGTTTAATTTCCTTTTCGGCAAACTCCCTAACCATTTCCTTAATCATCTGCTGTTCTTTTGTAAGTGAAAAATCCATATGTTCATTCCCCTTTCTATTGAGACCGACTAGTTGGTCTGTACAAATCAAGTTGATTGTTCAATCCACAACAACTTGGTTCTTCAGTAAAAATGGCTGAGTGATTTTCGCTTCTTTTTGTTTATCTATCAATAGGGCATTCAGAATTAAATCCACGTAAATATCACCGATTTCGTCGATCGTTTTTCCGCCGTCCCTTTTGTACCATTTGTAGGACCAGTTCACCATGCCCAGAATTGACATTCCGGTAATTTCCACTGGCAATTCGCTGCGGAATACTCCCTTGTCAATACCTTCTTTGATAACGGAAAAAATGATTTCTTTATACGTTTGACGCTTTTTTTTGATTGCTTCAACATAAGGTGGTTTTAAGTAAATGCTTTCTTGATAGAAAACTGAGATGTGTGGTTTATAGAGGTCAAAAACTTTAACAAATGATTGAATGATCTTTTGCATTTTTTCTGTTGGATGGGTACTTTCTGAAATGGCTTCCTGTGCTTTTATTAAAACATATGAAATAAAGTAATCATGGATGACAAATAAGAGTTCATCTTTGGAAGAGAAATGGTGATAAAAACCACCTTTGCTAGTTCCGCATGCCTTAACGATTTCGTTGACGGAGACACCATGAAAACCATGCTGATCGAAGAGCGTCAACGATGTTTCAATTATTTTTTCTTTTAACTCCGTAAGACTGCACCCCCTTTGTATCCGCTTACATTCCATCCAGAAGAAAGAGTTTGATTATGTATAAACTGGATTTATTTAGATTTTACCAAATAATTAAAAATTGTCAATTTTTAATTATTACAAAAAAACAGCCCTCAAAACCAAGAGCTGTCAATCCAGTTTATTTAAGAAGCAGTCGATACCATGTCATTTACTACCCTTGACCGGTTTAACCTGTGCTTTTACAAGCTGCCATCCATTATTATATTTCCATACTGATTTGATCTCCAGTATCGGATCACGTTCATCGGACCCTTTTACATTTTGGATTCCAATAAGCGCTTTTCCTTTTCCAAAAACGGTCTTGAAATCCAGTGAAGAGTAAGGATCAACCAAAAGCTCTGTCGGTTCATTTAGTTTTCCATTTTGATAAATGCCCAATTTATCATAAGCTTGTTTTCTGGAACTGACATCCATCACCACAGGTTTTTGACCTTCAATAATGATTTCCGCTTTGTATCCGTCAAGAAATTGTGCCATTACGGGAACGGATGGCGGTACTTCCAGCTCCTTCACTTTTCCATCCTTGAATGTATAGGCGCAACTGGATATCAGCCGCTCTCTACCTTCCATCAAAACCGTAACCAATACATCCTGGACCCCATCATCATTCAAGTCGGCAACCTTTAGATCTGGATTATACCCAGCTTCAAGCGGGACGTCGATTGTACGGCGATTGCTTTCCACACTTAACTCAATTTTCTTCAGAAACTTGCTACCTTCCTCATAAGGCAGTCCCTGAACCTGGATGATGTCTATTTTCTGGTCACCTGTTACATCTCTTTTTGTTGATATATATGTGCCATCCACCTGAAAATTTTTATCATGCGCTTCAACCGCTTGATAGCTCAAAAATAGTGAGATGACTAAAACCGCATATTTTAGCAGATCTAACTTTTTCATAGTGATAACCTCTCTTTTCAAAGATGAACTAATTTGACATTTGTCGCCGTTTGAACTTTCTACGCTGATCTTTCATGAAGATGGACCAGAAATAATAGAACCCTGGGACTAATATCGCAAAGCCCACGATATACGTGGCAAACACGGCCCGGAATGAGGTTGGATCGGTAAATCCTGATAGAATCGTGACATTTGGATAGATGATATAAGGTAAATGAGCGATACCATAAACATAACTGCCGATTAAATACTGTATGATAATCGCAATGACAGCGAGGCGTGGCATCCCTTTAACCTCCTGCTTAGAAAAATAGGGTAGGTACAGTGCTATCCCGCTAATGATGAAAAAAATGAGCGAGACGAATAACAATGGAGAGTTTTTCATCATTCCTTGGTAAATCCAATTCGCTTCGTTTCTTAACGTGAGCATGACCAACAGAGCCATGACCAACATAAGCGGTCCCGTTATCATCGCATCCCTGCGATATATTTTGTATGCTTTCATTTCGTCGGCCTGTTTTGAGTAATCGGACAGGAGCAAAGATGATAGAAAAAGCGTGCTCATAATCCCGAACCCCACAAATGCATACTCATTCGGACTCGTGAAAAGTTTAGATAAATTCAATTCTTCATTTCCTCTCACGCCTTCGACAAACCCAAGATGAGTGATTGGCAATACGCTGATTAATAGCCCCGGTATGATCAATCCTGTCAATCCTGAGATATACGTTAACGCTTTTTCATATTTGTCAACGCTATGCGAGAAAACCAAGAAAGCACTCCTAATACATAGCAGAACCAATATCAGGCTCGCGGGAACGATCAAGGCTACCCCAATCGGGAATACCGCTCCTGGAAATAAACTGTAAATTGCAATGACAAGACCAACCACAAAAGTATTCGTCACTTCCCAAGTTGGTGATAAATAGCTATTCGCTATCTTGGTAGCATTCGTCTCTTCCTTTTTAATGTAAGTCATTGCCCAGAAGCCCGCGCCGAAATCCATAGAGGCCATGATGGCATAAAGAAAAATAAAGCCCCAGACCAGTGTTATTGCAAGAAGAGCATCACTCATTCGCCTTCCCCCCTTTTATGAATTCGAATCGAAAAGTCTTACATCTTTCTGTTCGGCTTTATATATATCATCCATTACGGAATGACGTTTGAAATAATACAAAAGTGTAAACACGACAGAAACGCATAAAATGATATATACAATAATGAACATCGTGAATAAGAATCCAAGGTTTTCGTACGAAGTGACTGAATCCTCAGTTGTCAGCATCCTGTATATCGTCCATGGCTGCCTGCCGGTACAGGCAAAAATCCAACCGCATTCTATCGAAATCACCGAAAGCGGCCCTGATGCAACAAACAGCCAAAGAATCCATTTTGGATATGTCTCCTTTTTCAGCCATTTATTCCATACCAATGCAAACAGTGCCAACGCGATTAAGCCTGAACCAATCATGACCATGGCGTTGAATAAGATATGGACATAAAGCGGCGGCCAATACTCTTCCGGAAAATCGTTCAAACCGGTCACAACCGTATCGAAGCTATTACCAGATAGAAAGCTTAATAACCATGGGAATTCAATCCCATACTTCACTTCCTGGGCTTCCCTATCGGTATAGCCGAACAAGGTAAGTCCGGCATGGTCCTGTGTTTCAAACAACCCTTCTGCCGCTGCCAGTTTTTCCGGCTGTTCCCTATATAAATGCTGCGTAGTCGCATGACCATTCAATGCCGTCAAAAACGAAAAAACCAAGCCCAAGACAATACTGAGCCTCAGTGCTTTTTGGTGAAAATTAAATTCAGCAGTGCCATATTTATTTTTCAGCATCTTATAGGCTGCGACGGATGCCACGACAAAAGCGCCTGTTGTATAAGCAGTCAGGGCCGTATGTCCAGCCGTCACCAAGAAACTTGGGTTGAAAAATGCCGCCCAAGGATCGACATCGACGATTTCCCCATTTTCAAACCGGAACCCAGCAGGTGTCCCTTCAAAAGCATGGACATTCGAAATCAAAACAGCCGAAGCCAATGCTCCGAATGCAACAAAAAATAAACTCACGATTCGGGCCCATGGCTTGATTTTTTCAGCAGCATACACATAGATTGACATGAACAGCGCTTCAACCATGAATGCATAAATCTCGATCTGGAATGGGAGCGCCATGACGCGTCCAATTACTTCCATGAACCCAGGCCATAATAGTGAAAGCTGCACACCCGCAATCGTACCGGTCGGAATCCCGACCCCAAGCAAAACCCCTAATGTTTTGGTCCAGCGTTTAGCCATGACGACATACTGTAAATCCTTAGTCCTTTGATACATCAATTCCGCTGCCAACATCATCATCGGCAACCCGACGCCGATCGTTGCAAATATGATATGTACAGCCATATTCGTCCCGAACATTGCGCGGGCCATTTGTATATGATCCATACTGTCTTCCTTTCTACCCTTTGTCTCTTGGTAGTATCTCCTCTGTAAAGGAAAATATTTAATAATATTCCACAAACTAATTTTTCATAGGGTTTTGCAGTAGGTAGGTATTTACTTAATGATGTTTTTGGATGATTGTTTAGAATATATTCTATCGAGGTTATTTTTGGTATATATTTTACGTGGAATTCACCAATGCACTAAAAAAATTTGTTACTAAGCATTTAGATGACAAATTATTGAAATCCTTCATAAATGGTAACCCAATAGGAATAAGATAGCGTAAATCCCATATAGAAAGTGTAACAAGAGAGGAGAAAAACACTTTGTCCCTTTTCAAAGATCCGCTATCACCAGATCAAATGCTGGCTGTTATCAGAAATGGCCTGGGGCCTTCTCAGATCCCCAAAAAAATCATTATCATTGGTGCCGGCATGTCTGGGTTGGTTGCAGCATCCCTTTTAAAACAAGCGGGGCACGATGTTACGATATTGGAAGCAACCGGGAGGGTCGGAGGGCGTGTTTTGACGATACGGGAGCCATTTTCAGAAGGTTCCTACCTTGAAGCCGGTGCCATGCGCATTCCGAATTATCATTATTTAGTTGCTGAATACATCAAGAAGTATGGTTTACGTGTCAACACTTTTGTGAATGCGACTCCTAATGATCCCATTTATGCCAATGGAATCAAGACGACCGCTGCCATATATCAGCAGAACCCGGATATACTGAGGTACCCTGTAGCTCCCCATGAAAGAGGTAAAACAGCTGAAGAATTACTTAACATGGCAATCAAGCCTGTGACTGACTTCATCATTCAAAATCCAAGCAGAAATTGGGAAATAGTCATTAAAGAGTTTGATAAATACTCCATGAGCTTCTTTTTGCAGTACAATCCAGTCGGAATCAGTCTATCAACAGGTGCGATTGAAAGCATCAAAGTCCTGATGGGTTTAGAAGGATTCCCGGAACTTTCTTTTCCGGCCATACTTAGGGAGCTTATGCCTCTCTTTAATCCAGACGTGAAATTTTTTTCAATCGAAGGAGGAAACGACCGGCTTCCTTATGCCTTTCTACCGGAATTGAAGGATAATTTAATCTTCAGATATGAAGTGACAAAGATCATCCAACATGATAATCAAGTTACCATCCATTCCAAACATACTCAAAGTCAAAACCCCTTAACGGTTACCGGTGATCTTGCCATCGTGACGATCCCTCTTCAATTGCTGCAATTTATAGATATAGAACCCCGGAATTCCTTTTCCCATAATAAATGGAAGGCAATAAGAGAACTCCATTATGCTGCTTCCACAAAAATTGGACTTCAATTCACTCATAGGTTTTGGGAAAAGGAAGGAATCTTCGGCGGTAAATTGACTACCGATCTACCCATTAGATTTTCTTATTACCCCAGCCAAACGAGCAACCAGCGTGAATCGGGTCTCATCTTAGCAAGTTATACATGGGAAGATGATGCCACTTTATGGGATATCCTACCGGAAAAAGATAGAATACAACACGCATTGAAAAACTTGGCAGTAATCCATGGTAATCAAGTATATGATCATTTTTTATCAGGAGCTTCTTATAGCTGGACATTGAATCAGTATTCCTACGGCGCTTTCTCCATGTTTAAGCCTGGTCAGGAAACGGACTTGTTTCCATACATCCCAACTCCTGAAGGAAGGGTCCACTTCGCTGGTGAGCATACATCAACCGTACCAGCATGGATTGAAGGAGCCATTCAATCCGGAATCAGGGTTGCACATGAAGTGACGAATCTGCCTAGAACTTTCGGTGGGCCTTGAATGGACCATTTCCTTGGCTATAAGTAACCTCATCAACAAAGAACACTTGACAAAAAAACCTTCCATTTGGAAGGTTTTTATTCTAATGTCCAATTGGCCATCTTCTTCCAGCGAAAGTAAGCATCGCCAGCATCGACAATTTATTAAGTCCCCTTAAAGTAGTCAAACTTCACTTTATCCCTCCTTTTGAACCAAAGTCTACGATCCTTATGTCCACTTCATAATTAATATCGGCTTTACTGAAAACTTCGTCCCATTTATTCTTATTTTTCTCCCAAAACTTTGGATGCTGATTTTCCACATACCGATACAAACCTGCTACCCCTGTTTTATAATCATGCTGTAATTTATATACGATTTTCTTTACATCCTTTTTCACTTCATCCTCGGCAATACGCTCAATCTCTTTTATATAGGCTTTTTCAAAAGAATCCTCCTTACCATACCAATCTTCCGAAAGTCTTGCTGTATACCCGACCTTAATATTGATCGTCAAATGATCACCGTTCAATTCCGTCGTGATTTTCCTCCTTGTCCTATTGATCACTTCAACACTTAAAGGCTCATCGTGTTGGACCGCTTCGATTACTCCACCCTTTACCTCTCCGTTCAGCCAATTTAATGCAGCAATATCTTCATCATTCATGACCCCGACCAACTTTGAATTGTTGATCACCCCTGCACCCTCCAAAATTAATTTTCCACCCCTAATATCAACGGCCTGAATGGCAAAGCTTCCATCTGACTGTAAATTTGAGGATGCTTTGCCCAGTGTTAAAGGCGGAAGTATCTTATTCGTTCTGTGCTCATTATCTTTCAATTCATAGATTACATTCGAAGGGATCTCCCCATCTTCGGATCGTCCCAATATTCTTTCGTCGGTCTCTTCGTTAAATAAACATGACAGCTTCTCCTTGTATTATTATCGCGTATTGACTGATTAATGATCGCTTCCATCGGGATTTTCCTTAATACATCTTCATTAATGAGGATAATACGCTGATGATTGGTTAATACCGTATTGGTTATGAGTAAAGAATCCCTAATTGCTTCATGAAGTGTTTTGGCACTGACGGTAACATTTTTATATTTTAGTTGGGCCTGATTCTCCTGACCACTATTTCCTGGAGGCACCAGAATTTGCTGTGTTAACATGATTTCGTCATCCTTTTTGCCTTTATCGATCCCCACTCCCACCACAAGGGATAATTCTTCTATATTTTCACTGTCCCAACAGCCTGTAAGCAAAGGAATAAGCAAGATCAACCATAATCTTTTCATCCGCTTCTTCTACTCCTTTTCACTTGAACGATTATGAATGTAATAATTGGCAAGCCAATCAATATAACCGGAAAAAGATATCCAAGTAAATCACTCATTTTAAAAATGTCAATTATATCTTTAGGGATTTTGGCCAGAAAAAAAACGATAGGAACCAAAACAATGAGGTTCGTTGTATATGAATTGCTAAATATTTTCGTCATCCCTTCTGCTGCGAAGTAATAGTAAATCGCATGTGTTAAAAAAAACTGAAGAATCCAGGTGATTAAGAGAAATAACTCCATACGCTCTAAAAATATCCCTGTTACTTCAAAGGACTGAATAAAAGAAATGGTTGGCCAAGTAACTGCTTTGACTTCCGGGACAGTCAATGTAGCTACTACCAATATATATGTAATCACATACAAAATAAGCGGGATGAAAAACCCGATTAAAACGCCACTTCTTACTTTGTTTTGATTTTTAACGACGCCAAACAAAAAGATGAAAAGTTCAATTCCAAAAAAAGACAAAGTTCCGGAACCCATTCCTTTCATGATAGGGAGAAATCCTTTCGCAAGAACAGGCTGGAGGTTTTTTAATTCTACTACCCTCAGACTGAACAAATAAATGAGCAAGACGATGACGATTGTCAAAGGGAGAAAAAAGACACATGCCTTTGCTATGGCTTTTATTTTGCCTGTCAAAAGATGGACACTCGCTAAAATCATGGTAAGTATCACGATCTCAACCGGGGTTTCCTCCAACAAATAAAAGCGGACCATTTCACTCATCGCAAGAACTTCAAAGCTGGCCACGCCTATAAAGTACACCACCACGACCAACCCAATAAGTTTGGAGAGCCATTTTCCATAGGCCTCCTCCATGTATGTGTAATAGTTAGCGACCTTATGTTTTTTTAACAGAACAACCAATAAGCATATCAAAAGGGCAATAGCGATCCCATTTAAGATCAAGACGATCCATCCATCGCTCAATTGGATTTTTTCCGTTATCGTCCTTGGAAGCGTCAGCATTCCAATTCCTAACATGCTGCAAGAAATGATCACAGCCAATTCGCCACTAAGAATTTTGCCTTCGGATTGACCCAAGAGAATTCCTCCCCTTTTTCCGTTTCGGTAACCGTATGAAAGCATCCCTCCAGGTCTTTTTACCGATAAAATCCATTGGTTGAAAATAAGGTTCTTGGAAGCTCGTCAATTTTGACAAATGGCTGATAACGATGATAAAGAATAATGTAGTTCCGTATAAACCTAAAACGGCGGCAAAAATCATCGCCCCGAACCTTAATGCCCTGAACGCCAGTCCAAAGCTATATTGCGGGACCGTAAAAGAGGTAATCGTCGTGATCGAAACGATTATGACCATCAGGGAACTTACAATATTGGCTTGAACTGCCGCTTGTCCAATAATGACTCCGCCAACCAATCCAACCGTTTGACCAATGGGCGATGGGAGCCGAATACCTGCTTCGCGAAGCAGTTCAATCGTCAATTCCATGATGATAGCTTCAACAAACGGCGGAAATGGCACGTTCTCCCTTGTACCCGCGATCGTCATCGCCAGTTCTGACGGAAGCAATCCAGGGTTGAACGAAACCAAGGAGATATAAATCCCTGAAAGAAATACGGTAACAAATAAAGATAAATAGCGAAGTATACGTAAAAAAGAACCCGCTACCCACCTTTCATAATAATCATCCGGTGACTGCAGCAGCATCGTGATCGTCGTTGGTGCCATCAAAGCAAATGGCGATCCGTCAACCATGATGACCACCCTTCCCTCCTGCAATGCAGCCAATACTTTATCCGGACGCTCCGTATTTTGGATTTGCGGGAAAGGGGTTAACGCTGTATCTTCAATTAATTCCTCAAGCATCCCCGAGTCTTGAAGATCAGTAGCTTTCACTTCATTTATCCGTTTATTCACTTCTTTTAGCAAAGAATCGCTAGCTTTTCCTTCATAATAAATCAACGCAACTTCCCGTTTTTCCATCGTCCCGAACTTCTGTTGTTGGACGATAAGGTTGGGATGGTTCGAATATTGCCTTATCAAACCGATATTTTCTTGAAGACTTTCGATAAACCCAAGCTTCGGTCCCCTGACAACCCTCTCTGTTGAAGGTTCACCCAGTGTACGAACTTTTTCCTTTTCCAGATTCAAGACATAGCCATTTACAATTCCATCTAAAAATAAAAGCGTTTTCCCGTCAAAAATATGCTCTTTAGCTGTTTCATATGTTTCAACATCATCCTGTTCCCTGACTGAACAGATTTTGGAAATGACCAGCTGTTCGATAGAAACCCGATGCCTGGTTTCAACCTGGGCAGCCGATAGATCCAGGACAATCTCATTGAATGCACGATAATCCATCGTTCCATTGACAAATACGAATAAACCCGAAACTTCATAATCGGGAATGAATATCTGTTTAAATACTACATCATCCTGCATATCCAATTCAGATTTCAATTCTTCCTGCTTTTGATCCAATTTAATATGCAAGGGTTTACTTTTCATGGTGAACTCCTTTGGTTAAATAGGTTTTTATTTATTCAGTTTCCTCTATTTACAATTTTTTTATGCGACAGGAAATGAAGGTAGCTTTTACACCAATTTATTTAATGAATTTCCTTTCTGAAGCGAGCAACATTAACATCCAAAAGGGTTAATTTGTAATTAAATTGCAAATGCTAGGATAATAAGCTTTAGTGTAGAGGTGACAACATTGTTTAACCGCAGAACGTTCAAAAAAAAGCCCCATAAACCCAACGAAAAAAATGATGAATTAAATAACGTTTCAGAAGTAAGGGACCTATTCAATACCCTATCTTTATCCAATGATTTCATAAACCATCAAGGAACATATAATGGCATTGGCTATTGGGTCTCTTTTTATCGCTCGTTGATTGATGCACAGGTACTTCATGAAAGTGTTCTTTCCGTCATACCTACTCTGGAAACGATAAACTTGGAGCAAATTAAAGAAAACGTACCTATTGAAAACACACTGATCACCAGTACCAAGGTTGTAATCGAAAAAAGGATCATGAGAGGCGAAATTGCACTTCGGTTAGATGGAAATCTTGATGAATGCCTATTAATCAATGTTGCGGCCCAACAAGGAAGACAAGTTGAGAAACCTGAACTTGAATTTGGCATCATAAGTGCACAAGAAGCATTTGTCGAGGATCTTGATATCAATCTTAATTTAGTCAGAAAAAGGCTTCCTATCCCTGAATTGCAAGTAAATGAAATGACTGTGGGCTCTCTGTCTAAAACGAAAGTGGCCGTTTTATCGATAGAAGGGATCGTTGATCAGGAAAATGTTGATAATGTTATCCAAAGGATCAATGACGTAGAGTTTGATGAAATATTGGACGGGTCCTATCTGGCGCAAATGCTATATGATAATTCAAATACCTTGTTTCCCCTTTTCCTTAATACGGAAAGGCCTGATCGCATCGCAAGTGCCTTGGCTGAAGGCAAGGTAGCCCTGTTAGTCGATAGGTCGTCCTCTGTACTTATTACTCCAACCATTTTGTTGGAATACTTTATCACGATGGAAGATTATAATATGCCTTGGATTCCGGCATCGGCATTCCGTTTATTAAGGATATACGCCGTCGCTTTTTCTATATTTGCCACTCCCATTTATGTAGCCGTGCTGACGTATCATTATGAACTGATTCCTAAAGATCTTTTGGAAACGATCGTAACTTCAAGGAACTTAATACCTTTTCTGCCTTTAATCGAAGCATTATTCCTGGAGATTTCCATTGAGTTATTACGGGAAGCGGCTGCCAGGCTGCCAATAAAGGTAGGTCAGACATTAGGTATCGTCGGCGGTATCGTTATCGGTCAAGCCGCTGTAGTAGCTGGTTTGACCAGTAATATCTTATTGATCATCGTTGCCCTCTCGGCATTGGCATCATTTGTTACTCCCATTTATAAAATGGGGAATGCCATTCGGCTGCTGCGGTTCCCCTTTTTAATCGGTGCCCAAATTTGGGGGCTGCTCGGCATTACCATATCAGCCGTGTTTTTGATGACCCACCTTATCAAATTAACGTCAATGGGACACCCGTACCTTGAACCGATATACCCATTTCGCATGCCAGATTGGAAAGACAGCTTTGTTCGGCTTCCTTTCAATCTTTTCAAATCACGTCCTGTAAATTTACGACCAGATGATAAATCCAGACAGCCTCAACCAAAAAAAGCAAGAATCAAAAAAAATGATTTTAATGAATGATCTAAATGAGGGTCCCATATGAACCAAGCTGGTGTTAATGAAAAGTATAAAGTGTCACCGTTCTATGCGTTTTTTTTAGTGCATTCCATGCAAACGGGAGTAGGCGTTTTAAGTTTTCAAAGAGTTTTAGCGAAGACAACGGGAACAGATGGCTGGATTTCGATCCTACTGGCCGGCCTGATCGTCCATATAATGATTTGGGTCATATATAAAATCTTCAGTATCGTTCCTGGTGATATCATTTCTGCAAATAATCAAGCATTCGGGAAATGGATGGGAAATTTCTTCAGCCTATTATTCATTCTTTACTTTTTTTTCCTCGGGATGACAGTCATGATTAGCTATATAAATGTCATACATGTATGGATGTTTGAAGAGGTACCATCTTGGGCTTTTTCAGTGGTCTTCCTAGTTTTGATTTATTATATTCATACGGGAGGATTCCGAACAATTACAGGTATTGCCTTTTTAAGCGTCCTTTTGACATACTGGCTTTTATTTGTCCTATTCTATGCCATGAAATACTCTGAATTCACCAATTTGCTTCCTGTTTTCCATCACACTCTATTGGACATATTGAAAGGAACCAGAGGTACTTCATTGACGCTGCTTGGTTTTGAAATGATCGTGATGTATTATCCGTTCATCAAAAATGCTAAAACTTCACAAAAATATGCCCATTGGGGGGCCTTAACGACAACCTTAATAACCGTATTCGTTTATTTGGTTTCACTTGTTTTTTATTCACAAAAACAGTTGGAACTGACTATATGGCCGACATTGTCAATGACCAGCGTTGTCGAATTGCCCTTTATCCAGCGATTTGAGTATATAGATGTTTCTTGGTGGGCCATCATTATCATACCCAACATGACCATCGCCTTGTGGTCAGCAAGCAGAGGTTTCAAGCGCTTGTTCAATGTTCAGCAAAAATATCCATTATGGGGGATGTCGATTATTATCCTGCTTACCAATATATTTATTTTTGATATCGATTCCCTCTATATATTGAATAAAATAATCGATCCATACGGCGTACTCTTTATTGCTTTATACTTGCCTCTTCTTTTGGCCATCATCTATATAAAGAAAATGAGGAAACGTATATGAGAAAATTATTTCTTGTTATCTTGGCTTTGCCCCTCCTTTGCAGCTGTGCCGAGCCAAGAGTGGTGGATGAAGTCAATATGTCCCAGGCCATTGGCTACGACATACTGAAGAATGATAATGTCGAAGGAATGTTCGTCATCCCTATCTTCCAGCAGGACATGATGGGTAAATATCAAATCTTAAGCGGAACATCGACGACAACAAGTGATGTCCAGGCTGTCGTTTCCAAAAAAGCGGATAAGCCGGTATTGCTTGGACAGACACGCATCATTTTATTCAGTGAGAAAATGGTTCGGGAAATCGGAATGACAGAACTGACCGATTATCTCTACCGTGAACCACAACTTGGAAACAGGGTCATTTTGGCCATCGTTGAAGGAAAGGTCAAGAATGTCATAAATTCGAAACCATCAAATACGAATGTGAATATTGGAATTTTTTTATCAGGTTTGATCAATCAACAAATTGAAACAGGTAATGGACCGGATACTAACCTCCATCTTTTTTTAAGAAACTCTCTAGAAGATGGCGGCGATTCGTTTCTTCCTTTATTTAAATTAATCAATAATGAAGTTTCGGTTTCTGGAGCCGCCCTATTTCATGAAAATAAGATGGTCAGCAAAGTCCCCACGGATGATATGTTCATCTTCAAAACATTAGTTCAACATCATAGGCGGGGAATATATAAATTCAAATTAAAAGACAAGAGAAAAAGCGATATTGTAGTGGAAAGTATCCGAAGCGGTTCAAGTTATGAGGTATCCAGCTCAGAGAGAAATCCCTCGATCACGATCAAGATTAAAATTAAAGGACAAATCAAGGAATCCATGCGAAGTGAAAACCTTACCAATAGAAAGATGATAAAAAAAATTGAAAAGGAAATGGAAGCTGATATAACCAAGCAAGCAAACCGTCTTATGAAAGATTTTCAGGAAAAATCCCTTGATCCGATTGGGCTGAAGGAAAAATATCACGCCAAAAATAAAAAATTGACCTATGAACATTGGAAAAAGATTTATCCGACAATGGACATTAATATAGAAACCAAAGTTAACATCATCCAAACCGGGGTCTCAGAATGATGAATTATCGATATGCCATTTAGAAATCTTCATCCGATTGGAAAAACTACATTCATATTAAATTGCTGGTGAACAGCTCAGTTATTTAACTGCATGGCTAGCAGATGCTTTTGAAACAGCAAGAATTGTGGTTAGCCGGATAAATGAATCTGATTATCTACCTATCGTCGTTACATAAATAACAGGAGCTGACTATATGAAAACACCTATGAAATCGATCATCACTGCCTTAGTATTAAGTATAAGTTTAATCGCAGGATACTCATTTGCTTCCGCAGGTAACGAACAAGATGAATTAAAATCGGATAAAGTGACCTTTTTTGGGTCCCCAACTTCTGCGATTTCCAGTTCAGTTGCTGTGCCTCAAAGTTATAACCGGTTATTGTTTAGCGGAACGGTAGCTCCTCTTTTAAACAAGGATGGGAAAACCACTTATGAGAGATATGGCAATACAGAAAAGCAGGCAATCGGAATCTTAGAGAAATTAAAAGCAGATTTGAAAACAAAAGGACTTTCCCTCGCTGATGTAACCTATCTGCGTGTGTATGTCGCGCCAGATCCAAACAAGGGAAGTACGCCAGACTATCAAGGTTGGTTCGATGCTTACGCTCTTTTCTTTAATACAAAAGAAAATCCAGTGAAAACAGCTCGTTCAACAGTAGGCGTTGAAAGTTTGGTTTCGCCGGATTTCCTAATTGAGATTGAAGCAGAAGTAGCCTATAAAAATAACAGCAAGTCAAATAAATAGAAGATAGATGTGTATGGTCATGAATCAACATATTGGTGTTCCAGCCACTCCGGAAAACCTTTGAATACCCAAAGAGACAGGAAATTATTCCTGTCTCTCATTTGTTTTAATCAATCATGAAAATTCGTTCCATCCGTCACTTCTTTGACAATGCCTGCATTGATGACGAAGTCGCCGAAATGCTCTCCTTGCTGACGGTCTTTTGCATAACGGGAAAGAAGTACACGCAACTCTTTTAATATCTCTTCTTCACCGATGTTTTCACGGTACATTTTACTTAATCGGCTTCCGTCGAATGCCGCACCGAGATACATATTATATTTACCAGGTGCCTTACCGATAAAACCAATTTCACCGAGTGCATGCCGGGCACAGCCATTCGGGCAACCAGTCATACGTATCGTGATTTCTTCATTCCTCAGGCCGTTTTCATCAACGATGGCCTCGATTTTATCAATCAGAACCGGCAAATAACGCTCTGCTTCGGCCATTGCCAACCCGCATGTCGGAAGCGCCACGCATGCAATCGAGCTGCGTCTGAGCGCCGAATGATGTGCACCATCCGTCAAAACGTATGTTTCAAGCAATTCTATGATTTTTTTCTTTTTCTGGCTTGACACATCTGCAATGATCAGGTTTTGATTGGCAGTCAATCGGAAATCACCCGTATGGATCTTTGCGATTTCGCGCAAACCGGTCATCAGCTTGTAATCATTGATATCGGCAATTCGGCCACCCTCGACAAATAGTGTAAAATGCCATTTACCCTGCATGCCTTTTACCCATCCATAGCGGTCGCCATTATTATCAAAATGGTAAGTTCTTGCTTCCCCTAGCTTCCATCCTAGACGATTTTCCAGTTCAGCTTTTACCGGTTCGAGCCCAAGCCTGTCAACCGTATACTTGAACCGGGCATTTTTCCGTACGGATCGGTTTCCGTAATCACGCTGAATCGTAATGATTTTTTCAGCCACATCCAGTATTTTGTCTGGCTGGCAAAAGCCGATTACCTTGGCTAGTTGAGGATATGTCGCCTTGTCACCGTGGGTCATTCCCATACCGCCGCCGATCGCCACATTAAAACCAACAAGTTTTCCATTTTCAACAATTGCTATGAAGCCAAGATCTTGGGAGTAGACATCAATGTCATTGGATGGCGGGACCGCAATGCCTATTTTAAACTTCCTTGGCAAATAAAGCTTTCCGTACATTGGTTCGACTTCCTCCAATTCCGGAGTAGCGACAACTTTTTCTTCATCCAGCCAGATTTCATGGTACGCCCTTGTACGCGGCAATAGATAATCACTCAATTTTTTCGACCATTCATATACTTCGGAATGGATTTCGGATTGAAATGGAATCGAATTGCACATTACGTTTCGGTTTACATCCCCGCATGCAGCGATTGTATCCAACATGGAAGCATGGATTTCCTGAATGGTTTTTTTCATATTCCATTTTAAAATACCATGCATTTGAAACGTCTGCCTTGTTGTCAATTTCAAGGTTCCGTTACCGTATTTCTGGGCAAGGTCATCCATAACAAGCCATTGAGAAGGCTGTGCAACCCCGCCGGCCATGCGGACACGCAACATAAATTGATAGGCAGGCTCCAGTTTTTGTTTTTGACGCTCATTACGTAGATCCCGATCATCCTGCAAATAGCTGCCGTGGTGTTTCATCAGTCGATTGTCATCATCCGGAATACCGGCGCTAATCCGATCCTGCATCACTTCTCCAAGTGTACCTCGCAAATAATCGCTTCTTTCTTTAATTTGCTCAACATCACTTGGCGGGCCTGCTGGTGCTTTCAATAGTGGGTTCACCATGTTGTTATCTCCTTTTCTTCCAAATTTCAATACACATCACGTTGATAGCGTTTATTCTGTTGCATATCTTCAAGATAAGCTTGCGCATCAGCATGGCTCATATTGCCTTCTTTTTCAATGATCTCAATAAGCGTATTATGGACATCATGTGCCATGTTTTTCTCGTCACCGCAAATGTATACAGCTGCCCCTTTTTGAAGCCATTCGTATAATTCCGCGCTTTGCTCGCGCATCCGGTCTTGAACATACACTTTTTCATCCGTATCGCGGGAAAAGGCCACATCCATTTTCGTAAGTACACCTGTTTTCAACCACTTTTGCCATTCAGTTTGATATAGGAAATCCGTCACGAAATGCTGATCGCCGAAAAAGAGCCACGTTTTCCCTTTCGCTTCCGATTCTTCGCGATCCTGGATAAAGGATCTAAACGGGGCAATGCCCGTTCCCGGTCCAACCATGATAATTGGCGTGTCTGGGTTCTTTGGCTGCTTAAAGTTCTGGTTATGCTGAATGTAAATGGGCAGCAAGTCCCCTGGCTGTAATCTGTCCGCACATAAAATCGAGCAGACCCCTTTTCTTTCCCGACCATGACTTTCATACCGGACAGCTCCGATTGTCAAATGCACTTCGTCCGGATAGGCGGATAAGCTACTCGCAATCGAATACAGACGGGCTGGCATTTTCCGAAGGATCGATACAAACTCTTGCGCCGATTCACCCCATGAACCAAAATCACGGACAAAATCAAGCAAATCACGGCCTTCTCGATATTCTTTCAACCCTTCTTCATTACCAGGCTTTAAAAGCTCCTTTAAATCCTCGTTACCAGAAAGCTGTGCCGCTTGTTCAATGAGCGATTTGGTCAATACCGTTATTTCAAAGTCGGAGATGAGCGATTCCCTAAGCTGACGAAGTTCCCCCTGCTTATTGACCTTCACGGTTTCTTCAGGATCCCAATCCAGTTCCATAAGAAGCATATCCACTAAATCCGAATCGTTTTTCGGATAAATGCCAAGGCTGTCACCAGGTTCGAATGTAAGGCCTGAGCCCTCAAGAGATAACTCAAGATGATGAGTTTCTTTATTGGAGCCACGGCCGTTCAAATTTATATTTTCCAACACTTCCGCTTTAATCGGATTTGTTCTCGAATAAGAAGTTTGTTCACCTACAGAAGCTTTTGCTGCGGGAACTGCAGCAGCAGAACCGACTTGCCCTTCACTTAAACTGGAAATGACTCCTTCCAGCCATTCGGAAGCAGGCTCATCATAATCAAGGTCACAGTCCATTCGCGGAAATAACCGTGTCCCCCCAAGTTCCTCCAAGCGTTTATCGAATTGTTTTCCCGTTTCACAGAAAAACTCATATGAGCTGTCCCCAAGCGCCAATACCGAATAGCGGAGACCCTCAAGGCTTGGTGCCCTCCTGCCATGAAGGTACTCATGGAAAGACAATGTATTATCCGGCGGATCACCTTCTCCATGCGTGCTAACGGCAATCAGAAGATTTTCGATTTTTTTCAAATTGTTGACTTTAAAGTCACTCATGGAAGAAATGGTAACCTGAAAGCCATTACCCTCAAGCTTACTCGCCGCATTTTCTGCCAGCCCTTGAGCATTGCCCGTCTGTGAACCATACAGGATGGTCACTTCTTTTGATATTGTCTTCCCGCCGCCTTGAGCTTCCAATACCGGGGCGTCGGCTGAACTTGAGTTCGAAACTGACAAAGATGCAGTCAGATAACCGCTCAACCAAATTTTTTGTGTTTCGGTCAAGCTTGGCAGCAGGCTGTTAAGGAGTTCTGCTTGCTCTTGATTAAAGGGACTGTTACTTACCTGAAGTTGCACGATTTCCACCTCACAAAGGAATATTAACTTATCTTAGTTGATTATTATGTATAACGAGTGGGTTTAAAAATTTTATTTCGATCCATAAATTAATTAACTCGTTTACTCCTATAGACCAAGTCGGTTTTAACTGCAAAAAAAATGAAAAATACAGTTATATAGGTTCATAGCACGCAACAAAGGACAATAGCTTTCCCAGCCTATACTCTTCCTAAAATAAGTTTCTCATTAAAACTTTACTGGAAGGTACATCATTAGTAAAATATATATAATTTATTATAACTATTAAGAATATTAATAATAAGGAGAAATTTCTATGTACTATGATGCTTTAAAAACATTTGTGACCCTTGTGGAAGTCAAGAATTTTACAAAAACAGCAGAAATTCTTCTTATGTCGCAACCAAGTGTTAGTTTACATATTAAAAAATTAGAAGAAGAGTTCCAAACCAAATTATTCCTCCGTTCTCCTAAATTTTTGAAAGTCACCTTAACGGGAGAAATTCTTTACGACCGGGCGAAGCAAATGATTACAATCTATGAACAGACCAGACAAGACATACAGGAACACGATAGGTCCATCAAGGGCGAATTAAAGATAGGTGCAAGTTTTACAATAGGAGAGTATATCCTTCCTTCTTTACTCATCGACCTTCAAGAGGAATATCCTGAACTTGAACTTCAAGTGGTAATTGGGAACACGGAAGAAATCGTTCAAGCCGTTCGGCTATACAAAGTGGATATTGGTTTAATCGAAGGTCAAACGAACGAAAAAGAGCTTTCTGTTCACCCATTCATGCAAGATGAGCTATTCATTGTGTCTTCTAACAATCATGGACTTGCTAATAAAGACGATGTGGAGATTACTGATTTACATGACCAAGCATGGGTAACGAGGGAAGTTGGATCTGGTACAAGAGAATACCTTAATCATGTCATACGTTCAAATGGTTTGAAAATTAAATCGATACTCACGATAAGCAGCAATCAAGGAATTAAAGAAACACTTATAAAAAACGGATCAGGGCTGGCCCTGCTTTCCCGAAGTGTCATTGAAAGGGATGTACAAAATAAAATCCTTTCTATCATTCAGGTAAAAGATGAATCCTTTAACAGGACACTTTCTTACGTCTATTCCCCCATTATGAAAGATAAAAAAAATGTAAAGACTTTTATAACTGAATTAAACAAAAAGTGGCCCATGAAAGCAAAGCCGATAGGATGATCATTGCAAAGAAAGCTATTCCAAAGATGGAGTTACTAACACATGTTTTTTGATCTAATTTGTGATTTTATTAAACAATCATAAGCCTGATGACCGGGAACATCGGCTTTATTATACTTAATAAGAAGTCTCAGTAAATCCAAACTTGTCATTCTCATGTACATTAACTTATAAACAATTGGGTATACGAATAAATAGAAGATTGTATAGATAAAAAATAATATGGGAGCGGGTTTTATGAATATTGAGATTAAAGAAGCAGCGATTGAACAACTATTAAAAGTGAATTATAAGGAGAATGAAGGTATTCGTATCGAAGCCATTTATGTTGGGAGCTGTTCAATTTATGTGGAACATGAATTGAAAATTGATAATAAGAACGAAGATGATGAGAGATTTATAATTGCTGGAGTCCCCATATTAATTTCAAGTGAGTCTAAAAAGCATCTTCCGGATAAAGTCTTCCTCAATTACAGTGACGGACTTGGATATAAATTATATTCAGACGATGAAACATTGAGGTATAATCTCCAATTGAAGAGAGTGAATTAAAAAAATGAATATAGTAAAAAGCCCTTCTGTTTCAGTAGGGCTTTTTTTGGTCATACTTAGAGAATTTTTTATCGGCATTTACCTAGAGGGATTTTATTTCCCATAGGATAGCACTGCACTAACTGCTCCATTACCAGGAAAATGCTTTAACAAGTACTTTTATCTATTCTATTAATTGTTTCACTGTTATTTTACAAATTAATACTGACCGAAAGTTTAAAGAATGATTGTTATTATTCTTCCACTCTTCTGGACTCGAGGTGCCGCTCCAGCTTCCTTTTTACCCGCTGAAGTGCATTATCGATCGTCTTTTTTTGAACATTCAGTTCCTTTGATATTTCTAAATAAGTTTTTCCTTCCAGGTACAAGTCCACAACACTGCTTTCCAACTCACTAAGGACTTCGGTTAAAATTAGCTCAATATCACAAATTTCTTCTGATTTTATTAAGATCGTGACTGGGTCATTTTGTCTCTGTTCAGGGATTAGATCAATTAGACCCTGTTCCGACTCCCCTTGATGGATAGGCATATACAATGAAACATAATTATTTAAGGGAGAATGCTTTTGGCGAATAGCCGCTTTAACGGCCGTTATGATTTGTCTTGTAATGCACAGTTCCGCAAATGATCTGAAAGACGCCTTTTTGCAATTTTTGTAGTCTCGAATGGCCTTATATAGCCCAATCATCCCTTCCTGAAAGACGTCTTCCTTATCTCCACCCGTTAAAAAATACTTCAATGCATTTGATTGAACGACACATCTGTATTTATTGATTAAAAAGTCCAGTGCATCCTCATCACCATTATGGATTTTCCCTACCAACATTGCATCTTCCATATGAGTATAGTTTTCCATACGTTTCTTCTCGATGATTACACTCATTTATTTTCCTCCACTCACTTAATTGAGCCCCGATATAAAGAACGCATTATTACTTCAATGTATTAAAGTGCATTCAATATTATAATATCTCAGAAATGACGATAATGATATTCGCAAATAACGACATTTTTCAACAAAATCCAGATATTTATAACTAGAAACTTTCAGTCAGCTTTAATTGATTGGGTAAAGATTTCGTCATTATAGTCGTTTTGTTTAACTCCTTTATCATTGACGGATATAGTTGTACCGGTGGTTGTGGTAATTATGGTGGGGGTTCAGCATATGGCGGCTTACAAATAGCATGATTATAATAATAATCTTAAAGTACTATTCTGCACTAATGATTTAATAGAGCCTAATCAAAAGGAGATGAAAGAATCTATCCTACCTTCATTAGCTTTAGATGGAAAAATAAGGGTTTCATTTAAAACATCGTCTCTAAATTAGCTGATTTCATTTAAACCCTTCTTTCGCAAAATAAAAAAGCACCCTTCAAAGGATGCTAAAACATATTATTAACTCAGTCATAAAATGGAGTACTGGATTTAATTATTCGCCAATGTCCCGGTATGTAGAAGATCCTAACTTAAGCATTCATAAGTCCTTAAAGCGGTGGATTTTCCACTCCTAAATGAATCCAATCTTCTTTTGGCGGTCCATAAACCCCAGAAGGTTTAATTCCTGCTTGACGCATCAGAACCGTAACTTGTCCGCGATGATGAACAATATGCTTGATTAGCCCCATAAGGATGGAAGCATTTGTTTCCTGTCTTCCGAACGCTTCTTGTATTTGTCCCAGGGATTCGTCTGTCCATTGTTGTTCAATAATTTTGGCTGCATGAGAACTTACATTTTTAAAAGTGATGGCAATTTCGCGGGCTGAAGATGGAACATTTTCCGAACTTTCTATCCGGTCTATCTTTAACCCGAAATGAGCTAGATAATCTGGAATGTTCGTCGTGAAATGCCACACAATCCTTCCTAAAGTGCGACCTTCAGGATAAACTTGTTGTTCTAAGGATTTATCAGTCAAACTATCCAAGACATTTTGAGTGAGTATGGCTTCTTTATTCCATTCTTTAATAAAATCTGAAATTGAAATATACATATAATACCTCCCCTATTTCGATTGATAATTACTTAAAGTACATTATAAAACATATGTTCCCTCATTACAAATTCCTCATTAAACATGCAATAAATAATATCCATTCTAATTGGAAAACCATTGCTTTTGCTTTGTACTGGCCGCCTGGAAGTTTCGGTTACAAGTTTCCAAGAAAAACTGTTGAACTGTACTACCTCTTCTGCATTTTAATCCTTTAAGTCCAAAAAAGTATACTCATTTCAAGAGCTGAAATGGTTAACCCTGTTTAAATCGAATACTTGACGTCTAAGTTTGTGACTGCAATTTTATGAATGCGGTACTCTACAAATATTCCTGCCACTAGCTATACACAACAGGAATCGCTACTTTATAATAGGGGGAAATCATGTTATTAATATATATAAATTAATATATATAAATTCAGTATTGGTTAGGAGAAAAGCCATGCAAAATAAGCTTAGTATAGGAGAAATGGCGAAGTTGCGAGGTGTAACCGTAGATACGTTGCGCCATTACGATAAAATTGGATTGCTAAAGCCTTTTCATATTGACCCCGAAACTGGCTATCGTTATTACTCCATTTCCCAGTATGAGGTTCTCGGAACGATCAAAGAGTTAAGGAGCATCGGGTTTTCCTTAGAAGAAATCAAGCAGTTTCTTACGGATCGCAATGTCAAAAAGTCGGTTCAATCACTTCAAAAATCAATGGCTAATATACAGGAAGAAATTAAGAAATTGCAAGGTATCCATAATATTTTGATGACACGATTATACAATATTGAACATTTCACAAACAGTTACAGCAATTCGGATATCGTGATAAAACAATTTGAAGAACGGGAATACATCCAGCTAGACAGATCGGTAAGTTGGGCGGATACAGAAAATCTTTATTTTGGATATTTGGAGCTCGAAAACAAGATTGGTGGAATCATCCCTGCTTTGGCCAGCAATAAATTTGGAGATTTCATCAAGAAAGAGTATTTTGATGAAATTCGTCAATCATCTGACTTTTCCGCTAACCTAAGTGACTATCAATCTCAATCATTCATTCTTGTTCAGGGTGAGGAGTCAGAGCAACCAACCCAAAAAATTGAAAATGGGCTATTTTTATGTTCCTATTATGGAGGACTCACAAGGGAGAAAATGCTAACCCAGCTAAAAAAGCAACTCCATTATTGCGATACTCATGACTATATTATTACCGGTGACGCCTTTCGAATTATGCAGGTTGACGTTTCTCTGACCGATCAATATGATGAAGCTTATTATGAAATACAAATTCCGATTCAAGAAAAAGTAACAAGTGAACAGCCTTCGAAATGAAAGTATTATCATTTCGAAGGCTGTTTTTTTGTATCGAAGCTATTTACTCTCGTGTTAGACGAGACTTTATAATGGATTTATACATATTGAATGGAGTGATGCATTCCTAAATGAAAACAGCAAACTTTTATTTTGAAAAATCATTTTGTTCTAAGGAGTGATACCTTTTATTAAAAAGTGTGAAATCAAAAAGACAAGGCCATGTTGTTCCTTGCATTATGCTACTCTTCTTTACCAACTCCTCTGTGCGGCCGATTGGAGGACAGGCAATTATGAAAAAATGGTTAAAAGCATTCAGTCAGAGCTCAAGTTGTATCCGTTCACAAGTAGTTACTATTTATATTGGTTATCCTTAAATGAATCCAGACAAATAACCTTTCCATTGACTGAATTTACGGAATTTTAAATTAAATAATCCGAATAATCCGCTTATTCACTAAGTGCACATTAATGAATGTGTACGATCGTTAGTAAAAAATTCACAAGGAGGATTGATTAATGGAAAATACGAATTCACCAACTCTTAAACGTACTCTTACTTTGAAGTATGTCGTCTTTTTCGGATTGGCATTCATGGCTCCAAAAACGTTTTTCTCAACATATGGGGTTGCTGTAGACAGCACCAGCGGGATGATGCCAACGGCTTATGCCATTGCTTTAGTTGTCATGTTATTTACAGCTTATAGCTATGCCCAATTAGTGAAAGCGTTCCCAAAAGCAGGAGCAGCATATACGTTTACGCAAAAATCTATAAGTCCACATATAGGGTTTATCGTTGGTTGGACAATCATCATTGATTATATATTTAGCCCGATGATCAGCGCCCTAATCGTCGGAATTTCATTGAAAGCTTATTTTCCATCCATTCCGATGTTTGTTTGGATTATTTTATTTATTGTGATTATTACTGCTGTCAACATCCTTGGCATTAAATTAGCAGCGAAACTTAATACGTATATGCTTTTCTTACAATTTTTATTGTTTGCACTATTTTTTATTTTGTCCATTAAAGGTCTTCTTGAAGGAAAAGGAACAGGGACATTATTTTCCACCGTTCCCTTTTATGATCCTGAAATTAGTGCACCGGCTCTCCTATCTGTTATCCCAATTCTATGTTTTAGCTTTTTAGGCTTTGATGCAGTAACTACTCTGTCAGAGGAGACGAAGGATCCTACGAGAACTTTGCCAAAAGCGATCTATTTCATAACGATGATTGGCGGATTTTTATTTATCACAAGTTCTTATTTTGCACAACTAATTTTTCCAGAGTTCCATTCTTTCACTAACCCTGAATCCGCCTATTTAGAGATCGCGATGTATATAGGCGGAAACATTTTTGTGAGCTTCTTTGTAGCTGTGGGGCTAACTTCCACCACTGCTTCAGCCGTTGCATCGGGAACGAGCGCCTCTCGTATTTTGTATGCGATGGGAAGGGAAAATGTATTGCCGAAAAAAATCTTTGGCTATCTATCACCGAAATACCGGACACCTGTGTTCAATATTTTACTCATTGGCGGGATTGCATTAAGCGCTCTTTTCTTAAATCTAACGACAGCTGTATCACTTATTAGTTTTGGTGCGTTATTCGCCTTTTTCTTTGTGAATCTTTCAGTTGTTTCTTACTATTTTTTTCAAAAGAAACAGAGATCTTTTAAAGGAACGATTCAATATTTGATTATCCCGCTTATTGGAGCAGCACTAATTGGATTGTTTTTCATAAATCTAGATAAACATTCACTAATACTAGGTGGAACTTGGCTTCTTATCGGATTTATTTATCTATTAAACTTAACGAAAATGTTTAGGCAGCCGCCTCCTGAGCTTGCCTTTGAGGAAGCTTAATAATAGAGCTATAAAAGAAGGGAATGATTGATGATGAGTCAACAAGTAGCTGACGTAATTATATCAAGTAATACTGTATTTACTGGTCTTTCCGACCAACCTGAACCCGCCTCCATTGCAATTAAGGACAACAAAATTGTTGCGATTGGTACTGAGGAAGAAATTAAACACTGCGCAGGTGAGCACACGAAAATCTATCAGTTTAAAGACCAATTAATTATGCCGGGATTCCATGATTTCCACCTTCATATCATGCAAGGTGCCGTTGCCCTCAATAGTGTCAATCTGTTCGCCGCTCGCTCAGAAGATGAAGCGCTGGAAATGATTGGCGAATTCGCCGAATCAAAACCGGAAAATCAATGGGTAATCGGATTTACTTGGGATGCAGGTTATTGGGATACACAACAATTACCGACTCGCCATTCATTGGATCATATTCTTCCAGACCGTCCGGCACTCATGTTTCACGCTGAAGGCCATTATGCATGGGTGAATACGAAAGCTTTGGAGATTGCTAATATTACTCGTCATTCGGAAAATCCTTTCTATGGCATTATAGGAAAAGATGAAAATGGCGAACCCAATGGTATTTTATATGAAAAAGCAATGGATGCGGTTATCCGCCATGCCTTTAATTTTTCAAATTCACAAAAAAATGAAATCTTCTCTAATTTCTTGGCACACGCAGCAAGCTTAGGGGTGACTTCTGTCAATGACTTACATGGTTTAAAAACAATAGAATCACTAGATGTTTTCAAAGAATTCGAAGACAACGGTAAATTAACAACGCGTATTCATTTATGGCCTGCATTAAATGGCGATCTTGGGCACTCCAAACAATTGCGAGAGACATATCTATCGGATAAGCTCCGTGTGTCGGGACTTAAACAATTTATCGATGGTGTCATTACCGCCCGTACAGCTTATCTACTCGAGCCTTATGCGGATCAACCAGAAACACGCGGTGAGACGTCTTTCCCTCCTGAAACGATCAAAAAATGGGTCGTTGATGCAGATAAAGAGGGCTTCAGCATTCGTTTTCATGCGATTGGAGATGGAGCAATCCGTCTTGCCTTAGATGCCTATGAGGAAGCGCAAAAGACAAATGGTAAACGAGATTCACGACATTCCGTCGAACACATTGAAGTTATTCATCCAGATGATATTCATCGTTTTAGTGAGCTGGGTGTTACGGTCTCAATGCAGCCAGATCACTTAGCGATGTCTGAAAGAGGTGTTTACACCGAACAAGTTGGTGCTGAACGAGAAAAGTATGTCTTCTCGATTAATACTTTACAAAAAAACGGTGCGAAACTGGCTTTTGGAACGGACTTCCCAATTGATATTTTGAATCCGCTCCTCCAAATTTATCGTGCAGTAACGAGAATCGACAGCAGCGGAAAAACGGTATGGCATCCACATGAGTGCATCACACTTGCCGAAGCATTGAAAGCTTATACCAGTGGCCCAGCCTACGGTACATTTAGAGAGCAGGAATTAGGGACATTGGAAGCAGGTAAACTTGCTGATATTATCGTCTTGGAACGAAATCTCTTTGAAGTGCTTGTGGAAGAAATACCAGATATAAAGGTACTGTTAACAATGGTTGACGGTCAAGTAGTTTATGATTATGCCGGGTCTTTAGTAAGATAAGTAAACGATTCGGAATAAGAGGATCAACTAGCGGATGTACATCTTTGTCATCAAACGTTTACTTAATATGCAACTTATTATTTTTAGAAATTCAATACGAAAATAGACCATTCTATGGAAAATAAAAACTATAGAAAAGTTGGGCATGGAGATCGGTCTGCTTTGCAGAATCAGTATGGCATTGGAATAAAGAATGACTATGATGGCCATTTAAATAGGGGGACTGATATATGAATAATTCAAACTCACCAACTCTTAAACGCTCACTTCCATTAAAATATGTTGTGTTTTTTGGTTTGGCCTTTATGGCCCCAACTACTTTGTTTTCAACATACGGAGTTGCTGTTCATAGCACGAACGGGATGATCACTACTGCTTATATCGTTGCCTTTATCGTTATGCTATTTACAGCCTACAGCTATGCGCAAATGGTCAAAGCCTTTCCAAATGCGGGTGCAGCCTATACGTTTACGCAAAAACCCCTAAGTCCTCACATTGGTTTTCTCGTAGGTTGGACCATTATACTGGATTATATGTTCAGTCCAATGATCAGTGCTCTATTGTTAGGAATTGCAATGAAAGCCTATTTCCCTTTAATTCCTATGTACGTCTGGATTATTCTCTTTATCGTCACGGTTACGATTATAAATATTCTCGGTATTAAGGTAGCGGCTAAGCTTAATATGGGGCTTCTATTCTTGCAATTCGGAACACTTGCGTTGTTCATCATTTTTTCAATAAAGGGGCTTTTAAATGGTCAAGGTGCAGGAACGCTTTTTTCGACCCTCCCGTTTATTGATTCAAATATAAATATGCCGGGCTTCCTATCCATCATCCCTATTTTATGCTTTTCCTTTTTAGGATTTGATGCAGTAACAACTCTTTCTGAAGAAACGAAAAACCCGCGAAAATCCATACCTAGGGCCATTTATCTTGTAACAATCATTGGTGGATTATATTATTTTATCGGTTCGTACTTTTTACAGCTTGTCTGGCCTGACTACCAATCATTTAAAGCCCCGGAAGCTGCCTATATGGAAATTGCAATGTATATCGGGGGTAACTTTTTGATAAGTTATATGCTCGCTGAAGGAATCATGTCAAGTTTTTCATCAGCTATTGCGTCAGGAACAAGTGCTTCACGTATTTTATTTGCAATGGGACGTGAACGTGTACTTCCTGCCAAAATATTTGGATATCTTTCTCCTAAATATCGTACACCTGTCTTCAACATATTAATTATAGGAGGCGTTGCTCTAAGCGCACTTTTCTTAAGCCTTACAACTGCCGTATCTCTTATAAATTTTGGTGCATTATTCGCTTTTACTTTCGTTAATATTTCGGTTATCGCTCACTATTATTTCCGAAAAAAGCAGCGTTCCTTAATGGGGACCATTCGGTACCTTATCATTCCGTTAATTGGTGCTTCTCTTACAGGTTTCTTTTGGATAAAGTTAGACATCTATTCGTTAATACTGGGAGGAACTTGGTTTGCGATCGGATTTGTGTACCTTCTTAACCTTACAAAAATGTTTAGACAGCCGCCTCCTGAGCTTGCCATTGAACAAGCTTAATAATAGAAGCCATTCTATAGAATTGAAAGGAATGATAGATAATGAATCAACAACTAGCTGATGTAATTATTTCAAGTAATGCTGTATTTACAGGACTTTCTGATCAACCGGAGCCCGCCTCGATTGCGATTAAGGACAATAAAATTATTGCGGTTGGTTCTGAAGAGGAGGTTAAACCTTATTCAGGCGAGAATACCAAAATCCATCAATTTAATGACCAATTAATTCTACCGGGTTTTCATGATTTCCATCTTCACATGATGGATGGGGCTGTTTCGATGAATAGTGCCAATTTATTCCCAGCCCGTTCAGAAGAAGAAGCGTTGGAAATGATTCGTGAATTTGCCGAATCGCGCCCGCAAGATCCTTGGTTAATCGGCGCTTCATGGGATGCAGGATATTGGGATACGCAGCAATTACCGAATCGGTCTTCATTGGACCGCATTCTCCCCGACCGTCCGGTGCTTATGTTTCACGCCGAAGGTCATTACGCATGGGTAAATTCAAAGGCACTTGAAATCGCTAATATTACCCGTCATACGGAAAACCCTTCGTATGGAATGATTGGAAAAGACGAAAATGGGGAACCTAATGGTCTTTTATACGAAAAAGCAATGGAAGCGGTTATCCTCCATGCCTATGATTTTACAAAAGAACAAAAGAGAGAACTTTTCACGAATTTCCTCACTCATGCGGCTGGTTTAGGAGTAACATCCGTCCACGACTTATTCGCAATAGAAGCATTGGAAATGCTTAATGATTATGATGTTTTCAAAGAATTTGAAGACAATGGAGATTTAACTGCCCGTATTCATTTATGGCCAGCTTTAAATGGCAATCTTGAACGTGTCAAAAAATTACGAGATACGTATCAATCGGACAAACTTCGTGTGTCAGGACTTAAACAATTTATCGATGGCGTCATTACAGCCCGTACCGCTTATTTACTTGAACCTTATGCTGATCAACCGAATACACGAGGTGAATCATCGTTCCCTCCTGAAACAATCAAAAAATGGGTCGTTGATGCTGATAAAGAAGGCTTCAGCATTCGTTTTCATGCAATTGGCGACGGAGCGATTCGCCTTGCTTTAGATGCCTATGAGGAAGCGCAAAAGACAAACGGTAAACGAGATTCGCGTCATTCTGTTGAACACATTGAAGTGATCCACCCTGATGATATTCATCGTTTCAAAGAGCTAGGCGTGACCGCTTCAATGCAGCCGGATCACTTTGCGATGTCTGAAAGAGGTGTTTATACCGAGCGGATTGGTACAGAACGAGAAAAGTATGTTTTCTCGATTAATACACTGCAAGAAGCCGGAGCGAAATTGGCATTCGGAACGGACTTCCCAATCGATACCCTTGATCCGCTTCTGCAAATCTATCGGGCAGTAACGAGAATCGACAGCAGCGGAAAAACGGTATGGCATCCACATGAGCGCATCACACTTGCCGAAGCATTGAAAGCTTATACAGCCGGATCAGCTTATGGTTCCTTTAGGGAGAAGGAATTGGGAACATTAGAAGTAGGAAAACTTGCTGATATCGTAGTATTAGAACGAAATCTCTTTGAAATACCAGTAGAAGAAATTCCCAATACAAAGGTACAGCTAACGATCGTTGATGGAAAAGTTGTTTTTGATCATACGACATCTTTAATCGAAAAGTACCATTAAAGGAGGATTCTACAACTGTAGAATCCTCTCAGACTGTAGACAAACTCCAAATCGAGTTTGTCCTTTTTTATGACTAGTACAATTTGGACGTTGATTGGAACGTAGGGCACTCGCTTTCCGCGGGCGGTCGGGGAGCCTCCTCGGCTTTCGCCTGTGGGGTCTTCCCCTAGACACGCTTTTCCCGCAGGAGTCTCGTACACCCGCTCCAATCAACTTTGACTTACCTTTTAGATAGAACACTTTTCCCTACAGTCTTTTTTGTTTTAGGCTATTTTCACATACTTTGTTGCTATTTACCAGGTAGTGAGTTGTGGTTGATTTCCCCTCCAAATGCTCGCTTTCCGCGGGGCGGGCGGTGAGCCTCCTCGGCGTAAACGCCTGTGGGGTCTCACCTGTCCCGCTGCTCCCGCAGGAGTCTCGCACTTCCGCTCCAATCAACCTTTAATAGTTTCGTTTTAAAAACATCAATCTTTACGAAAAGAGCCTTGTTTTAAAATAGATCTATTAAAAAATTTGAGGGGATGAGGATGCTTTCGGAACATCATTCTATTCAACGAGATCAACTTGAAATGATTACTTTAGACCAGCTGGTGCCGGCGAACCAGTTGGTTCGTAAAATCTCAATTAAAGAGAGACGTATTGGCGTATAGCGATGAAGCACCGCCAGAGTGAACAAATAGAATGTTATCCTCCGGCTTAAAGGTGCCTTTTTGTATTAAATCGATGAGTCCCGCTGCCGCTTTCCCCGTATATACCGGATCCAGCAATATCCCTTCCGTTCTTGCCATTAGCTTGACTGCTTCCACCATTTCAGGTGTAGGCAAAGCATAACCCGGGCCGACATACTCATCAAAACACGTAACAGCCTCACGAGGAATTGAATTCGGAATGCCGATATGTGTTAAAGTTTCCTTAACAAGCTGAAAAACTTTCTCTTCTTGTTCAGCTTTCCCTCTGCTTACGTTTATTCCAATTACCGATACTCCACTGTGATTTCCATGAAATCCTGCCACCAAACCAGCATGCATTCCTCCACTGCCGCTTACACAAATAACTGCTTTCAAATCAATTCCTTGCTCAAAGGACTGGGCCAAGATCTCCTGAGCACATGCAACGTATCCCGTCGCACCAATGACATTGGATCCCCCAACAGGGATGATGTAAGGTTGATTTCCTTTCTCTGTCACCTCTTTAGCCACTTTTTGCATTTCTTGCATTAAGTCAGCTCCATTAGGCACTACTTTGATTTGTTCAGCGCCTAATAAATGGTAGAGAAAATAGTTACCGTTAAAATCCGGTTCAGAATTTGAAAGGCCCTCTTCCAACACAAGGATGCATTTCATTTTCTCTTTAACCGCAGCAGCTAGTGTCAAGCGGCAATGATTGGATTGAATGCCTCCACATGTAATCAATGTATCCGCGCCTTTGTCCAAAGCATCGGCAACAAGGAATTCCAGTTTCCTTGTTTTATTTCCGCCTGCCGTCAGACCAAGCATATCGTCTCGTTTAACGTAAATGGATGGGCCCCCGAGAACTTCAGAAAAATGATCTAGTCTCTCAACTGGTGTATATGTCGGTGTATATCGCTTCCTGGGGAATTGTGCTAAGTTCATTAATAACTCCTCCTGCTTCCTCTATGTATATTAATGAAAGAAAATATCAATCTGATATTCTCTTTCATTTAAAATAAGCTTCGATTTCAATCATAGCATCTTTATGTAATCGAGCAACATGAATCTCCCTTCTAGCATGGTTATCTGTAAAAAAGAATTTTCATATCCATCATTCGTCAGGGCAAAATGATATCAAAACCTACTATTAGTGCTTCCGCTTATTCTATGACCACCTTTTTTCCGCAAAAGTATCAGGCAGTTTCCCAGTTACAGCATGGGTGGGGGCTTCCCTGATTTATCCCCTGCCAATATGGACAGATAGCCTTTTGAGCGTCTTTAGTAATAGTAGTTTCATCCATCCCATTGAATTTTATAAATAATAAAAAGTATGAAGCGTTGAAATGACTTCACTCGTTTTTTAAGATAAATAAATATACTTTTATATTTTTCAAGAAACACCATGGAAACCAGTCACTATCAATATAGTACAGAACAAATAGAACATTATTATTCTAAGCCCTTAAGGGAAGCTATATTTTTTGTTATTATAAATGCGATCATTGAAGGGATATTTTTACCCGGAGTCCGTTTAACGGAAGATGATATCGCCCAGCAATTCAATTGTAGCCGTACACCGGTTTGTGAAGCTTTGGGGAAATTGGAACAGGAAAATTTGCTTCAGGTGAAAACTGTGCATAGGGATGGTCATATCCAATGTGGATATTGAACTTTTGCAGGAGGAATTGGAAATCAGTAAAATGCTCGAAAACCATTCTATACAAAAAGACTGTGAAGGAATTACGGAAGAGGAGAAAAAGACTGGAATGGGCAACGGGTAAACTGCAACAAGCAATAAATAAAAATGACCGAATAGCGGAAATTCGTGCAAACATTGAATTTCACCGCTTATTTTATTCCTACTCGAGAAATACCTTTCTCCAAACGACTACAGATTCATCATGGCTTTCTTTTCAATTTCCTTTTTATCGGCCCGTAACGAGGATGTTACATTGGTTGATAATTCTTGATATGAGAAACGAAACAACGAGCACTTACAGTTAATCCAGGCAATTCGTGACAAAGATGTAGAAAAATCAATAAAGGTCAATACGATCCATATTGATGTTAAATTTTTCACTTTTATTCGAACCGTACAAGGCCATGGTTGAAGTCCCCTTCCCGACCATTGCCTTGTATGCTTTTTACGGTTGCGCTTCTAGGTAGTTAATCAGCTGATTAGGTGGGAAAACGGTTAGGTTTTTCGATTGAATGACCCTTGGGGTTCTTATTTCTAATTATGTAAGTTCCAATTGCCCAGACAATTCATCCAAACACCTTTTGATGATCATTGTTACTTGTTTACTCATCAAAACGTTCCAGCAATTCAATAATCACTTTAAAGGTCGCTTTTGTATCCATATAGGCATACCGGCCTTTTCCGTTAAAAAAGTTTCCAGACTGTATGACCGGATAGCCCATTTCTTCCAGCATCTTCATTTTAGCCTCCATGTCTTTAACGACAAAAGAGATGTGGTGAACACCCTCACCATATGTTTCAAGATGATCTTTCCACGTACTGGGTGATTCGCCAGGCTCGATCAATTCAATTTGAATGAACGGAGTATTGATGAACATATATTTTGATTTGCCTTCAGTGGGCTTCCCTTTGTAAATCACGTTTGTAATATCGGATGAACTAGAATGGATGATGGGAGGTTTTTCAACACCCAACAACTTACAATATGCATCTGAAGCCGCATCAAGGTCTTTGACAACAAACGCAAGCTGTTCCACTTTGTTAGTCCCTAGTAGCGGCTGAATGCTGTCATCTTCCGGTCTTTCCCATGCCGTTTCTCTTGGCTCCGCACTTTCAAGCAATTCAACTAACGTTTTGTGATCATCTAGTGTATCCACATATACATATCGGCCGTCACTTGAAGTGAATTCACCCGTTTGCAAAGCTGGGTAACCATTTTTCTCCATGATTGGCAGCCTCTTATGGATAGAGTCTACATCAAAAGCTATATGGTGGATCCCTTCACCTACTTCATCCAGGAACTCACGCATCGTTCCTGGATTTTTATCGGGTTCTATGAGTTCAAATTGGACGGTCGGCGTATTCAGGAAAGCCAGTTTGGATTGCGATTCCGTTGGTACACCTCTAAAAGTGACTTTCGAAACAGAACTGTCACCAGTTAGAAATGGTTCTGCCTTCTTAATGCCCAGCAGTCTTGTGAAAGCTAGATTAGCAGCTTCAATATCTTTTACAACAAATGCGAGTTGATTAATATTCCTATTGCCCAATAGTGATTCAGCCATACTAATAAACCTACTTCCCATAGTTTATTTTATTATGAACTCAACCCAGTCCGCGAACGGACAATCCTCCATCACTGGAGATGACTTCACCGGTAATTGCACGCGCTGCGTCTGATGCCAATAGGACATATGCAGCTACATGATCTTCGGGCAGCTGTGCAAGCTGAAGAGGGTTTCTTTTTTTTATGCTATTTGCCTTCGTTTCATTATCCACGATTTTAACGAATGGACGAAGGGGAGGAATGACCGATAATGCGGTCAGAGTGCCACCAGGCGCTACAGCATTCACCCTGATGTTAGGAGCGAGTTCAAAGGCAAGTTGGCGCATCAGCCCTATTTGGGCATGCTTGCTTGCTGTGTACCACACCCCGCCGCCATCCGGATAAAAACTGGCACCGGACACGGTGAAAATAATATTGCCATTCGATTTTTGCAGTTCTTCAAGAGCGGCTTTAGCACCGAAGAAGGATCCTTTAACGTTAATATCGATCAGAAAATCATATGCATCGGAAAGTGCATCGGGAGTTACGTCGGCAAATTTAGCAAATCCATCAAAGACTCCTGCATTGGCAACGAAAACATCCAGCTTTCCAAATTGCTCGACAGTGGCCTGGACAGCCCTCTCATTGTCTTCATATTTGCTTACATCGCCTTGGTTAATGAGAATCTCTTCACCAAATTCCGCTTTCATTTTCTTTAGCGTTTCTATCGAGCGGCCGATGATGCTGACTTTTGCCCCTTCTTGTATGAAACGTCTAGTGACAGCCTCCCCGATACCTGAATTGCCACCGGTAATCAACACTACTTTATCCTTTAACGCCATTGCCATTGTAACCAGCCTCCTCTTTTTAACCAAGTCAACATTATACGAAGATAGCAAGATTTCTGGTATTTATCGTTGATTGATCAACAATGAATATTCGTTTGGAAAGTTTCCATTTACCTTCTTCGAAAATAAATTCATCATTTCGTTCCCCCGAAATCAGATCATGTTGAATATCCGTGCTGCGGCTACGATAGATGAGCAGGTAGCTCTTGACGACTGCCTTTTCACCTTCAACATAGTCTTTAACGCGTACATTTGAGACAAAACGCCGTGTTCTTGATGGCGGTATTTCCGCCCATGCATAATCCGTTTTCAAACGATCCACTCGCAGTTTCAGCAGCTCAATATCATCATTAAATGTAAACATTTCCGTTGAATAATCCGGGCGTTCCACCCCTTCTTTATTAACACGTACAGGCATTTGATAGCGTAAGCTCGAGTGCATTAAATCGAACCAATCATCAAATTCAATATCATCCAGTAATTGAGCTTCATCATACAGCCATTGTTCAAATTGACATTTGAGCAACATTTTCTCCACATTCATTTCCGTTCCCCCTCCCGTTTATCATTTCGTCATCAATTCAAGCCAGTACTTGTAAAAATTCCTTTGGCTCGCTTCAGTGAATTTATCATCGTAAGCAACACCAGGACCTATAAAATCAACTGGTTCACGATGAAGACCCATTGTATAATTGTAGGTTAGATTCTTTAGGAAAGGCATTGGTCCTTGGGCTGCTTCAGTGATATCAGTAAAAACTTCCGTATCATCCTGTTCGAAAATACCGGATGGGCTAAAGGTCAAGATAAATGAATCTCTTGATCTATCTTTCCAATCTTGGGAGGCGTTCTTTTCCACGAGCATCCAAGCAATCACTTCCATTTTATTGTGACCGATTGGCCGCCACATCCTTATGGAAGTGTTGGAGATGAATTGGTCTTTGATTTTTGTATGGGATATTAAAAATGATAAGTTAGGGAAGACATTCCCAATCATATTCTTTAAGTTTGATAACACTCCATATTGTTCTTCAGACAAATTAGTTTTAAATTCATCTTTCAATTCTTCCGGGAAAGCGAAGTCAGGATTAGGAGTCCCTAAGTTTAGTCCATGCCCGTTATCCGTATGGATTTGAAAACCGCGCTTTGAATAGGTAGCATTGGGCACCATGCCCAGTTTGGCAATGGATCCGTGTGTGACCATCGTGTGATAGGAATCACCAACAAAGTTATCGGAACCAACTTTCCAGTTTGAATTAACAACGAATCTTTGCGGAACTCCGATTACTTCCATTTCTGCACGTCCTACAAGGATATCCAAATACCATTTAATGTCTCCAAGAAACTCTTCAAGCGGCTCTGCATCTTCATTCCAAGTTCCAAATAAAAGACCTTTATAGGATTCAAGCTTTACTTTGTGAAGGCCCATTTCCGAGCGGTCAAGGTTCCCCCCATATATATCCTTTTGTAATGGCACTCCTACGAGTTCACCAGTGTTTTTAAAATTAAAACCATGGTAGGGGCAAGTAAATAATGACTTGTTCCCTTTATCTGCACGGCATAGTTTCATTCCGCGATGGGTGCACATATTATAAAACGCCCTGATTTCCCCTTCAGCATCACGAGTAATGATGAGCGAGTAGCCAGCAAGTTCACGGGTCATGAAGTCTCCTTTGTTCGGTACTTCAGAATCATGGCCGATAAAAACCCATGTTTTCAAAAACACTTTTTCATGTTCTATATCATAAACCTTTGGGTCTCCAAGGAGGTATGCAGGTATAACGCCTTCCTCTGGTTTAACCGTTTCGTTCAAATAGTCAACAACTTGCTGTTTCGACATTTCTTCTAAGGATTTTTCAGTTTTAAGCATACTTTTTCTCTCCCTTCCAAGCTTTACATCATTATGCATTACCCGATCTGAACGCTTTTTTCCTTGTTTTGCAGAGTCGCCAAAACGCTTAATGCCGCTAGATAACTCGTTTTCGGGTTATTTGGCATCGGATCATTTTCCACTTCCAGTTTCAGTTTCCCGAACGAACCTGACGCTTCTATCAGGTGATTGTTTTTTAACACATTTGGATCGGCAATGATTTTCACTTTCGTCTTTTCTGATCCAAGACCAGCCATAGACAGCACAATCGCAACATTAATGTTTCTCGGAAACTGCTTGATCGCTTCTGCAGCAGTTCCTTCAAATAATACCGTTTCTTCTGTCACTGAAGACCCTGCCGGCAATGCGTTTGGCGGTTTTCTTGTGGTGATGCAAACAGATTCAAGGCCATTCACCGCTTTTGCCGATTTAAGTACATCTAGACCTCCAATCGCACCAGACGGAAGGAGAATATTCACGTTATTCAATTTACAAATCTGGTTTGATTGTTCTTCAAAGGCGGAATTCGCCATCACGCCAATGCTGCTTAGCAAGAGATCCTTCCCGCTTTTAAGCACTTTCAATGCATACTCTTCAGCTGCTTCTATCGTTGCAGCCTCTATGACTAAATCAACATCGGATTTAAGAAGTTCGTCGACATCACGATATGGCTGTGTCCTGAATTCTTCAGCTAATTGTGCCGCAACTTCTTCACGGCGGGCATAAATCGCAACGATTCTTCCACCTGGAAGAAGTCCGTCGTTATTAATGGCCTGAAGCAAAAATTTTCCGATATTACCGCACCCGATTAAACCTAACTTCATGTAGTTTCATCCTTCCTCAATCAGCAAACCCGTATGAGTCCGCAAAGAATTCCAACCCGCAATGTCTTGTTTCCCGCGAAACACCGCTTTCTTTTAAGCCAGGGAAGTCCAGGGCCAAGTCGCTGAAAACGGTATGATTATTATGGAATACCGCACCAGCTTGAAGGCGATCTGCCATTTCGACAGCGATATCTTCATTCTCGGTCCAAACAGATGCACGCAGCGCAAACTCACTATCATTCGCTAATTTTACAGCTTCATCGATATCATTGAAAGGTAAAATTGGAATGATCGGTCCGAATTGTTCCACTCGAACCAATTCGCTCTGCTGATCGACGCCAGTAATAATGGAAGGAAGCATATAATAACCTTTATCCCAAGTTTCCGGATTCAGCTGGATGCCGGTTGTGATTATATTTCCTCCTGACTTAGCGGTACGTTCGATCAAGCCATTCACAAAGTCATATTGTGTTTTATTATTCAATGGACCCATGGTTACATCAGGCTGAATTCCATCACCGATCACCATCCGGCTGAACTCTTTGGTCAGCTTCTCCACAACTTCATCATATCGTGATTCTTGGACGTACACTCTTTTTACAGCAGAACAAACCTGACCCGCTGCTCGTAAAATCCCCATCCTCAAACGTTTGATAGCCGCTTCATCCATATTGGCATCTTCCAAAATGATGGCAGGATCATTGCCGCCAAGTTCCATATATACTTTTTGCAGATTTCCAGCTGATTTCTGCATGATATCTTTCCCGGTTTCCGTACTTCCGACAAACGCCAATGTCCGTACGCGTGAATCGGAACATAGTGTGTCACCGATTGCTTTTCCTGATCCTGAGACTATATTGATGACTCCTGGAGGAAAATGTTCAGCAACTACTTTTAAACAGGTCATGATCGTTAAAGGACAATTCGTTGCAGGTTTTACGACAACGGCATTGCCTGCCAAAACAGCAGGTATGACCCTTTTAAATGTTAATATCATCGGAGAATTCCACGGTGTGATTATTGCCGTGACACCTCTTGCCCTTCTTCGGATTTGGACTTTTTGTTTTCCTGGAAGCACTTCAGGCTTCCACCAATCAAGTAACTCTGCTGCACAGCCCTTCATTACTTCAACACAGCGCAGTAAATCCTTTTTAGCTTCAACAAGTGTTTTGCCATTCTCACGTACAAACACGGTAACATTTTCCTCGATAACTTTTGATAGTTCTTCTGCCGCAGTGTTCATCCTGTTTGCCCGTTCCCCGATATCAGAGCGAGACCACGTTTGAAAAGCATTTTCTGCCGCTTCAATAGCGCCATTCACGATTTCTTCAGAGCATTTTGCCACCTGGCCAACTACTTCCGATGTATTTGCCGGATTTACAACATCGACTTTTTCCGGTAATTCTATCCATTCTCCATTAACTAGATATTTTCCTGAAACAAATGGGTATGTCGAAATCATTCTCAATCCTCCTTATAGTTTTTTGGGCTTGAATGCTTCCGCAGCTCCCGGTGGTCCGCCAAATGGTTTGGCCATTGGCCCCACAGCTTCCATATCAACGACGATCATTGAAGGTTTACGTCTTTCCTTAGCCTTTTTCAGTTCGGATATGAACTCATCTCCAGAACCAATACGCACTGCATCAAAATGCATGGACTCAGCCAGTTTCACAAAATCAGGGCTCAATAAGTCCACAGCTACCTGCCGACCATATGCGGCTGTTTGAATATTGCGAAGAACTCCATAGCCTGAGTCATCAAACAATACGATGATAACTGGTAAGTTTTCTTCGGCTGCCGTAACCATTTCCCCGACGTTCACCATAAACCCACCATCTCCAGCCATAAGAACGACGGTTTTATCTTGACATCCCATTTGGGCACCGATTGCTGTTGGAAGACCTTGACCAATTCCGCCGCCTGATGCATGAATCGATGTTCTCGGTTCATAGATTTCAAATAAACGGCTGCCCCAAACATTTGCCTGTACGGTCACATCACGAACTAGAATGGTATCCTCTGGTAATATCTCCCTCATGCCATCTACAAATTGCTCATACGGTCCAAGCGTTTCCCTGAGTTGAGCGCGCACTTCATTTCTAAGTGAAAGAACTTCTTGTAAATAAGATGGCTCTGCATGAACTGAATGTTCTTCAAGCTTTTGAATGATGGCAGCAAGCATATCTTTTGCATCGCCAACCAAACCTAACGTGGCTTTATAGTTCCGGTTAATGGCCTGCCAATCCGCATCGATCGCTATATGTTCTTGTGGCACCGGCACTTTCCAGTTGGATGTTTCATTCCCCCTAAACCTTACACCTACGCTAATCAATAAATCTGCATTTCTTAAAAACTCTTTTGTAGTTTCATATGCCGCAAAATGTCCGATGCATTGTTCATGGTTTTCTGGAATCGAACCTTTTCCTGACTGACTGGTTATTACCGCTGCACCAAGGATTTCCGCCAATTTTTGCAGCTCTTGCGAAGCATTGGCACTGATGACTCCACCACCGGCCCATATGACAGGACGGCTTGCGCTTACCATTTTTTGAACGGCTAGTTCAGGAATAATTTGCATTGAATTTGTTTCAGTGGGTGAAGTTCGCAGCCCTTCGAGTGAAAGATCCTCTATGATCACCGATTGATAGTCAATTGGAATTTCCAATGTAACCGGACCCGTTGGTGCAGTTAAAGCTTCCTGGATTGCCTTCCTTACTACTGCTGCGGTTTGGTCAGGGTTTCTAAGCCTCACTGCATTTTTACAAGCTCCGCTCATCATTGAAAGCTGGTCTTTACACTCATGTATGTATCCTTTGCCTGTGCCAAGATAAGAAGAAGCCACCTCACCTGTTAGATGAAGAAGGGGGACACCAGCTGCCCAAGCTTCCACTAGTGAACCAGCTGCATTTCCTGCCCCTGTTCCAGTACTGGTAATCACTACACCCAATTTCCCGGTGGCGCGTGCATATCCATCAGCCATATTTACGGCACCGCTCTCACCGCGTGAACAAATGAGTTTGATGCTCCCTTCCCTAAGAATTGCATCATAGATGGGCATATTGTGAATGCTGACAATCCCGAAAGCAGCTTCCACACCTGCTTGAACAAGCTCCTTTACGATGGAATCGGCGGTCGTAAACTCTATTTCTTCTTGTATTTTCATCGCGTTATCCTACCTTTTTCAGTAATATATTTATATTGCCTTTCCGATCGCTCCTGCCGTCTCAATCGTCGAACCCGCTACATAACTTGCTTTGTCTGAAGCAAGGAAAACAATGACACTGGCCACTTCTTCCGCTTCCCCTACGCGGCCGAGAGGGATATTCCGTTTTTTCGCTAGGTCCCCGTAATACTCTTCAGGGTCCATATCAGGCGCATTTTTCAACCTTCTTCGCTCCCATTGATCGGTCCGGATCAATCCAAGACTCACTGAATTCACCAATATATTGTCAAAGGCCAATTCCTGGGACAAGGTTTTGCTTAAATTAAGGAGGCCAGCCCTTGCTGCTGCAGTCGCTACCATATGACGTTCAGGTTCTTTGGCAAGCGTTGCATTAATATTAATGATGCGCCCTCCCCCCCTTTTCACTAAATGAGGATGCGAAGCACGAACGGCATATATGATGGCAAAGAACTTTAACTGAATCTGTTCTTCCCACTGCTCATCCGTTATGTCAAAAAAGTGACCCATCACGCTTTGACCGGCTGCATTCACCAAAATATCGATTCCGCCAAACCTCTCAGCGGTACCATTAATGAAAGAATCCACATCCGATTTTGAGGTGACATCACATGTTGATGCAAAAATATCTTCCTCTTCACCAAATGAGAGCAATTGACTTTGTGCACTTTCCATACGCTCAGCACTTCTGCCGCAAATAGCCACTTTCGCTCCTTCAGCTAAAAACATTTCTGCTGTTTTTAATCCCACGCCCGACGTGCCGCCCATAATGACAGCCACTTTTCCTTGCAATCCTAAATCCACTCTCTTCACTCCTTTTCAAAGCCATTTTCCTCAAATGCTGTCCTTTAATCAACAAGAAGCTAACTAGCGCAAGAATCATGGGAGGAAATCAAACTCCTCCTCATTTTTTCGCCATGACAGAACCACCTATATGAGAATCAACCCAGCCTGGATCGGGATCTCCTCCCATTGCTTTGCGCGCTTCAGGTTTCGGCGGCCCTGCAATCCCCCACTGATCCATTAAATGCGGAACCCGTTTCCATACACGTGCTCTCCACTCAGATTCATCTTCGATCGTTTCCAGATAACATGTATACTCCATTACAAAACCGCCTGGGTCTTGAAAATAACAGAAAATATTGTCTCCCGGCCCATGACGTCCAGGTCCCCAAAGTTCAGACAAGCCCGCTTTTCGGACATTGCTTATTCCTCGCATCAATTCATCCACGGAATCGACTTCGTATGCGATATGATTGACTGACGCATGTTCATCTTGATTGAAGGCGATGGAGTGATGCTTTCTGTTGCACCGTAGGAATGACATTTGATGCTCACTCCAATCAGTGACTTTAAAACCAAGTACATCCGTATAAAACTCAACGATCATATCTAAGTTCTTCGTGTTCATTACAACATGATTCAATTTCACTGGATCAACATTTTTCTTGCTCCAAATGGACGTTTGCACTTCCACCCAAGCCGAAAGCTCGATTACGCGGTTTTCCGGATCAATAAACCGCAGGCCATAACCGGCACCTGCTTCATCCAAATATCCTGGCGGTTCAATGATTCGAACGCCCTTCGATTGTAATATCCCTGCTGCACGGTCCACCGCATTTTTATCGACCATGCCAAAAGCTATATGGTGCAATCCTCGTTTTTCTCCCCTGTGAAGACTAAGAATATGATGTTCCGGTCCAGCCCCCCGGAAATAAACCGTATTCTCCTCTTCCGGAACATCCACTCTATCCAGACCCCAAACCTTTTCATAAAACGCTGCTTGATCGTCGAAATTCGGAGTTATCATGCTTATATGCCGTAAATGAGTAATCCCAAGCATTTTTTATACCTCCCATAATTTAGATTGCCCTTTTGATCATTCGCATTGGCCATATTTAACAATCTAATCGAAAAGGGCGCCTCATTAATTTTCATAATGCAGGTGCCCTTTCGGCTAAATGATCAATCTTTAATGATGGCTTCTCTTTCTTTAGAGCGTTGTTTACGCAGTTCTTCCAGTTCACTGCCTTCAGGATATGTCGGTAAGTTAGGCTTCACTGCCCCAAGCATCACTAGCATGCGCGCCTCTACATCCCCGTCATTCCTAATTCCCCGATAAACCCCCGGCGGGCTGCTTATGCAGTCTCTCGCACTTAATTTGATTTCATGCACTTCACTGTAGCTGTCCTCTTGAATTAATGCCGTGACTTCACCCTCAAGAATGAAAAACACTTCTTCAACATCGTCATGAAGGTGCAAAGGACCGATACATCCCGGAGGAAGCACCATCGTACTTAAAGTGAAATGTTCACCTGCAATTACATTCGTATCGTTATTGGCAGTGGCACCACGTCCGATATATCTCATCTGTGCGCGTCTATAAGCGGGATCAATTTCTTCTTGGAACTTCAAGACATTCCAATCAAGAGTACGGTCTTTCAATCGGGCAACATATTTTTTTTCAAAATCCTTCACTGAAAAAGTTTCTTTTGTCATTTTAAAATTCCTCCCTTATTTGTTGTTTCTAAACCGAATTATGTTTCATAAGCAAAACATTGTTTTGTCTATGAATTAAGTCTAAAATGAAACCGCTTCATTGTCAATTAGTTTTTAGAATATTTAAAACTATTTCTATAATCCGAACGTTCACCACTATGAGATAAACTTGTAACGATTTGCTTTTCTTAACACAAAAAAGTGTGGATTTCCCTAATGGGAGATCCACACTTTCGAAAGAGGTTATTCACTTATTAATCGATTTTAAATCGTTCAGACATCTTCGTGTTGATAAGGCTTAACCCCGCTGTATCCCATATAAACGGATAACTGACGAGAAACTTCCAACAGTTTCGGCAAGGCAATTTTATCGATGAAATCCTCTTGATAAGCAGACTCTGTTGCTACGACATTCAAGGCAGCCAATACTTTCCCAGTCCTATCAAAGATCGGGGCGGCAACCGAACGGATGCCAGGGTGGAATTCCCCGCTTGTCATCGAATAACCATTTTGCCGAATCGAATCCAGCTGTTTTTGAAATTCACCAGGCGCGGTGAGTGTTTTGTCTGTATAAGGAGTAAGGTTCGATATTTTGAACATTTGCATGAGCAATTCTTTCGGTTGATATGCCAAAAGTAATTTTCCATTGGCCAAAGCATGCGCCGGCAGCCGCAAGCCTATGTTCACATTGACAGCGGATACACCTCTGATCGGGGCACTTCCAACATAAACAACTTCCTGTCCATCCAAAATGGAAAGATGGCAGGAGGCTCCGATTTCATCACGCAAGGTCTCCATATAAGGTTGGACAATTTCTTGGAATTTCAAGCTATTCAAATAGCTGAACCCCAATTCAAGAACTTTAGGAGTTAAACTATAACGTTTGGTATGTTCATCCTGAGACAAGTAACCAATATTTTGTAATGTGAATAATAAACGATATGGTACGGTTCTGCTTACTCCCAGTTGTTTTGCTATTTCTGAAAGAGACAAGCTCGGCTGTACTTCATTAAAGAGCTTAATGATTTCCAAGCCCCTAACCAATGAATTAGCACTATATTTCTCTTTCTCTTTTTCTTCGCTTGCCATTCAAGTATTCCCCCCGTTGTGAATAAATCTCATTTTCCCTGACTATAACCCGTTCAGTAAAGCTTTCTTCATACCTAGAAAGAAGAAAATGCAACATATATATACATTTTTTTATGATCGTTCTTTTGGTGAATGTTTATGATGCATACTTCAATGGTTGCCTATTTTCTTTTGCTTCCTTAACTAGACAGGTACTTTGGCGCCAGTAGCGCGCACCGGCCTTTACTTTGCAAGTTCTTCCAATCATATTTCGATGGATTGTAATCAATTCAGAAGTTTCCGTTTACTTTCTTTCATGCTAACAACAGCTGGTGTCTATGAGTCATATCAGATATACTCAACGCTTTCACCGCTTCCGGAAAACGGCTAGTAAAAGCCAGGAACCTTTAACCGAGCTGGTGTCTTCGAGCGCTATTCATTATCCCTATTCCTGTTAAAGAATCAGTACCGCAAAATGGCAACCATTACTACCTCACAACCCTTTACTCTTCATGTATAAATAGAATAGTGTTTAGTGTCAATTAAAGCATATTTACATATATAAAACTATTTGGAAGGCCTAGCATAATTGACGTTTCAATAGAAAAGCTCGTTGTTATATGACCAAATATAACCAATTATAGCAGTAAAAACAAATAAAGAATTTTCATACATTGATATTCTCTGTCAAATCGCGAAATTTTCCATATTAAGCATTTCATATACAAAACAATATAAATGAATTATAGATTTTCCTGATTTTAAATTCAATATCAACGAGTCAGAATTTTTAATAATTTGTAAATAATTTGTTTTTTGGACACAAAGAATCAGTATTACTTCCATTTTAAGTCCTGGTTGATAGAGCTCCATCTACCCAATAGGATGAAACAAAGTTCGTTTTATAACCGAAAGTACTTATATTCTAAAAATAGAAAATTGTCAAAATATTAAATTGACAATCAAATTATTTTAATTTATCGTTAAGAAAGTAAAACTTTGTTTTCCTTACAAAACACTTCTGTTTCTTTTTTTCTATCAAAATTTTAAAGAAAGGCGGGAAAAATCAAAACAAACTAGTACCTTTCTAAAGGGATAACCGAAAAAACACTTATTCTCAAATGTAAGCGTTTTAAGGAATGTTAAAAAGCAATAGGGAGATGGTATTATGTTAAATGGGCAAAAAAGATGGTTGTATATTGCCGTACCAATTTTTTTCTTTTGGTTTTTTGGACAAATTGATAAGGTTGGCATTTCCATCATTCAAACAGATCCAGAATTCTTGCATGCACTCGGTATGACAGGTGCTGACAAAAATGCAAAGATCGGTCTTCTATCTTTTGTATTCACCATTGCTTATGGAGTTTCAAATCTTTTTTGGGGCTTCATCATTGATAAATTAGGTGCCCGAAAAACAGCCATCGCCGGTTTATTCGTTTGGACAATCACGATGATTATGTCAGGACTGGCAAATTCATATGAAATATTTTTAATTAGCAGGATCATTCTTGGTTTTGGTGAAGGGATGATGATTCCGGTTTCCGGAAAGCTCATTTCTAACTGGTTTAATAAACGCGAACTGGGGAGGGCCCAGGCATCTTGGCTTACCGGAAACTATTTAGGACCGGCAATGGGAGCCGTTGTTTTGGTGCTTGTGATATCTTTACTTCACTGGCAAGCAGCTTTCTTTATGCTTGCAGCTTTCAACTTATTTATAAATATCCCGATGTTCATCTTAATGACGAGGAATACACCAGAAGAGCACCCCCGTATAAGTAAGGAGGAATTGGCATTCATTCGCCAAACGGATGATGAAATAAAAGAAACCGCCCATTCCGAGAATAAGAAAAGTTTCGCCCAAGATTATCGTTTCTGGATCGTTTGGTTCGGCATGCTCGTATGCTCCTTCTTATTTTTCGGAATCAGCATTTGGCTTCCTACATATCTCATTGAAGCAAAAGGATTCGAAAAGGAAGGAATGTCAAGCATTACTTCACTTTCCTGGCTATTCGCTTTAGGATTTGTCTTGGCATGCGGTTTTCTGGCTGACAAAACCAGACGTCCAAGTTTGATGGCCACGATTCTATTTTCATTGACGGCTGTCTTTTTGACTGTAGCTGTCTTCATCCCCAATCCTATTTTGGCCGGACTATGTATGGGACTGGCAATGGGATGTCAAGGCGGTGTGTTCCACCTAAGCAATATGCTCATGGTAAAATATTCAACACCTGAAACGGCAGGACGAGCCGCAGGTCTAATTGGATTCACGAATATCATGGGCGGCTTTTCGAGCTATATCATGGGATGGCTTCGTGACTTGTCTGGCGGGGACTTCAGTTCATCGATCGCCATGCTGATTTTTACAGCCCTCTTAGGTTTGGCAGCTTATTTATTCTCCATTAAGAGAGAATCCGCAGAACTGCGCTTATCACCTATACATGTACAAAAGATACAAGCATGAAGTCCTTTTAAAATCAGTTTTATACCTCCAACCCTTGATTTATCAGGGGTTTTTCTTGTGCCGACTTAAAAGTGAGTCGAAATAATATCGCTCATTTTTTGCATTACCCGATAAAATTTCCCACCGGTTACTCCGAATCACTCCTTTATTTGTATAAATATGTCGATAGTTAAAATATTCAAAAAATGATATTTTTTTGAATGCCTATGTTATATTATTTATGGAAAAAAATACTTGTCAAGTAAGGTGAGTGTGTGAATATAGAAGTTTTAATTCTCCATTATATTCAGGAAAAACGTCAAAAGCCTAACCATGCCAATGATTTATTGGATTATATTCAGAATGAATATGTAAACGGGAAGCTGTCAATCTTGCAATATAGAAGTCTCTGTCAGGACTTATATCTTCGAGGAGCCAAACAAACATCTCCTGGATGAAGCTACACCCTTGTCACTAGACTAACTACTCCCCATTGTGGATGACTTTTGTTTCTGTTTTTCCGCAACGACCTACTTTAAAAATACAGCCGGTCATTTTCTCATCCCCAGTATGTTCATAAATATATAAAAGCCTCCGTGATCTGTCACCCCAAGACAGTTCACGGAGGTAAATGTTACTTAATCAGACATTGCAGAAATTCATTTTAATTAAATGAATATATCGAAAATTAAAACCAAACCGAATGCAACGAAGGAAAGTAATGTTTCCATCACTGTCCAAGTTTTGAAAGTTTCTTTAACGGTTAGTCCCATGTATTCTTTTACTAACCAGAAACCGGCGTCATTAACATGGGAGAACATGAGTGAGCCTGCTCCCGTGGCAATTACGAGCAATTCTAGATTAACACCCGTCATATTGGCAACGACCGGTGAAACGATCCCTGCTGCCGTGGTCAAAGCGACGGTTGCAGAACCTGTGGCAATCCGAATCAATCCGGCCACAAGGAATGCAAGAACGATCGGTGATAAAGAAATTTCTTCAGACATGGAAGCGATTGCAGTCCCTACGCCACTATCAATTAAAATTTGCTTGAACCCTCCCCCAGCACCGATAATTAGAATTATGGATGCTAATGGCAATAAGCATTCTTCCGTCAACTTTTTAATTAGTGATTTGTCCATTCCCTGTCTGTAGCCCAAGAAATAGTAAGCTGCAAAACAGGAGATTAATAGGGCGATCACTGGACTTCCGATAAACAATAAGAATTTTTCAATCGAACCCGGTAGCGGCAGATAAGGCGCCACTACAGTTAAAACCATCAACAATACTGGCAAAAGGATGATGAAGAACGATACTCCAGTGCCGGGTAATCCACTTGACTTTGTTTCGACACGGATCAATTCCGGTTCTCCAACAGGAATAACCCGTTTATGAATCCATTTTGCGAATAGCGGTCCCGCAATTACAGCCGTCGGGAATGCGATGATCAATGAGTACAGAAGTACCTGCCCCATGTTAGCATTATAAATTCCAATAGCTGTCATGGCTCCAGGATGCGGAGGCACCAGCCCATGTACGATCGATAAACCAGCAAGTACTGGAATGCCAATTAACAAGATGTTCACTTTGGTTGATTTCCGAATGGAAATGACCAAAGGAAGCAATATTACTAAACCAACCTCGAAAAATACCGGAATGCCGATGATGAAACCAGATAAAAGCATGGCCCATGGCAGGTTTTTCACACCGAATTTATTAATGAAAAAGTCAGCAACCTGCATTCCAGCTCCAGAGTCGGACATCATCTTTCCTAGGATGGTCCCTAAGGCCAATATTCCAATAAGGTGCCCAAGGACCGCTCCGACACCCGTTTCATAAGCACCAACGATCTTGTCCATTGGCAGTCCGGAAAAAATCGCTAAAAATAAACTGGCAACAGTCAGGCTGATGAACGCATGCCATTTCCACAATGATACCCCCAAAATGACGATTACGATTGCTATCAGCGTGATTCCTAATAAATATAGATCCATATATTCTCCCCATTCCCAAGAAATCGCTTACATTCAAACCAATACAATAAATGGGATTATTGTACCGGCTCGTTATATGTCACAATGTAGTTCTGTTTAGCCGTGTTGTAATAACCTTCACTGTATTCCGTAACATTTCCGTCCCCATCACTGGAAATCCTAATCCTCTTTAGTACTGGACTATTGTTTTCGATTTTCAGTGTTTCGCAAATGTGATCCGGAGCGATAGCAACGGCAAACTCATCTCTGAATGTTTCAAGTTTGACGTTTTGCTCTTCCAAAAAGCGGTACAAAGAATTGATTTGGACCTCTTTAATCTCTTCTTGGTTTAAATCAAGTGAAATATAATGTGTAAAGTAAATATAAGGTTCATTGTCCAATAAATATATCCGTTCGATACTTATGCAACGGGCACCAAATAAAGAATGCAGCTTAGAGTCTGAAGAAAGGTCAATCTGACTTATGTTTAACACCTTTTTTAAAATGGAGTGCCCTTCCTCCACCAACAGCTCTGTGAAACGCTTCCCTTTGGAAAGTTTGACAATCGAACCATTAGCTATGACTCTAGTGCCTTTGCCGCTTTTCTTTTCAACATACCCCTCTTGCACGAGTTCTTTGATTGCATTACGGACAGTAACCTTACTTACGTTAAATTCTTCTTCTAAAAGAGGCTCGGAGGGAATGTTTGTGTCAATGGCATAAACCCCATGTAAAATACGATCCTTTAATATTTCTTTTATCTGTAAATACATCGGTCCATTTTTTCTGTTCACATTCATTCCTAATCTCCTGCCTTATCTTTTAATATCTTCCATTTTACCTTCCATTGCCGAGAGTATCTCCTTTTCGGTTGCCAAAGGAGTATCTCCAACGACAGTACATGCCAGCATTCCTGATACAGCAGCAAATCGTACTGTCTTTTCAGGGGAATATCCTAGCAATTCGCCATGTAAGATTCCGCTGGTGTAAGCATCGCCTGAACCTATTCTATCATATACGGAAAATGATAGGATATCGGAAAAGTAAAATGTTTCTTCTTTGTATATATACCCCCTCAAGGTATGGCTATTATTACTGTTGATCGAACGATGTGTCCCCGCTATCGATTGAATTTTGAATCGCTTGGCCACTTCAGGGATCAACTCAACAAGCTGTTCTTCCCTTGTGGAGCCTTCTGACTTCATTCCTAAAATATAAAGCGCGTCTTTTTCATTCATCATGACGATATCAGCCAAAGAAAGCATTTCTTCATAATGAGGCTTTGCGTCAGCGTAACCTCCCTCCCATAAGGAAGGTCGGTAATTGCAGTCGAAACAGACTGTACCGCCCTTTTCTTTGACTTTTCTAGCCAGCACCTTCATGCTTTCCCGTACATTTTCCGCCATTGCAAGCGTGATTCCGCAAAAATGGATGATATCCGTCTTTTCCGAAATCATATCCATATCATAATCGGATAAGGTTGCAGTATTAAAACTGCTTTCCAGTCGATTGGAATATGTGACACGGCTCGCCCGCTGTCCAAATCCATTTTCCAAAAAGTACATCCCCATGTATTTGCCGCCTCTAGAGATGTAGTTCCTGCCGATTCCTAAGCCCTGCAATGCTGAAATTGCTGAATCACCAAGGGGGTTATCCGGTAACATTGTCACAAGATACCCATCATGTCCAAGTTTTGTCATCGCAGAAGCCACATTTACTCCCGTGCCTGAAAAGGAGTATTGCAGCGTGTTAGCCTGTGATAGCAATTCATGCCCTGGTACCTGCAAACGCATCATTACTTCCCCGAATGCCACAATTCTTTTAGGCATATTTTTCAACCAATTTTTTCGTCATGGCCAATAATTTCCGTACATCCTCCCCATTCGTTTTACCAGTCGCTTCATCAATGATGGAAGAATATACGTGGGGAATGACTTTAGGCACTTTTGCTTCTAATGCAATTTCTAATATCGTCTCGAAATTATTTAAGTCGATTCCACCTGTTGGTTCCAAAGCAAATCCCTCTTCACCACAAGCTTTTGCTACAGCACGATATTCATCTTCATGCTTCAGTCCTTTCATAGGGAAATATTTCAAAGCATTTCCTCCCATATCGCGAACGAGCGCAATGGCAGCTTTGATTGGCACAATGGCAGTTTCACTTGCGCCTGCACTTACTGGACCAGTGGAGATATTCACATAACCGACTTTCCCAGTTGGAGAAACAAGTGAATTTATCCAGCTATCCTTCTCGCCTAAATTGGCCCTCGTAGCACCAACAGCCGGAAAAACCTGGTTAATATGACTGCCTGGATAGTATTTTGCTATTTCTGCGACAACTGCAGCCTGTCTATTATCGCCTGCGCCCAATCCAATTGAAACGGCCTCATCAATGGCTTCCCCGTATTCTTTCATTGCTGTAACACCTGCTTCGACAGTTGGATAATCCTTTGAGAGTACACCAACCAATACATGTCCTTCAGCTGCTTCAAAGACTTCCACTGCATTTTCCACACTATTTGCAAGTACATTTAAGGCTACGCGATCATTCAATAACCGTTTGTTTATGTTTGTCATCCTTGTTTTCCTCCTAATATGGTTCTTAATCGTGATTCAATAACATTTATATCATCACCTTGCAATGGACGCGGATCTATATCGAAAAAGCCTTGCCGTATCCCATAATCCCGTGTATAAATGGCGATATCCCCATTTTTGAGCTGCTCGTTCACTTCTTTCGCCGTCGTTTCCGTCAAAGGATCTATGGAAATACGTGCTCTATATATGGCACGTCCGGCTTCATCCTGAACTATCGTTACTTTTACGCCATCAATCGAGTCAAGTGATGTGAGAACTTGTAAACTAGCTTTTTCTTTTTCGCTATTATCCGTCTTGACAAAATACTCATCCAATGCCTGAAGCAGCCCAAAGGTCGTTTCCTTTCCAACCTTCATGCTCCTTCCTATACAGTGCAATTGAACCTTTACCCATTCGATATATTTTTTTCTGCCAGCAACGATACCGGATGTGGGTCCTTCAATGGCTTTTGAACCACTATAAATCGCCAGGTCGGAGAATTGTACATATTTTTCCAAATCTTCTTCCGCTGCTGCATCGACAATCAGAGGGATATTATTCGTTTTGGCCACTTCCCATGCTTCTTCGACCGATATCATATTTTTCTGGACAGCATGATGCGATTTCACATATAAAATAGCGGAAGTATTTTCATTTATGGCCTCCGCAATATGTTCTGCTTTCCCTTCATTTGCATATCCAACTTCAACCAATTTTCCGCCGCCAAGATAAATCATGGTTTCAACCGGTGCACCATACTGAACGTTATGGCCTTTCAGCATGATGATTTCATTCTTTTGAATACGATCTTGATGAAGCCTTTCGCTTTTCCTTCTGTTTCCTTCAGTAACGATTGCCGCTACTGAAAGCGCAATTCCGCTTGATGCTGAGTTTACGACCACCGCTGCTTCAGAATGAAGCAAATTCGCTATATGCTGGCCTGACTTATCGACTAAATCAGAAATTTCAACATAATTTTGCCCACCTTTTTTCATCGCGTCCATCACTGTGTCAGTTGGGGCAGAGACTCCCAATATGCTCATTCTTCCGCTTGCATTGATGACTCTTTTCAAACCGTATTTAGCATTCAATGAATTCTCCATTTATAACCACTCCTTTTACAACAACTCTTTTTTCTGCCATCCTTTTTTCGCCTTCGGAATCCAATAAAAGGGTCGGCTCATTCTCGATCGAGAATAAAGTTAGGTTCGCAATATCCCCAGCTGAAATCCTTCCAAGCTCTGGTTTATTCAACCAAGCTGCTGCATTGACCGTAACCGCATCTATTACTTCTTTTAATGGATAACCGAGGTACAAAAATTTTGTAAGCACATTTGCCATATTAAAAACTGGCCCATTCTCTCTGTTTTTCCGATATATATCCGTACTGATCGTATTGAAGCCGATTCCCCGCTTTTTAGCCATTTCTGCAGTTTTAAAAGAAAAGCTTGCCGTTCCATGACCTACATCCAAATGTACACCACGTTCAATCGCCTTAATCAACTCAGGCAGCGGCACTTCTCTTTCATCAAATAAATTATTCGCTTTACCATTTAGAAAATGAGTAATAATGTCCTTTTCCTCAAGTAATTGAAGGACTTCCTTAATATCAGGCGGCCCTGAACCGATATGAACCATTAATGGTAAACCCGTTTCAGCCGAGAAATTCCTAGCGATTTTTAATGGCTTGACACCATTTGGACCAACTACACTTTTACTTATTCTCGCTTTAAGTCCAACGACAAAATCCCCGTACTTGGAAATTGCCTTCATTATTTCCCTTTCGTCCAGCCATGAAATATCCGATAACTCATCAACCCTTTTCAATCCAATCCGCGAAATATTCAGAAAGGCGAAAACATTCGTTTTGGAATTTTCACAACTTCTAACCAGATCGGTTATCCTATCTGCCCCCGTGCTTCCTGCATCTATGACCGTTGTTACACCAGTTTTATATCCAATCTCATCAACCTCATCACCATAAGGATCGAATTCCGGGAAAGCATGTACATGCATATCAATCCAACCGCTCGAAACAAAAACTTTTTGATCATAATCTATTATCTTATCTCCTGTTGCAGTTCCGGGTCGTGCAATTTCCTTAATCATCCCATTTTCCAGGATGATATCCGCTGCTTTTCCCTCTACCATTTTTACATTCTTCAGAACTAACGTATCTGTCATTTCCCTCATCCTTTTCGGTACATCCTATCGATTGAAAGTACTTTGTATACGGTTACACTGAATTGTATAAGAATTCATTAATTTCTCTTTACAAAAGTAGATTATCATATTTTGTCGAACTAATCAATATAACGTTATAATGTTTGATTTAAATTTACAGAATTTTTATAAGATCAAGGCTATTTTTTCTTTGTGCTTCTTAGTTTCTTCATATAATATAATCTCATTAGGTTTTTTTAAATTTTTCATACTACCCATGAAAAAAAAGGCGGGAAGAAAAACAATCTGTTTTTCTTCCCGCCTTTTTTTTACGAATTCACAAAATCCATTGATGAAAGTTTCTACTCTAATTATCCGGAAATAATGCTTTTTTTTAAAAAACTAACTCTAAGTCAGAATAAAGACTAATGGGTTTAGAGGGTTTGAACGGTTCCTCCAATACACTCGCTATAGAACCCCTTTTGTCTCCAAACTGAAGAATTAGATCCTTTTTTTCTTTTTATTCAACCATATAATTAATCCAATTATCGCTATAAACAAAATTAATAGGTCTATGTTGTACATAGAAAATAAATTTCGATCAGATATTATTACTGAGGACATCCTGATTATAAAACCTAGACATATAGAAATAAGTACAATTATTACTGTTTTAAGTCTTTTTTCCTTAGTTTCCATATTTATCTCGACCTCCTGCATATAGTTATATAGTATGATATTAAACCAAATTTTCAAAAAAATATAAGGGAGTGTTATGAAAATGAAGAAAAAGTCCTTATTTTCAATACTAATAATCAGTTTATTAGTATTATCACATGTCCCCAATACATTGGCCGAAGAGAAAAATGAAACAATACCTTCATCAACTGTCAACCCCATTGTGGAAGTCAAATTAATTAGTGATGATGTTATACAAATACAACCAACAGCAAGCATCATTGAAATGAGCAAACCTATTGCTCATCAAGCTAAACTAACAAATACCCAATTAGGAAAGATGGTAAAGGCTCATCAAAAGGGAACAACATGGTTAAGCATCGTAAGTACTCTTGTGTTTGCAGGTGGCCCAACCGCACCAGCAGGAGTAGCTACTGCACTGGCATCAGCACTTGCTGGCAGTCCTAATAGTTTAATAGCAGCATATTATTCCGGAAAACACGCTTATCATGTATCTGTCTATGCTAGTGGTAAAAAACCAAGTTTATCTAAAATAACGTATATATATTACACTAAGTCAAATCTTTCATTTAGAAGCCCTCGTTAATTAATCCTTCCTGCTCCTAATATTACAGAGGAAATGTTGCTTTCCATAATATAAAAACCAAGAATGCTTATTTAAAAGCATTCTTGGTCTTATTAATTTCCGTACTTCATTCGTTTTTCCTTTTCATGACATTCACTTAATATATATATCCCGTTCCAATGAAAGCCGTTAATTTACCTTTTTCGATCCTTTCCAATGGATTTCCCTCAATCGGTATTTTTGTAGCTTACCTGTTGCCGTTTTCGGTAAAGACTCTACGAATTCAACTTTTGTCGGTGCTTTAAAGTGAGCCATTTTTGAGCGGCAAAAGGTGATGATCTCATTTTCTGTCACTTTTGCATTTGGCTGCAGCACAATGATTGCCTTAGGCGTTTCTCCCCATTTATCGTCTGGAATGGCAATGATCGCAGCCTCCAAAACATCTGGATGTTTATACAATACCCCTTCTACCTCTGTTGAAGAAATATTTTCCCCGCCGGAAATGATTAAATCCTTAGCCCTGTCCTGTATCTCAATATATCCATCAGGATAGGTAACTGCCAGATCCCCGGTATGAAACCAGCCATCCCTAATGGCTTCAGCCGTCTTTTCCGGATCCTTATAATATCCTTCCATTACAACATTGCCGCGAGTAATGATTTCCCCCAGTTCCTTTCCATCCCAAGCGACTTCTTTCCCTTCTTTATTGACTACCATCGTTTCCCCATTGAAAACCAATTCAATCCCTTGTCTTGCCTTTATTATTGCTTGTTCGTCCGCCGATTTAGCTTCAAACTCATCCTTCCACTCGTTATATAGGATGAATGGGGAAGTTTCTGTTAATCCATATACGTGGATCATATTCAAACCAAGGATTTCTTGTGCCTTTTGTATAAGCGCTGCTGCTGGAGGAGCCCCTGCTGTTGCCATTCTTGGACGCACTTTGATATTTGTTCCTTTTGCTTTAGGATCATTTACCAGCATATTGACGACAGTAGGCGCTCCACATAATAATGTAATATTATGAAGGGCGAATAATTTGAGGATAAGAGGGGGATCGACTTTCCTTAAACATACATGAGTCCCGCCAGTAGCCGTTACCGACCATACCCCTCCCCAGCCATTAGCGTGAAACATTGGCAAGGTATGTAAGTATACATCGTCATGCTTCACTCCTAGGTGATAAATGAAATTAGCGGCGTTCATGTAATTCCCGCGATGAGTTAACATGACCCCTTTGGGTTTTGAAGTCGTTCCACTCGTGTAATTTATAGTCAAAAGTTGATTTTCATCGATTTTAACATCTGGCAGTCCATAATCATTTGCATGCAAAATGAAATTCTCATAATCTATTCCAGGTAAAGTGGTTTCATATCCTTCAACAGGCACGATGATGATCTTTTCCAAGGAAAGTTTAGTAATGATCTTTTCGATCGGAGCGGTGAATTCTTCATCGACTATCAACATTTTTGAATCGCTATGCTTGATGATAAATTCCAAATCCTCTGCAGCAAGCCTATAATTCAAAGGAACCATTACCGCTCCCATTTGACAAATGCCATAAAAACATTCCAACATATAATGCGTATTTGGCAACATAACTGCAATATGGTCACCTTTTTCAATTCCCGAAGAATACAAAGCTTTGGAAAGTTGATCTGTTCGCTGCCCGAATTCCTTATATGTAAACTTTTTCTCTTCATCGATGACTGCCACTTTATGAGGATAATATTTTACGGCCCTGCGCTTCCAATCAATTGGAGTTAATGGGGAAAACATTTTTACCATCTCCTTCTTTACAGATTCACTGTATACAGCACCCTGCTGGGTTCGTCATGATGGATCCTGAGAAAAAAACTTCGTATCCTTTTAATACATATTCATTTTCCAGCCGTCATATCTTCTTTAATGGATTTGCATATAAAGATTTTTGAATGACCTATCCGCTTTACTCAAGGGGATTAATAATCCGAACGTTTTTTAATTATTCTGATAATTTAACCTCCTAAAAAACAGTGAAATTCACTGTTTTAATGTTATATAGTGCTTCTTCTTTCTATTATAATGGAAACTGTACACGTCAGGAAGATTATATTTTATTATCTATGCATGCCGACAGATGTTCGGTAAGTTTCCCAACGATTTGTTTGAGTCGTTCCGTTTCCTCTTCATTCAGGACGCTATAAAAGTCACGAAAGGTTTTGGTAAAACACTTATTGATGGAATGATAGGTATTCCTTCCACTTTCGGTGGATTGGATAAAAACGACCCGCCGGTCATCCTCACTGTGTACCCTCTCAATCAACTTCTTCCGTTCAAGCCGATCAATTAGTGCAGTCCCTGCTGCAGGTTTAATTTTCAAATGATTCGAAACATCTTTAACAGCTATGGATTCATTCAAGACTATTAATTGCAATGCGCGATACTGCACAGTAGTTAAATCATATTTAACCAATAACGGTTCCACCAATTCCTGTGATAGGCTGCTTAATTCCCTGATCTCTAGATGTAAATTATACAATTCACTTGAATGCATGTTTGACAATCCTTTCTTATTGACACTATCTATCTAAAACTATAACATAATTAACGTATCAAAAAATTAACCATGCGAATTAAATTGGTTATTGATTTTTAAAGAGAGAGAGAGGCTGTCCATGTCAGCAGAACAACGCAAAAAGATCATTATCCTCATGATCAATATGTTTATCGCAATAGGGAGTTTCGGGATCATCATTCCCATTTTACCAGCATACCTGGCCTCCATTAATCAAGGTGGAACCGCCGCTGGTCTAATGATTGCCATTTTCGCAGGTGCACAACTTATCTTTTCGCCAATTGCCGGAAAATGGACTGACCAATTCGGGCGCAGAAAAATGATTATTTATGGATTGGTCGGTTTGACATTATCCATGTTCATTTTTTATGCAGTCAATTCCATTTGGTTATTATATGCTTCACGTATCATTGGCGGAATCGGGGCAGCTTTGCTTATACCCGCAATTTTTGCTTATGTTGCTGATATCACCACATTTGATCAACGCGCTAAAGGCAATAGTTTAGTATCTGCCGCCATGTCCCTGGGAATTGTAGTCGGTCCAGGAATTGGAGGTTTTTTAGCTGACTTTGGCTTGAAGTTTCCTTTTTTGATTTCTGCGCTGGTATCCCTATCAGCAGTCGTATTTTCGATTTTTGTTTTAAAAGAAAGCGAAACGGCACAGGTTACTCAATCCATGGATGCAAAAACTGAAACGATGCTTCGGAAGATTGCTTTATCCGTGAAAAAGCCCTATTTCATCCCACTCATCATTACTCTTGTAATGAGCTTTGGCTTAATGGCGTATGAATCTGTAATTGGTCTTTATCTTGATAATCAATTCAATTCAACTCCAAAGGACATCGCCGTAATGGTTACAGCCACCGGTATCGTCAGTGTAATAGTTCAATTGTTTGTCGTCGACCGGATCGTACAGCGTTTCGGGGAAGTGAATGTGCTGAATATCTTTATCAGTGTGGCAGCCATCGGTTTCCTTCTATCACTTTTTGCATCGAATTACCTGATTTTCTTTTTAATTTCACTTATCATCTTCCTTTCCACTTCCATCTTACGTCCAGTTCTTAACACACTGATTTCCAAGATGGCAGGGAATGAGCAAGGCTTTGCAATGGGTATGAATAATGCGTATATGAGCATCGGAAATGTGCTCGGACCAACACTTGCGGGAATGATGTATGATGTCCACATTACCTATCCGTTCATGTTGGGCCTTATCCTCTTATTCATTACTTTAATGATTACTATGGCTTGGCAAAAGCGATCTCTTCATGCAAAGGCCTTATCTTAGAGCTTAAATGGCATTTCAAAATTTATTCCTTAACGAAACCCCCAGTAGCATCCGCTATCCGGGGGTTTTCATTATGATTTTTTTATCCATTCTTCTTTTAATTGAAATCCTCCAAAACAGTTTAATAACGAGTAACATTTCAATCTCTTGAGAACTAGCTCCAGTTTCTTGCGGAAACTGCTCATATTTTTGTGTAACACTCAAATTCACGAGTAATTGCTTCAAACTCACGAGTAAATGCGTCAATTTCACGAGTAACGTCCCCAACTCTCGGATTTCTGCTCCAGTTTCATGCGGAAACTGCTCAAAATCATGCGTAATATTTGTATTCACGAGTATTTGCTCCATTCTTTACTAAAGTTGAAGCTTTTATTTCACCAAAATAAAAAGCGACCTTATTTTTAGAATAAGGCCGCTTTTCATTCAGTTTTCTCATTTCATCTTGTTATAAAGGGAAATTAATTTCATTTAATATAAATGGCTTTCTTTCCTTTACTGCTTTCAAAAGCCGCATCAATGATTTTAATGACCGCTACCCCCTCTTGGGCAGTGACTGGAGCTTTTTTCCCGTTCAATATACTATCGGCAACTGCCTGGTAAAACGTTAAATAAGAACCATGCAGTGTTTCAATGGTTTCATGTATCTCATTTTCTCCTTCAACCGTAACCAGCTTACCATAGAATTCGGGATCATCTGCACCCCAAGAGTCATCCAATGGTTTTTTCCCCTCACTTAAGTCTGCCTCTTGGCAATCAAGACCGTATTTGATAAATGATCCTTTACTTCCATGCACCTGATACCGCGGTCCATTATACGGAACGATTGAGCCTGAATGCAAGATAACCCTCAGCTTTTCATATCCTAATATCACATGGAAGTAATCATCCGTTTCTGCATTTTCTTTTTGGGAAAATACATCTGCCCAAACGAATTGCGGCAATCCAAACAAATGAAGTGCTTGATCGATGAGATGTGATCCTAGATCATAAAGCATGCCTGATCCCGGGCCCGGTTTTTCCCTCCATCTATCCCTGACCACAGGCCGGTATCGATCATAATGGACTTGGTATGTATTGATTTCCCCAAGCACTCCATCATCCATAAGTTTTTTCACGGTCAAAAAGTCATTATCCCATCTCCGGTTATGATAGACACTTAATAGCAGATTCTTTTCCTCGGCAATCTTGATGAGCTCCTCCGCCTCCCAAGCTTCCACAACCATCGGCTTTTCGAGGATGACATGCTTCCCGGCTAACAAGCTTTGCTTGGCCATTTCATAATGCAAACCACTCGGTGTCGTAATAACAGCCAAATCAATGGATGGGTCTTCAAGAATTTCCTCTAAGCTGCCTACCACTTCCACATCTTTCAAATCTTTTTGGACTTTTTCCTTATTGGAGCTCACAACTTTCGCTATTTGAAACTGCTCTAAAACACTTAGTAATGGCGCGTGGAAAGTAGCTCCTGACAATCCGTACCCAACTATGCCAACTTTAATTTTTCTCATTTTCAATCCCACTCGCTTTCTTGTTCCTCTTAAACAAACATTTTATTATATTTCATTGTCCGGGTATGTATCTCTCAAAAACTTGACAGATTGATTAATCAATTCTTTCAATACATTAATATTGATATCTGCCACTTTATTGATGTACACACACGCTTTTCCGGAAGTGTGTTTTCCAAATGCCTGTAATAATTCTTCTCTTTTTTTATCCCCTGGAGCAAAGTATAAACTGATTTTTGCTTTTCGAGGTGAAAAGCCTACCAGGGGGGCATCGCCTTCGTGACCTGATTCATATTTATAATGATAGGTTCCGAACCCAATTATGCTCGGTCCCCACATCTTTGCCTCATAACCTGTCGTTTCGGTAAAAACATTCAACAATTCATAGGCATCTTCACGTTTTTTCGGATTATCGACGTTTTCGATGAACTCAATGACACTACTGTCCGTCTCTTTGGTTTTTTGTTTATACATGACCGGAACCTCCCTTATATTAAAAGGCAGAAAAAATTCATAAGATATCGCTTGCTCAGCATCTTAGTACCCTGTTCAATCGTGTTTTAAAGGTGTTATGTATGTATGCAGCCTTCATCAGCGATGTATCAATGATTGACGGATGAGCTCCTTTACTATTTCTCTAAGCTTCATGGCAAATCCTTCATTATACCCTTATATATTATAGAACATTGATTCGTTTTATTCTATTTTAAGAGCAGAGTTTATTAAGTAAATCTTTCACGCTTTAAAAATCATTACTTTACCATAATAATCTCTACGATCAGAAATTATTATTCTGATCGTAGATTTTTTCATTAAAAGGCAAAATGCAGTTTTACTAGATCTATTGCCGCCTGATCTTTTCTATTTCATCAGCTATGAATTGTACCTGTGTCCCTACGATGACTTGAATGCTTTGTGGACCCACAATATTGATTCCGGCAACCCCTGCTGATTTGATTTTATTCTGATCGACAGCTCCCATATTTTCCACTTCCACCCTTAAACGGGTAACACAGTTATCTACAGATGTTACGTTAGCGTCTCCGCCTAATCCCTCGTAAATAGCGGAAGCCATTCCAAAGAATTTGCTCTCATTATTCCCGCCTTGACCGCTGTCTGCTCCCGCAATCGCTCCTCCGCCATCAAGCTCATCTTCTGTATTATCTTCTCTGCCGGGAGTCATTAAATTGAACCTAGTTATCAAGAATCGGAATAAGAAATAGTAGATGACTGCAAAAGCCAGTCCTTGAAGAAGCAGCATATAAGGTTCATTTGCCATTGGCAATCTTGAGCTTAAAACAAAGTCAATGAATCCTGCACTAAAACCGAACCCTGCTGTCCATTGGAAAGTCGCAGCAATAGCCAACGATATTCCTGTTAATAAGGCATGCACAACGAATAGGGCTGGTGCAACAAACATGAAAGCAAATTCCAAAGGTTCAGTAACGCCTGTGAAAAATGAAGCGAAGCCGGCTGCGAGCATTAATGAGGCCACTTGTTTTTTCTTCCGTGATTTTGCCGTATGGTACATGGCAAGAGCTGCTGCCGGCAAACCGAACATCATCACGGGAAAGAATCCGGCTTGATACATGCCTGTGGTTCCTTTTATTCCTGTTCCAGCCCAGAATTTACCGATATCGTTAAGTCCTATTACATCGAACCAGAATACGGAGTTTAACGCATGATGTAAACCTGTTGGTATCAAAAGCCGATTAAAGAATCCATAGAGTCCTGCTCCAGCAGCACCTAATTCACTTATTCCTTCCCCGAATATAACTAACCAGGAGTAGATGAGTGGCCATACGAAGAATAATATAAGGGAAACCAGTAACATGATAACCGCAGTAAGGATCGGGACTAGGCGTTTACCGCTAAAGAAGGCGAGTGCATCAGGCAGCTCGACCTTACTGAACCGATTATACATAGCTGCCGCTATAAGGCCCGAAAGGATTCCGACAAATGCATTCTCTATTTTCACAAATGCTGGATTTACATCTTTTGCCTCAATTCCTTGCAGCATCGCCACCGAGTCCGTGGAAAGCAATGTCGTTACGACTAGATAGGCTACGAGCCCGCTCAAAGCGGCAGCTCCATCTTTTCCTTTCGACATCCCCAACGCCACTCCAACAGCAAACAAGATAGCCATATTGTCAATGATCGAAGAACCTGCTTTGATTAAGAAAGCTGCTAACGGACTTCCCGCTCCCCATCCTGCTGGGTCTATCCAGTAACCGATCCCCATTAAAATGGCGGCTGCCGGCAATACGGCTACTGGCAGCATCAAGGAACGCCCAATTTTTTGAAGATATTTTTTCATTCCGCTTTCCTCCTGACAATACTGATTTAGGGGAAACCCCATATTCTATTAGACAACGGTTCCTTCCATTTTAGAACTTCATTTCATTTATAAATTTGACTATATTCAGGAATAAAGTCTTAGCGATTTACTCCTCCTTCGAAAGCCCATAAAAAAAGAAAAGTCCAACCCGGACTTTTCTTTTTTCACTTATTTATAGAGCAAGTAATTTTTGCGAACCTTTTTAAAGGCATCCTGCCTTACTTGATATTCTTTCAAGATTTCATTTACTGTTGAACCTGCTTTAATTCTTGACATTATCCAGCCATTGCCAATTAATAAATTGAAATTGTTGGCCGCAAGGAATTCGAAATCACCAGGATATAGATCCTGAATGGTCTTGATGATGTGAAGTCCAGTAGGGACAGCCTTGAACTCTTCTCTATCCGTTATATAAATTTCCACTCCGTGGCTAAGTTTACCTGCATGTTTTGAAAATGTAGGTGTAAAGGACGCTGCCCTGAATTTCACACCGGGTAACCTTAATGCATTTAATTTCCCAGCAAGCTCATCACTGTTTATATATGGAGCACCTATCAACTCGAATGGTTTGGTCGTTCCTCTGCCTTCTGAGACATTTGTTCCCTCGATCAAGCCTGTAGCCGGATATACGAAAGTAGTGGAAACTGTCGGCATATTCGGTGACGGCAAGACAAAAGGGAGACCAGTATCGTCATAATCCATATCTCGCTTCCAGCCTTTCATCTTGATGACCTTGAGATCTGCTCCAATTTTAAATTCCTTATTGAACAAAGTCGCGAGTTCCCCAACCGTCATCCCATGCTTAAGCGGGATTGGATACAACCCAACAAACGATGAGAATTCAGGTTCAAGGACCGGCCCATCTACCGACTCCCCGCCTTGTGGGTTCGGCCGGTCCAGCACGATAAAGGGGATATCATTTTCTCTGGCTGCTTCCATTGCATAAGCCATCGTGTAGATATAAGTGTAATAGCGTGTTCCGACATCCTGGATATCAAAAACAAGGACCTCAACATCCTTTAACATTTCAGGCGTCGGTTTTTTCGTTTTTCCATATAAACTATAAACGGGCAATCCTGTTTTTTCATCAATATAATATTCAACGCTTGCACCAGCTTGCGCATCTCCACGCACTCCATGTTCAGGACCAAATAAAGCCGTTAAATTAATATCCGGATCATCATGAAGGAGATCGACGATGCTGGTTAATTTAGAGTCGATGCCAGTTGGATTCGTAATCAAGCCGACTTTCTTTCCGCTTAAAACGTTCTTTTCTTCTTTTAAAAGAACTTCAATACCAGGACTGACCTTTTGTTTTTTCTTCTCTTTAACAGCTGTTACACTTTTTGAGGAAACGATGCCGAAAGAAAGCATGCAAATGGCAAATAGGATTATCATTCTTTTCAAATTGCTTCTCTCCTTATTTTTTAATGGGTCTTCCAGATTTAATATCTAATCCATATCCATATTTATAAAGGCTTTCAGAGGGGTTAGTTACTGAAGGTATAGCGACCGGCAACGTGCCTTTAGGTCTTGATTCTCCAAAAATGGTCGAGATGCCTGCCGGGATATTTGGCTGTCTATAACGCCCATTCGAATACCCTTTAAACCCGTAAACAGCTAGAACCGCTTTCGCTTCTTCAAAGTTTGCAACATCATAAGGGTTTCTTAAGCTCATTAAAACAAATTCTTTATCTTTTTTCTTTGCATGATTCATGACCGCTCTAGGGAAGGCTGTTGCCCACTTCGACGAATCTTGAATGCTATCATCTATCACTCCATCATTGACAGCCGGATCGTTTTTGACAATATAGGAACCAGTTATGACAAAATCCGATTCATCAATGAGTCTGGCCACTTGATCTGTAAATGACTTTCCTGAAAAACTCATACCCGTTATTTGGACTTTCTTTATTTTCTTTTTATCAGCTAATTCGCTGATGCTCCTGGACATGGATTCAACTTGGTCATCAAAAGGAGCAAGAATTAAAACTTTATCATTTTTCTTAGGTTTGAAAGGCAATGTTTTGTGTTCATTTTTCAAAAGAGTGATGGCATCTTCCGCCATTTTCCTTTCTTTTTTCAAATGATCTTCGTTACCGACCACTTGAAGCGCGGTTTCGATTTTTTTATCTATCGGTGTATCATCCGGGTTTAATATCCCTCTTTTCACTTTTAGTTCAAGTATCCTTGTTACAGATTGATTGACTTGATTTAGAGGAATTTCCCCGCCTGCCACTGCCGCCTTCACTGCATTGAATACAGAGGTTATATTCTTTTCCATTTGAAGCGAATTAACCTGTGCCGGCATCAAAGCAATATCAACACCAGATTTCAGGGCAAGGACCACAGCTTCTTCCTGTCCGAAGTTGTCCGCGATGGCTTTCATATTCAAAGCATCTGTAACCACAACACCGTCAAATCCCATTTCTTCACGTAATAGACCCGTGATGACCTTTTGTGACAGCGTTGCAGGAACCATAATTTCTTGACCGTCTTTTTTACTGATATAGGTAGTGTCATCGAATGCAGGAAATTGAACATGTGCAGTCATCATCATATCAACTCCAGCATCGATGGCTCTTTGGAAAGGAAGCAGCTCGATGGAGCGCAAACGCTCTTTATCATGAGAAACAAGGGGAAGACCATAATGACTGTCGACTGCTGTATCTCCATGGCCAGGGAAATGCTTGGTCGTCGCTATCATGTTCTGATTTTGCAATCCTTTTATCATCTGAATGCCAAGCTTTGATACAAGTTCCGGATCGGAACTGAAGGAACGAACGCCAATAACAGGATTTCCGGGATTATTATTGACATCGACAGACGGTCCGAAATTGACATTTATGCCAAGTGCCGACAGTTCCTTGCCAATAATTTCTCCAGATTGATAAGCGTAACTCTCTTTTCTGGCTGCACCAAGTGCCATATTACCAGGAAGGTTCGTTCCAGTTTGAAGACGAGTTACGATTCCTCCTTCCTGATCAATCGTTATGAACAGCGGAAGGTCCGGGCTTGCCATCTGCAAACCATCCGTGAGCCGAACCGTTTGTTCGGTATCGACTACATTCTCAGCAAACAGAATCACACCGCCCAGATGATATTTTTTGATGATGCTTGCAACTTCCGAGTTCATTTCAATAAACCCGGTCGCCTTTGTTTCTCCTTGTTTTTGCCAATTTCGAAAATCCGGCATGAGCATTTGACCGACTTTTTCATCGATTGTCATGTTTTCTACGATTTCCTGAATATCAGATACCGTTTTTTCATTTTCGTACCCCTTTGCTGTCGCATTCCCTCCCATAATGGATAAAACCAAACATAATGCGATTCCAGCTGGGGCACATATCCTTTTTATCATTCAGGCTTCCTCCCTTGTATTCTTTTTAGTTCTGTTAGCAACAATTCCAAACCACTGCCGTGAAGGGATAAAAAATGAATGGAAATGAACTATATAGATCCTATAAAGAAATCAAGGCAGCATCGGGATCCCAGCAGCCGCCTCTTTAAAAAGCCTTCATGAAATGTATCCATTTATCCCTGGATTCTTTGAGTCCAATTGTTTACTCAATTATAAGTTTTATTGTTTGACCAGGCTTTAGAAGGGACAGCAAGGGAATATCTTCTTCTATAACTCTTCCTATAACGTTGACTCGGTGGTCTGCCCCTAGGTCTCTTTTGCAAATTTGAACCTCTCCCCGATACCTTCCATAAGCATCATTGTCCATCGTTATGGATCCAAGGCTTCGTGCAGCTGTATTACTCGGCTCAACATTTGCGGTGACCCGGGTATTCTGAAGCCGGAAAACATCTTGAGATACATCTGGCCTCAATTTATACTGACCGCTTTGCAAAAGTCGGGATTCCACTCTAACAGTTAGAATGTTCAGATTTTTATATGCGGTTAGATTCTCAAGCAAATTACCCTCCGTTCCTTGATCTCCTAGGTAAACTCCTTCCACATGCTGGATCAGCTCAATTCCGGCGGCGTAAGGATTCATCAACCTGTGTTTTTCAAGCGTTGGAAGACCCTCATGAAGAGGACCGCGTTTACTTCCTGCACCCGGGATGAAAGCAAAGATCGGTATGCCGTATTTCTTGAACATTCCATTTTGTTCATGAAAGAACTCTTCTTCAAGGCCCGTTTCAGGCCTTGGATAAAAGTTGTGCCAAGCTATCAGACTTTCCGGTTCCACTCCGCCCCCAAGCACGGCTAAAAGTTCCTCTTCATTCAACGTACTTGCATTTAGTGAGAGTGAAAACACCTTAGATAAAGATATGACCGTTTCTTTATCGAACCCATCATCAAGGCGAATCCCTTTAATACCTAATGGACATAAATCCGTAAATTTGTTAATCCCCAAATGATCAAGCGTATTTAATGAGACATCTGCATGGATTTCCATTCCATAGTCCTCTGCAAGCTTTAAAAGCCTGATCATCCTCTTCACGAGGTCTCCCTTTTCTTCAGGAATATGGAGCGAGGTAAATGCTCTCTTCACTCCTAGGTTAGCAGCATGTATAATTTGTGTTTCTGCATGCGGGTCCTGTAGATAAAAAGAAATTCCGATCACTTAAATTCAACCGCCATTTCATCTTTAAATCCGAACAGATACGTAAAAATAAACCCTGCTATATAGGAAATGAACAACCCAGCAAGGAACAGGGCGATTTGGTTTGGATGAACTAGAAAGGTAAGCGGCAGTCCGGACACACCGATGGAAGACGTGGCGATCCCGAATTGAGCTTGGAATGCTCCGCCTACTCCTGCACCTAAACATGCAGTTAAGAAGGGCCGGCCCAATGGCAGGGTCACTCCAAATATAAGGGGTTCACCAATACCTAGCATTCCTGAAGGAAGGCCTCCTCCGATAGCTCTCTTCAAACTTGCTTTCTTCGTTTTCATATAGATGGCAAATGCCGCTCCCACTTGGCCCGCGCCACCCATCGCCAAAATGGGAAGCAGTGGATCATCACCAATCGAATTTATCAATTCTAGATGGACAGGCGTTAAACCTTGATGTAAACCAGTAATGACGAGTGGGAGGAAGGCCGCCCCAAGCACGAATCCAGCTACAACACCACCGAAATCCAATACATTCAATAACCCATTCGTAATGGCATCCGATAAAAACCCTCCTACCGGCATAAATACAATGTAAGTGACAATCCCGGTAATGAGTAAAGCGATGGTTGGCGTCAAAATGATATCCAGTGATTGAGGAATGAATTTCCTGACCTGTTTTTCCACCAAGGCTATGAAAATAGCTGCAAAGAGTACTCCTATCAATCCACCGCGGCCAGGGAGCAAATTTTCACCGAACAATGAAATGTCGCCGACGGCCGGGTTTATGACCAAGATACCAGCAAGGGCACCAAGTGCAGGTGATCCGCCGTATTCTTTTGCAGCATTGGTCCCAACCAAAATCCCCAAGTAGGCAAACAGACCGGATCCGATAACGGTTAAAATGATGGCTAATTGTGATTCTGCTGCAAGCCAGCCCGCTTGAACGATTGCCTTTGTAATACCGGTAATCAAACCAGATGCCACTAAGGCGGGAATTAAAGGGATGAAAATACTTGCAATCCTGCGTAAAAAAAGTTTAAACGGTTTTGCGTTTTTCCTATCAATCTCTGATTTATTCTTCGAGGCTACTTCTTTTAAGTTCAAATTTCCCGAAGCTTCCTCCAGAAGCTTTTCAAATTCTGTATGAACCTTGTTCACCACGCCTGGCCCGAGGACGATTTGTATCGTTTCCTCTTCAATGACGCCAAAAACGCCTTCCGTATTTTTTATATCTTCCATTTTTACTTTCGATCGATCGATTGGCAATACCCTCAGTCTGGTCATACAATGTGCAGCATCGGCAACATTAGATGCCCCACCTAATTTCCCCAATAACTCTTCTGCTAAACTGGCGTACTTATCCCCCTTACCCATTCATAATCCCCCTTTGTCAAATCTCGCATTAATCATTTATATCGATCTGTCATCGATTTAATGGCAGTCCTGGTATTATCAATATATTGGACAGTTTCTTCATATTGCTCTGAGGCCATCCCCAAAAACAAAATGTCAATCATATATAATTGCGCCAATCGTGAGGATGTTGCTGCACTTCGAAATGGTGCTTCATTCGAATAGGATGTAAACAAAGTGGCATCACACAAAGAGGATACCGTTGTTTGGCCATAATGAGTCAGCCCGATTGTCTTGACCCCACGTTCCTTTGCCAGCTTCAATATATTGACAACTTCAGGTGTTTCCCCAGAGAATGAAATGGCAAAAACGATGTCATTCTCATCAGCATTTGCAATCAGGGTTGCAACTAAATGCATATCTGTAAAAGCCGTTGCTCCTTTATTGATGCGAAGTAATTTTTGCTGAGCATCCGCAGCAACTATATTCGAAGCACCCACACCGCAAAAGTGGACGGTTTTTGCATTCAGCATCAGCGTTATGGCATGTTTGAGATTATCATGATCGATTATTTCAGATGTGTCCCGGATGGTCTGAATCGAATTACTCGTTGTTTTTTCCACAATCCGGTACAGTGATTCGGAAGGCTCGATATCCCGGTAGCCCTGTTCAACCGTCTTCATCAAATCTCCAGCAATCCTTATTTTCAGATCTTGAAATCCTTTTATTCCAAGCGATTTACACAACCTAATAACAGCAGCCCCGCTTGTTTGGGCAGACGTACTTAATTCCTGTACAGTGCTGTTCACAACTTCATGAGGATTCTGTAGAATATATTCCGCTAGTTTTTGTTCTGATTGCGGCAGCTTGCTCAACATCGTCTGTATGATGGATAATCCTCCTGTAGCCATTGCTTCCCTCCTAATCTTCATAAATCGAGATGGCTTTTCTGACATCTCCATCCGCTTTTTCCAGTAACTCCATTGCTTTTTCATAATCTGTTGCCGTTTTTATCATGACAATCGCTGGCTTAACTTGATTATTTGCCTTTTCAAGCGTATTCAAAGCTTGATCATAGTCAGCATTCGTTACTGTTTCTATGATGTTTACTGCACGGTCCTTCAGTTTTTGATTACTGACATTTACATCGACCATCAGATTTTCATAGACTTTGCCCAATCGGATCATGGTTGCCGTTGAAATCATATTGAGTACCATTTTATGTGCGGTTGCCGCTTTCATTCTCGTGGATCCTGTTAACACTTCCGGCCCGACCACCACTTCAATCCCTATATCAGCTTCTTTCGTGATGCTCGCGTTATTATTGCATGATAAAGCGACCGCTTTAGCCCCGACCTTTCTTGCATAACGTAAAGCGCCCTTCACATAAGGAGTGCGCCCGCTTGCCGCAATGCCAATAACCGTATCATTTGCTGTAAGCGCCACGTCAATCAGGTCATTTTCCCCAAACTCTTCTTTATCCTCTGCACCTTCAACAGCCCGAACGAATGCCTTTTCCCCTCCTGCGATTATTCCCAGCACCCTATCAGGCGGAGTGCTGAAAGTAGGGGGACATTCCACGGCATCCAGCACTCCGAGCCTTCCGCTCGTTCCTGCTCCGATGTATATGAGTCTCCCTCCTTTTTTTAACGATTCGCAAGCCCATTCAACTGCCGTTTCTATCTCTGGCAATACCGCCTGAACTGCTGCTGCCACTTTAAAATCTTCTTTATTGATTGCAGAAATGATGTCCATTGTATTGACACTGTCGATATTCATCGTCTTTTCGTTCCGTAATTCAGTCGTTAACGAACGCAAATGTTCTTCCATAGACAATTAAATCCTCCTATAAACAATCACTTAAATATAATTTCATTTTTTAATAAAAAATAATGAAATTATATTTCATATTATATTCAATGATAGCGTTTTCATTACTCGGAGACAAGATATTTTTGTAAAATTTGTTAACCGGCAATCTCCGTTCTTCAAAACCCCGATGCTGGCGGACTTGCATCTATCCCTTTCAGAGTGGCTTAATTTACCCATAGGAGCCTACTATTTTTAGTGTGGATTTTTTCAACAAAAAAACGTGTACCGTCACCTTATTAGGAACGATACACGCAATTTTGCAAAATGCTAAACTAGTATACTACGCCAGACCCGGTACACCTGCACTCCTTTACCCAGTTAACGGATAGGGACCACTTTCCCGTTTTCTACTGCACCGACGACAATAGTTGATGCAAATCCTCCATTTTCATCAATCGAGGGAATATCGTATATTTTTTGATCTGGCCCTATATTTGAAAGTCCGTCTTGCATATGTTTACGGATGGCCTTGGCATCATCAACGCTGCCTGCAGATTTCATGGCTTCCACAAACGCATACATGGCAATATAATTCAATCCTACTTCGGAGCTTGGATCTTCCTTATAATTCTTTTGATATTTCTCGACGAATGCAGGCACTGCTTCTTCATCTGAGTCCATCAATGGCAGAACGCCAATCGAGCCTTCCAATGTTTCATATGAACCTGCAATCGGCTTCATTTGATCCAGCTTTGCTTGATCCATGATGATGAAACCGCCTTTAAATCCCAGCTCCCGAGCTTGCTTCGCCACTTTTGCCGTAGGTTCCGAAGCTCCACCGATGAATAGCACATCAGGATCTTTTTTCAAGGCATTTGTGACAATCGTAAAGAAATCGGTTTCTTTGGCGAAATCAATCGAAGAATTATAAACGACTTTTCCGCCTTGCTTTTCCCAATGTGGGAGCACGGCTTCCGTCCAGTCTTTACCGTATTGCGAAGATGTTGGCAAAGCGGCAATTTTCTTGCCGAAATTTTCCATCGCATATGTTGTAAAAGGCTCGATATACCCCTCGTAATTCGGTGGAATTCGAACAGTTAATGAATTTCCGCTCTCGGTCACTGCCGGTTCACTCGTATATGCACTAATGATGAATTCCTCTTGTTCATTAAAAACCTGAAGTGCCAGCACGCCTCCGCTGTGAGGCGTGAAAATGATCGGCGTATCATATTCCTGAATTAAACGTTTAGCATTCGACCCGGTTTCATTAGGTAAGTATTTATCGTCCAACGATACTAAGTTCAACGTGTATTTCTTACCATCTACTTCAAAACCACCAGCATCATTAATTTCATTGACGGCCATTTCGACACCATTCAATGTCCGTTTCCCATATAACGCTGCTGCCCCGCTTAAAGGACCGCTAAAACCGATGTTTACGACATTGTCATTTTTTCCTTTACTGCCACTGCTAGACACAGGGCTATCCCCTTTATTGCACCCGGTCAAAACAGTGATGGTAAGCAGGAGAAAGACAAATAATACTTTCAGTTTTTTCATAAAAATCCCCCATTCAATTTATTCAGGCCCCAATATACGCTTTCCTTACTTCATCATTGGCTAATAACTCACTTGCTGTCCCTTGAACGACAATTTCCCCATTTTCAAAAACATATCCTTTATCTGCAATGCTTAGGGCAGCATTCGCGTTTTGTTCAGCAAGCAGGATTGTGATTCCTTCGCGGTTTATTTCTTCAATGACTTGAAACATTTGTTCGACAATGAGTGGAGCGAGTCCCACCGAAGGCTCATCAAGCATCAACAATTTCGGTTTTGACATCAAAGCCCTTCCAATTGCGAGCATTTGCTGTTGGCCGCCGCTCAGGCTTCCCGCTTCATCATGATGCTTTTCTTTTAAAATCGGGAATAAGTGATAGACGTATTCCAAGGAATCCTTGATCTCCGCTTTTTTCTTTCGATGCACATAGGCACCCATCCGCAGATTTTCCTGAACGGTCATCTGTGGAAACAGTTTACGTCCTTCGGCACACTGAACGATCCCCTCCCGGACATTCTTATCCGGGGCACGGCCCCCTATCGGCATGCCCAGAAAATGGATTTCCCCCTTGGAAAGCTTACTGATTCCGCTTATGGAACGAAAAGTCGTGCTTTTTCCTGCCCCATTAGCTCCTAGCAAAACAACGATCTCTCCCTCGGCAACTTCGATATTCACATGGTTTATCGCAGTGAAACTTCCATAATTCACGGCGACATCTGTTAACTTAAGCACTGGCACTCCCTCCCAAATAGGCTTTAATGACCGCTTCATTTCCGCGGATTTCCTTAGGTGTGCCCTCGGCAATTTTTTCTCCGTAATTAAGGACCATGATGTGGTCTGCCAAGTTCATGATCATATGCATTTTGTGCTCGATTAAACAAACGGTCAGTCCCGATCGATTCAATTTTTTAATCAGTTCTGTCAAACCTTCCGTTTCATCCGGGTTGATTCCCGCAGCAGGTTCATCAAGAAAGATGATTTCCGGTTCTGTCGCTAGGGCTAGGGCAATGGCTGTCCGTTTCTTTTCCTCCTGCGAGATGCTCGAGACCATTCTGTCAGCCGATTCCGTTAATCCGACAATATCAAGCACCTCCATAGCCTTATCCCTGCAAGCCGCTTCCTCCCGTTTTAAACGTTTTGTTCTTAGAATGGCATCCACCAAATTGGATTTTGTTCGCAGTCTATGACCGACAATGACATTATCCAACACGGTCGATTGATCGAAAAGGCTTGTCGTTTGAAAGGTTCTTGAAATTCCGAGCCCCGCAATTTCATTGGCAGGAAGTTTGGTGATATCAATCCCTTTAAAAAGGACCGTCCCGGAAGTTGGTCGATGAAAGCCACTGATCAAGTTAAAAAAAGTGGATTTCCCTGCACCATTTGGCCCGATTATTGCATTGATTCTACCTTTTTCAATTGAAAAATCCACATTATTGACGGCCGCCAATCCTCCGAAACGCTTTGTCAAATTCTTAGTTTCGATTAGCAAATTCATCCCTCCTCAGCTTTTATGTGCAATTCGCCCCTAACCCCGGACAGCGCATTATCTTTTCGCTTTCTTTGCCAATCAAAGAAGGCACCTGCTATTCCGCGCGGATAAAAGATAATGATCACCGTAAGTAATGGTCCGAATATCAACATTCGATATTCTTGAAGGAATTGCAGATTCTGCGACAGGATTACTAATAATAATGTTCCTACCAATGGACCTGAAAGTGTCCCGATTCCACCAACCAATAAATACATCAATAGATCGAACATGATGGCAGTTGATCCGATATCAGGTCCAATGAAACGAATGAATGAAGCATACAAGGCACCTGCCAAACCTGCGAAGAATGTGGATAGGACAAATGCGGTTAACTTATTCTTCATTGTGGATATACCAATCGTTTGTGCAAGGTCCTCGCTGTTCCTGATGGCTATATACGTTCTGCCGGTCAACGAGCGAATAATTCGATACACGATTAAAATCACTGCAAGCAGGAAAATGAGAACGAGATAATATTGGGATGCTGCAGTATCAAATGTGACCGGCCCTATATTTCCAGGAGCAGGGATCCCGATTAATCCCCTAACCCCCTCTGTAAGTCCCTCCCATTTATCGATCACCAGATATATGATGTAACCCACACATAGGGTATAAATCGCGAAAAAGTGTTCCTTTGTCCTCAGCGCAATCAAACCGATTAAAAACCCAATGGCACATGTGATTAAACATGCACATATTAGTGCCAGCCAAAAGTTCATTCCCGCTTTTACTGTGAGCAGGCCAAGAGAATATGCTCCAATCGCAAAAAATCCAGCATGTGCAAGCGAGAGATATCCAGTATAGCCTGATAATAAATTGATTCCATAAACAGCTATCGCCCAGATGAACGAAAGTGTCAGCATATGGAGATAATAATCGTTTTGCGCGATATAGGGGAATGAAAAAGCAAAGACGATAAGAGCGATAATCCCATTTCTTTTCGTTAATATCTTCACACTACCTCTCCCCCTTTGCAAAAAGACCTGTTGGTTTCACCGTTAATATGATGACTAAAAGTATGAATGCAATGATGTCTTTATAATCATTTGAAATATAAGTTGCACCTAGGCTCTCACTGAAACCTAGGATATATCCACCTACGATCGCCCCCGGGATGCTGCCCATCCCACCCAATATGATAATGACGAAGGCTTTTAGGATGACTAAATGCCCCATGCCGGGAAAAACAAGATTAATCGGTGATGCAAGGGATGAAGCGATGGCTGCTAATCCCCCCGATATCATGAAGGTAAGCATCGCGACTTTATTAATGTTGATTCCTACTAATGACGCCCCTTCACGGCTTTGGGACATTGCAATTATCGTCGAACCGGCATAAGTTCTCTTTAGGAAAAGGTAAAGTAAAACCATCACTGCGATAGCTGACACGATGATCAATAATCGCTGAAGTGTGAACGTCAGTCCCAGGATATTGACGACTTGACCATATGGAGAAGTCATAGTATGGAAGTCGGCACCCCAGACAAATTGGGCAAAAGCTTCAAGAAAAAGGAGAATCCCGATTGCTGCAATCTTATCGTGCAACGGAGGTGCCTCCCTTAACAGGCGGAACACGAAACGTTCCAAAAGGACTCCCAACAAACCAACAACGATAATGGATACGAACATGGCAATCCAGTAATTGACCCCATATAATGTCATCATTGACAACGTGATATATCCTCCCAACATATATAGGGCACCGTGTGCAAAATTCGGAATATGCAAAATTCCATATACTAGCGTCAATCCCAGTGCAACAAGACTATATACGCTGCCAATCGTCAAACCATTAAAAAGCTGCTGGATCAAAATCTCCATTTACTTCCTCCTTGAAAATTAATGAATTTCACTTTGCTGTTCATTCCCTGGCTCACATCCTGTCCATATTTTGAAAGCACACCTCTGCGATGAAAAACACTTTCAATTTTTTCCTCACAGGCTCAAACTCCCGGGGTGGAACAGTAAGTTTTATTTCCCTACATTCTCCGCCTACAGATATAGCTTAGGTGTAGCGAAAAAAACACTCGATTGGTTGTTAGCGCTTTCATTTATAATAACAACTTATTAAATACATGCACCTTACGTTTTTTCCTCATTCTATCTGGATTCTAGGCGGTACGATTGTGTAGACAAGCATATGCTGTTTTTAGGGATAGCAAATGATCCATCTTCTCTTTAATAACGGTTTACCTATACCTATGGTAAACGTCTGGTTCTTTCACCCCTTCCACACCACTAAAGGACCATTACGTAGATTAATTTCCTGTATGTAGATTATTTCCTGTATATAAATGCAAGTGCCGTGCCAACATTAACTCACCGACAATAAGGCTATTCATCATTAAGTGAATTCATTATTGAATTGTAAAAATCAAAAGTAACGATTCCATACGGGATGTCCGTCATTCACTATTGACTGAAAAAATCATTTTTGAATCAATAAAGAATTAAATGAAGACATAAAATGAAAAGGATTCAAAAATCCCCTTCATAACTACAATGTTTTCATGCAATAGCAGTTAATCATGTACAAAAAAACAACTTTACAACCCATAATATCTTAAAAATTCTTTAAAGATTAGGTAACTCTATCTGTACTGTTTGTAAAGAAGGCTACCTACCAAGATGAGGTGATTTAATCATAAAAAAGTATTACTTCGTTCTTTAGTAATGGGCTCTATATCTCTTAAGAGAATAACTCAAACCCTAGAAACACTGATATATCAGTTTTCTTTCTCTCCTGATTAGTAGAAGAATGTAAAATAACCTATCTACTGGGAGAGGGAGGTTTCAACACTTCCGTTATAAAATAAGTTTGTGGGCTGACGCTTTTTTTTACGTCGAAAAAGGGGGTCTTTTTAAAAGTCAAAGATGGTGTGGACTCGGTTGCAAATATATCGAAATGAATTGCTTACGTACAAAAAAAGGATTATGAAAAGTGTAGGAAAGCTAAATAGGAAAATAAAAGTCAAGGAAAAAACAAAGAAAAGCCCTCGTCGAAGAGGGCTTTCATTACTTATTCAACTAGTTTTTTTTATCAACATCACCATTCATGAAATATATTAACAATATAATATTAACAAATATTATACCTGCCAAAGAAAAAATCCCTTGCAATAAATATCTAATATTATAAAAAGCTTCCGTTCTATCTTCTTTAGCCAATGGATATATTGATTCTAGCAGACTAGGAATTTGCAAACTTCCAATAATTATTATAAGCATAAAAATTATAATTATATATTTTTTTTTCATTTAAGCTTCAATCCTTTATTTATAGGTATAAACTTTTTTATAAGATACACCATAAGCTTTTTTTGCTGTGCCTGTTCCTTGTTTAGTCCAACTATAGGAATTCCATGGCATTTTATATACATCATATAGTTTAGTTTTATATACAGGATATGCTGTGAATTTTAATGATTTAACACTTTTCCCATTTACCTTACTCGGAACTTTAAATGTACCAGAAATCGTTATAGTTGTTGTACCCGTTACACTATACCCTAGAGCCCCTGATAGTGCAGCATTACTAGCACCAAAATTCGCACTAACTGTGGTAGCTACTGATTTATTCTGGCTAATATTTAATACTACTCCTGGACCACCAATAGCAGTGGCAAGTCCGCTAGATCCTGTTGCATCAGACCCTCCCCGTACATTTTGAACTTTATACTTATTAATTATAGCACGTGCGTTAGTGCTAGGGCCATTCTCTATAACATTACTCTCTATTAATAACGACTCATCAAGAACAATTAACTCATCTATATTTGGATCACTTAGATACTCATTAATTATTGAGTTTTGTTCACTAACTGTCATGGTATCGTCTAAAGTTAATACTGTACTTTCTGTACTTTCTGTACTTATTGATTCATTGTTCTTTTGGGCATGTCCCACACTCGGTAAAATTCCTCCAACTAGCATAACCACTGATAAAAGCATGATTACAGTCATCGATAATTTCTTACACATTATGTTCCCCCTTATTTTTTATAGTACATATGCAACACAACCTTAACAAACAATGATTCATATTCCCTAAAATTTTGACTTTTCATGGTACATAAGTAATAATATGCAAAATATACAAAAAAGTAAAGGGTTAAAACGAGGAATGTTTGAGTAGAGTAATATTTTGATTGATATTGATCTTATACAAGGTGTGACTTCATGTATTTAAATGAGTTTATGAAGTTCCACCTCGAGCCCATTATTGGTCAATAGAAGCTCAAGGGGTAATCAGAGGTACGGTGACATTAACTTAAAGTGCATATTGGGGAGTTAGATTTAAAAATAGAGCATCTGAAAATTCAAAATTGACAGTTGCAAGAGTATATACATGGGTTGTTAAAGACAAATATTGGTTAGAGACTTCTTATTGAAAAAAAGAAGGTGATTACATGATTGTATATATTTTGGATAATTTAAAACCCTAACTTGATCTTGCTAACACGATAATATTTCTACTTATTTATTTGAATATTAGAAAAAATAATAAAGATAAATTATGAATATAAACTGAATAACAATCTATAAAATGATGAAGCTTTTCCTTCCAAGCACTTAACCCCATGTAATTTTTCGCCTATCGTAATTTTTAGTCAAAAAACAGCACCCTCCATTGTTGGATGGTGTCCAACAATGGAGGGTGCTGTTCAAACTCATCTATTCTTTTCCACTGACCTTTAATCGATATTTTTTAAGTTTCCTTACGATTGTTGCCTGACTGGATTCCAGGGCTTCTGCTATTTCATATGTAGTTTGGTAAGTTTGAGCCGCTTTCGTCAATATTTCCTTTTCGGCTCTTTCCACCGCTTCTTTTAAAGTTAAGGTAGCATTGTGGTTCGGTTGATTCCGATTTTCCGGCTGATATTCTTCCGGAAGGTCGTTAATCGATAATATTCGATTATCCGTCAGCACGACGAGCCTTTCCACTATATTAATCAATTCACGGACATTTCCTGGCCAATCATGTTGATAAAAATATTCTTTCAACCGCGAATCTATTTCTTTTGAGAATTTATATTGTTCGTTTGCTTTTGTTAAAAACAAGTCAGTCAATGCCAAGATATCCTCTCTTCTTTCCCTTAGAGGAGGGATCGTGATCGGAATGACATTCAACCTATAAAAGAGGTCTTCTCGAAAATCACCCGATTTGACCATTTCCGTAAGATTTCGGTTCGTGGCTGCTATTATGCGAACATCGATTTTCTTTGGTTTTGTACCCCCGATTCTTTGAATCTCCCTTTCCTGAAGGGCCCGGAGCAGCTTCACCTGAAGTTGCAGGGGAAGCTCACCTACTTCATCCAGGAATAGGATACCACTCTCTGCCAGTTCAAACATCCCTGGTTTTCCTTTTTGATTGGCTCCGGTAAATGCCCCTCCTTCATATCCAAAGAGCTCGGATTCCAATAAATCAGCGGGAATTGCCCCGCAATTTATTTTGATGAAGTCACCTTTTTTAGATCGGATGCTCCGATTATAGATATTTCGGGCAAGGACATCCTTTCCAACACCCGTTTCCCCCAGTATGAGTACTGTCGCATCAATATCCGATATTCTTTCTGCTATCTCATAAATCATTTTCATTTTATCACTGACGAATACGACTCCATCTTTGCTCGTTATCTTCCGCAGTTTCTCAATTTCCTGCTTATATTGATTATTCAGTTCATTAGCTTTCGTCAACTCATGCATCAGTTCATTTAAATCAGATAAATCCCTTATATTCGTAACGACTTGCTCTATTTCCCCTTCTGCATTAAAAACGGGACTCCCTGTTATCAATGTTTCCTTTCCCGCAAAATTATCCTGTACGACTGATACCGTTCGTCTCAGCTTCACTACCTTATGAGTCACCGACGCATTCAGTATGCCTCGTTTAATCAATTGGTCCACAGATTTTCCGATATAATACTCTTTTGGTATGCCTGTGATCCGTTCAATTGCCGAATTGGTATAAAGTGTGATTCCATCTTGATCGGTGATGTATATTCCATCATAGGAATTTTCGATTATTGCATCCAGTGCGCGATTCAATTTATCCGTTTCATGAGCATCAATCAGTAAATCGTCCAAAAATTCTGTTTCCCTGCCTATATAAAGAATATTGTCAGCATCCATTTGTTTCATTAATAAAAATAAATACCGTTTATCATGCAGCCTTGCAGCTGCAAGCCTTTTATTATCGAGAAATTGCCACTCATCGAATTGTTCGGTTAATGTATTATTACCATCCTGGCTTAACAATTGATTAAAATAGTTTCCCCAATCCTTAATCCGATTTGCAGAATCCACGACTAGTGCAGGAAAGGTCCACTCTTTGAGCAAATTAAGTTGAGAATCCTGTTTCACTTGATTCATTACTATTCACCGCCGCAAAAAGAATTCTTTTTAAGTACAATTCTGGATAATTTTCGAAACTCCTTTAAAATTGTCGAATTTCGCTCCTAAAAAAAGTAGTGATGAAATAATTTTCATCACTACTTTACCTCAGTAAGTCTTAAAAATAACCTCTCCACTGATCGTTTCCTTACCTGACTGGTTAGTGGCCGCTACGTTGAAAAAATATCTATTCCCATTTTTTTCTTTTAGATCCGCTTGAAGAGTTATGACATCATTCAGGAAAACCATGCCTTTGAAACGAATCTTGTATTCTTCGATAAATCCAATTTCATAAAGATTACTGAATAGCTTTGCGAGGTTTCCCATCGTCCACATCCCATGTGCGATGATACCTGGAAGACCAGCATTTTTTGCTTCCTCATCAATGGTATGAATGGGATTGAAATCACCTGATGCGCCGGCATATTTAATGAGGTCCAGTCGCGTTACGGGTGCAAGCTCGATAGAATGTAACGAGTCACCAATATGAAGTTCGGTTAATGTCGTCACTTACTCATCACCATCCTTCTGATCGTTTCATTTAAAATGACAAGCTGTTCAGCAGTGAAGACAATTTCCCCATTTGCATCCGTCCCATAATTTTTAAAGGCTAGAAATCCCATTTCCCCTTGTTTCCCTTTTTTCTCATAATAGTCTTTCACTTCCGTATAACAGGTGATTTCTTCCCCTACCTTCAGCGGCCTGTTATAGCGATATACCTGCTCACCGTGAATCAAGCCTTTATTCGGGAGATTTAAGCTTTCAATCGTCCCAAAATCAAAGACCCTTGGGAAAGTTGGTGGAGCGATATTCGTACCGTACCTTGATTGCCTGCCTGTTTCTTCATCAATGAAAATCGGGTGGGGATCACCAATCGATAATGCGAATTTTTTAACGGCTCCCCGTTCAACTATATTTTTAACGGGTTTGGATCGTTTTCCAATACTATCGTTGAACATAACATCCCGCCTTTTCCCTTAATTTTTTGGACCGCCCGCAACATATAAAACCTGCCCGCTAATGAATGAGGATGCCTCATCGGCAAAAAATGCAACAGCATGAGCAATATCACTTGGCAAACCGCTTCTGGCAACCGGAATACTATTTGCCCTATCCTGGATGAATTGTTCAAAACTCACTCCCACCCGCCTAGCTGTTTCTTTCGTCATTTCGGTTTCTATAAAGCCTGGTGCGACCGAATTAGCCGTTATCCCATATTTTCCAAGTTCAATCGCCAGTGTTTTTGTTAACCCCTGAAGCCCAGCTTTTGCGGCTGAATAATTAGCCTGCCCGCGGTTCCCAAGGGCCGAAGTGGATGATATATTGATGATTCTTCCGTACTTATTTGCAACCATATGCTTCTGGGCGGCACGTACTGCATTGAAAGTACCTTTTAAATGCACATCCATTACCGTCTGCCAATCTGAATCGGTCATTTTAAAAAGTAAATTATCCCGGATGACCCCAGCATTATTCACGAGAATATCAAGCGATCCGAATGTGTCGGCTATTTCTTTTATCGATGCTTCCACCTCTTCTGGATTGACCACGTTGGTCACTTTGGTAAAAATGGTATAACCCTTGTCCCTTAATTCATTTCCTGTTGCTGTCAAAACCTCTTCGTTGATATCAATAATCGCCACGTTTGCGCCTTCACTGGCAAACAGTTCGACGATCGCCCGGCCAATCCCCCTGCTTCCACCTGTAACTAAAGCTGTTTTCCCTGAAAATCTCCCTGACATAATCGTTTCCTCCTAATCTATTATAAGAATTGTCCTAATTTAACATGACCCTTAATCAAATTTCGGGAAATGATCATACGCTGTATTTCATCCGTACCATCATAAATCCTCCAAAGCCTTGCCTCGCGGTACCAACGTTCGATGGGAAGCTCCTTCGTATAGCCCATGCCACCATGTATCTGCAATACTCGATCCACGACACGATTCCCCATATTGGCTCCATAGAGTTTAGCCATTGAAGCTAAATGGCGGTTGTCTTCTCCATTATCAAGTGTAAAAGCCGCATTCAATACAAGCCATCTTGCCGCTTCAATCTCTACAGCCGAATCAGCTATCTGCCATTGAATGGCCTGGCGCTCAGCGATCGGTTTACCGAATGTGACTCGTTCTTTAGCGTATTCTATTGCCATTTGCAGCAATCTTTCTGCAGAACCGACAGCGCGTGCGCCTACGATCCATCTTGCAAACCCTATCCATTCCAAGCCTAGTTTATAACCGCCATGCACTTCCCCTAAGATGTTTTCTTCGGGTACCCTGACATTATCAAAAACTAAACCGGCCGGTCCCCATTCTCCCATCGTATTGATATACTCTGATCTCCAGCCCATATCACGGTCTACAATGAAACAGGTTACCCCTTCCGTTCCGGTCGCTTGATGACGTTCTTTGTCTGTTACGGCAATGACCATGACGAAATCGGCATCATTTCCTCCGGTAATGAACGTTTTTTCACCGTTCAGCACCCATTCGTTCCCTTCTTTTACTGCCGTCATTTTAATATTTCTCGTATCGGACCCAGCTCCCGGTTCCGTCATGGCAAAACAGGACTTTTTATCACCATTAATCGTAGGGATCAGATATTTCTGTTTCTGTTCTTCATTTGCATAATAAAGGATGTTATCAGCCGAACCTCCAAAACTGAATGGTACAAACGTTTTTGATACTTCCATCAAGACAATTGCCATCATGAGCTGACCTAGGTCTGCCCCGCCAAATTCCTCCGGGGTATTAATGCCCCAAAACCCGGCTTTTTTTGCTTTTTCCTGTAAATCTTTCAATGTCCCCTCTGGTAAACTGGGTTTTCCTGCCATTTCATTGCGAAGTACTTCATTTTCCAATGGAATCAATTCATTTTCCACGAACTTGCGTATTGTTTTTTGCACCATTTTTTGTTCATCTGATAGTCGTAAATCCATTTTAACCCCTCCGCTTTCCAATTAGACTAGTTTTGATATTTTCTCTTTAATTGCCCGGTAATGATATTCTTTTGGATTTCGGACGTACCTTCATATATTCTGGTGATTCGGGCATCCCGATAGAAACGTTCAACTGGATAATCCTTCATATATCCCATCCCGCCATGAATCTGAACGGCCTTATCAGCGATACGATTATATACTTCCGAACCATACAACTTGAGCATGGCCGCTTCTTTAATGATTTTTTCTTTCTGATCGACCATCCATGCGACCCTGTATGTGAATGAGCGAAGTGCTTCTATTTCCATTGCCATCTCGGCAATCATATGGGATACGGCTTGATGATCAATGATCGGGACATTGAATTGTTCACGTTCTGTGGCATATTTGGTAGAAAGATCGAGCAGGTATTGACAGGACCCTAAATTACGGGCAGCAAGGCCTGCCCGACCATTTGCAAGGATTTTCAAGGCATTTACATACCCTTGGCCGACGTCCCCCAGTACATTTTCAGCAGGAACCTCGCAATCTTCAAAAAATAATTCGGCCGAATGTGAGCCTCGAAGACCCATCTTCCTTTCCAGGCTACCAACTCTAAAACCCGGAAAATCCTTTTCTACTATAAATGAGGTGATCCCTTTCGCCCCTTTATCTTTGTCTGTAACGGCCATAACTGTAAAAATATCTGCTACATCTGCATTCGTTATATAATGCTTAGTACCATTTAAAATATATTTATCGCCATTTTTGACCGCCGTCATTTTGAGATTCGTAGCATGGGACCCCGCTGCAGGCTCAGTTAAAGCAAAAGCGCCAATTCTATTACCGCTTGCCATATCTGGTAGATATTTTTCCTTTTGCATTTCATTGCCCATTTCAACTATCCCTACCGTCCCTATACCGGTGTGGGCCCCAATCAGAGTGGTATATCCATTATGTGTTTTGCCGATTTCCTCATATAAAGCACATTTTCCCACCATCCCGATTCCGAGTCCGCCATACCTTTCCGGGATACTAAGTCCGAATAGCCCGATTTCCTTCGATAAATTTATGATGGATTCCGGGATATGATCTTCATCCTCTATCTGCATGGAAAATGGATCGATTTGTTCTTCGATAAACTGGCGTATATTTTCTTTAAGTAGCAGGATGTCTTCATCTAAGCGAAAGTCCATTTGCATTCCCCTTTATCTGCGAATTGGTTGTTAACGCTTTCATATCTAGTTCGAATGAGCGATATGTTTTTCTTGAAGCTTGCGTTTTAAAATTTTACCGACCGCCGTCTTCGGAAGTTCACTTTCAAATGTGATTGCTTTTGGGACCTTGAAGGCAGCGAGCTGCTTTCGGCAATAATCCTTCAATTCGTTTTCAGTTATTCTTTCACTTGGTTTTAGAACTACCGCTGCATGTACCGTTTCACCGCGATATTGATCGGGAACGCCAAAGACGGCAGCTTCCAGAACCTTAGGGTGGCTGTATAGTATATCTTCAATTTCAATTGGATAAATATTGAATCCGCCTGCGATGATCATCTCTTTCTTCCGTCCCACAATGTAAAAGAAGCCATCTTCATCCATCTTGGCCATATCACCGGTATGCAGCCATCCGTTTTGAATCGTCTGCCGCGTCTCTTCAGGCATGCCCCAATAACCTTTCATTACCTGTGGACCCTTAATGACCAATTCACCTGGTGTATCAACCAAGAGGGCTGGCTCTCCTGTAATGCTGTCAATTATGGCTGCATCCGTATTTTGTATCGGAATCCCGATACTTCCGGGTTTTTGCAGGCCGCTGACTGGATTCCGGTGCGTGACTGGTGACGCCTCGGACAGTCCATAGCCCTCAGCAATCTTTGTTCCACTAAGTTCGTTAAACCTTGACAATACATTCAATGGCAATGGTGACGAACCCGAAACGCAAGATTTCAAAGTATGCAAATCAAATGGATGGGACTGGTAATATTGTAATAAAGCAATATACATCGTCGGTACCCCTGGAAAAATAGTCGGTTTAAGATTAGTGATAATATCGACGATCTCCGTTACCTGAAATCGGGATACAAGAATTAATTCCCCGCCATTATAAAACGTCAGGTTCATCCCTGAAGTCATGCCGTAAACATGAAATAATGGGGAAACGCCCAGTACCCTTTCCTTCCCCTTTTGAGTATTGGTTCTTGAAGTGGCTGCACTTTGCAGCGTATTGGCTACGATATTACGATGGGTTAGCATCGCGCCTTTAGAACGCCCTGTCGTTCCTCCAGTATATTGGAGGACGGCGACATCTCTAGCAGGTTCAATCTCCACAGTGAAATCCGCCTCTGTTACAGATAGCAGTTTTTTTGTCATTTCACATTTTCCCTTTTCCAGAGACACAATCAACACCTTTTCAACATCGGTTTCAGCTATGACGGCTTCAACTATGGGCAATAAATCGTCGAGTACAATGATGTGCCTTGCACCTGAATCCTTCAGTACATGCATTAATTCGTTCGCCTTATACATTGGGTTGATTTGGACAACAATGGCTCCATTCAAAAGAGTTCCAAAAAAACCAATTGGATATTGGGGACAATTAGGAAGCATGAGAGCCACACGATCTCCCTTTCCAACCCCTTCATCAGCAAGCAATCGGGCACATCTTTTCACTAACTTCCCCAACTCTGAATATGTATACCTTTCCTCCATGAACGTTACTGCTGTATTATCCGAATACTGTTCGACTGATTGAAAAAATAGTTCTGTCAATGAAATTTCAGGAATATCAATCTCGATTGGATTTCCGGACGGGATATGCTTTATCCAAGGTCTATCCATTGGTCCTCCCCTTTCTTCATTCAAAAATAAAGAAGTCATACTAACAATATGCAAGGAGTGTGCCAAAAATAAATCGTTTTGATACGTTGATTCAGTTAATGCTAAAATTCAAAATTGAATTATTTGCTGCGTTCTTAATAATATTAGGTTCATAATACTAGGATTTAAATTTGACTCAATAAGTCATTTTTGAATTAAGACAATGCTTTCGTAAAAAGACTCAGCTGTAGTGCTGGCCTGTGGATATAACTGCATTTTCAGGAAAATAAAACGGGATGCTGATCAAGGCCAGCATCCCGTTCAAAAAAATGATTCACTGCTCTATGGCGGTGTCATCTTCCAATGATATTTTCCATAATTCTTTCGCTTTTCCACTAACCGTTTCATCAAAAACAAATGATCCATTCGTATATCGATCATGATTTTTTAATGAAGCGGCATGAATCGTTTCAATGGTTCCCTTTTCGGATAGAATGAATAGACTGTCGGTTTTGTTAATGATATCGAAACCAATGACCCTATGAGGATTCGATTTCAATTCCCTCAAGACCACGACACCGCGTTTTGCCCGGCTCGTTTTTTCAAACTCGGTTAATTTCATTTTCTTTATGGCCCCGCGCTGTGTAACGATAAAGATTGATTCTTTACTATCCTTGGCCAAAACTTTTCCGCCAATGACATAGTCATCTTCTTTCAAGTTAATCCCTTTGACTCCGGCTGCCCGGACACCGACAACACTTACTTCTTCTTCATCAAACCATAAACCATAGCCATTATGAGTGACTAGGAAAAGGTCAGCCTGCCCATCGGTATGATGGACATCGACCAGTTCATCGTCACCTTTTAAATTGACACCAACCAGCGGTTTTGAATGACGCTGGGCTTTATAGGAAGCTAATTCTGTCTTTTTCACCATACCATTTTTCGTGATGAACACTAAGAATTCCGGCATGGTAAAATCTTTGATTGGAATCGCTTTTATGATTTGTTCTTCCCTGTCAATTGGAATGATGTTCGCGATATGCTGTCCGGTTTCCTTCCAGCGAATATCAGGAAGCTGATGAACTGGACAATAGAGGTAGTTCCCTTTGGATGTGAACAGCAACAGGACATCTGTTGTATTCATCTCAAGCCTCTGGAGCAGGCGATCGGAATCCTTCATGCCAAAATCAAGACCTCCTGACGCTGCATAAGATCGTAACGATGTCCGTTTGACATAGCCTTCTTTTGTAACGGTAACCATCACGTCTTCACTCGCAATCAAGACTTCAAGATTTATTTTGATTTCTTCAATCTCTTTTTCGATTTTGGAACGCCGTCCGTCATCAAAGCCCTTTTTAATGAATCGAAGTTCTTTTTTAATTACTTGAAGAAGAACTTTTTCACTGCCAAGAATCTTTGTCAATTCCTCAATTTTGTCCTTCAATTCCGCTGCCTCTGCTTCAAGTGCTGTAATATCCGTATTTGTCAGCCTATATAACTGCAAGGAGACAATGGCTTCAGCTTGCGCTTCTGTAAAAGCAAATTTAGCTATAAGGTTATCTTTAGCGTTCCGTTTGTCTTTAGATGCCCGGATGACAGCGATGACTTCATCTAATATGGATAAAGCTTTCACTAATCCATCGACGATATGTGCCCTGTCATGTGCCTTTTGCAGCTCATAACGTGAACGGTTCACGATTACCTCTTTACGGTGTTCGATATAAGCATCGAGCATTTTAGGCAGGCTCATCAATGTTGGCCGTTTTTTATAAATCGCAACCATATTGAAATTGTATGCAATTTGGAGATCGGAATTTTTGTATAAATAATGCAGGACTCCATTTGCATCTGCTTCTTTTTTCAGTTCGATGACAATGCGCAGTCCTGTACGGTCGGTCTCATCCCTTACTTCGGCGATACCTTCCACTTTCCGGTCTAGACGGAATTCATCCATTTTCTTAACAAGGTTTGCTTTATTGACTTCATATGGGATTTCAGTGATGACGATTTGCTGTTTGCCGCCCCGAATCGTTTCCACTTCCGCCAACCCGCGAATGATTATTTTCCCTTTACCTGTTTCATAGGCCTTACGAATGCCCTCAATTCCTTGAATGATACCGCCAGTAGGAAAATCCGGCCCTTTAATGACAGTCATTAAATCAGCGACTGTCGCTTCCGGCTTATCGATTCGCATAATGGCAGCATCAATGACTTCACCTAGTTGATGTGGGGGGATTTCAGTGGCATAGCCGGCTGAAATTCCTGTAGAGCCGTTTACAAGCAGGTTAGGGAACATTGCAGGCAATACAATGGGCTCTTCTGAAGTATCATCAAAGTTCGGTACAAAATCGACCGTCCTTTTTTCAATATCCCGCAGCATCTCGGAGGCAATCGATGAAAGCCTTGCTTCCGTATACCGCATCGCAGCAGGCGGATCACCATCAATGCTACCATTGTTTCCGTGCATTTGGACCATGACCTTCCGCAGCTTCCAGTCTTGGCTCATCCGAACCATTGCCTCATAAACGGATGAATCTCCGTGAGGGTGATAGTTACCGATTACATTACCGACCGTTTTTGCGGATTTCCTGAATCCTTTTTCCTGAGTGTTTCCTTCGACATGCATCGCATACAATATCCTGCGCTGCACCGGTTTTAAGCCGTCCCTTGCATCAGGAAGTGCCCGATCTTGGATAATATATTTACTATAACGGCCGAAGCGGTCACCAATTACCTCTTCAAGCGGCAAATCCCGAAACGTTTCTTCAAATACCATCGTTAATGACCTCCTCTTCAATCGACATATTTTCATTATCTAAAATATTCGATTCCTCTTCGAGACCAAAAGCGACATTGGCTTCAATCCACTTACGACGCGGTTCAACCTTATCTCCCATCAAAGTTGTCACACGTCTTTCTGCACGTGCTCCATCATCGATCTTCACACGTATCAATGTCCTTGTTTCCGGGTTCATGGTGGTATCCCATAATTGATCGGCATTCATCTCACCCAGCCCTTTATAGCGCTGAATCATATAGCCTTTCCCTACCTTGTCTATCGCTCCCTGGAGCTCCTCATCGCTCCAAGCATATTCAATGACTTCTTTCTTCCCTGTCCCTTTGCTCACTTTATATAAAGGGGGCAAGGCAATGTAAACCTTTCCTGACTCTATTAACGGCTTCATATATCGGTAAAAGAAAGTCAGCAGCAGCACTTGGATATGGGCCCCATCCGTATCGGCATCAGTCATGATGATCACTTTATCATAGTTAGTGTCCGGCGTATTGAACTCCGCCCCGACACCTCCGCCGATGGCATGGATGATCGTATTTATTTCCTCGTTTTTAAAAATATCCGCCAGTTTTGCCTTTTCCGTATTGATAACTTTACCCCGCAAAGGTAGAACTGCTTGGAAACGGCGATCCCGCCCTTGTTTAGCGGATCCCCCAGCAGAGTCACCTTCTACAAGATACAATTCATTTCGTTCGGGATTTTTCGATTGGGCTGGTGTTAATTTCCCGGAAAGGATGGCATCGGATTTTTTCCGTTTCTTCCCGCTTCTTGCGTCTTCACGGGCTTTACGTGCCGCTTCCCTTGCCTGGAACGCTTTAATCGCTTTTTTAACCAATAGGGTACTCGTGGTCGGATCTTCTTCAAAAAAGTAGGCTAGGTGCTCTGATACGATGGAATCGACTGCAGAACGGGCTTCGCTGGTTCCAAGCTTGCTTTTGGTTTGTCCTTCGAATTGAAGAAGTTCTTCAGGGATGCGCACTGAAATGATTGAAGACAAGCCTTCACGTATATCGGTACCTTCGAGGTTTTTATCTTTTTCCTTTAATAGCCCCATTTTTCTGGCATAATCATTAAATGCCCTTGTCATGGCCGTTTTTGCACCAATCTCATGGGTGCCTCCGTCTTTTGTACGAACGTTATTCACGAAGCTTAGAATATTTTCTGAATAACCATCGTTGAATTGAAAGGCAAGTTCGACTTCAATCCCATTTTGTTCCCCTTCTAAGCTGACTACACTATGGAGTGTTTCTTTCTCTTCATTTAAATAATCGACAAAAGCTTCAATGCCATTTTCATAGTGGAAAATTTCATTATGGTCGTTACGCTCATCCGTCAATTCTATCTTCATGCCTTTTAAAAGAAAAGCTGATTCGCGAAGACGCTCACACAGAATCTCATAATTAAAAGTCGTCACCGAAAATATTTTAGGATCGGGCTTGAAGTGGATTTTGGTCCCAGCTTGATTTGTTTTGCCGATTTTCTCCAGTGTGGTTTCTGGCTTTCCGCCATTGAAAAAACGTTGTTCGTAAATGAACCCGTCCCTCTTGATTGTCACGACAAGCCATTCAGACAACGCGTTAACGACCGAAGCACCGACTCCATGAAGGCCTCCACTCGTTTTATATCCGCCTTGTCCAAATTTACCTCCAGCATGAAGAATCGTTAATATGACCTCAGGCGTCGGTTTACCTAATTTATGCATGCCAATAGGCATTCCACGCCCTTTATCGGACACACTTACACTGTTATCTTTATGTATTTTCACACTAATTTGGTCTCCATATCCAGCTAAAGCCTCATCTACGGAGTTATCTACAATCTCGTACACTAAATGATGAAGTCCGCGTGCATCAGTACTGCCGATATACATACCGGGACGTTTTCTGACCGCTTCGAGTCCTTCCAGTACCTGAATTGCATCATCATTGTACTCGATTGTTTTTACTTTCTTTGCCACAGAAATTCCCCTTTCCTTACTAAACACAATTTCCGGGCCAAATCATACTGCAATGAAATGACTCACTAGCTTAACAAATCCATTAATACGTTATTATCATTATAACAAGTATAATACTTTCACGAACAAAGAACAAGTGTTCTATTTTTTTGTCCTTTTTATTAGCGTTAGCACATTTGTATGGAACAAAACGTATCATAGCTACCATTCTAATTGTAGCGGTAAATTTTCATTTGGCAAATATACTTTTATTATTTTAATCAAATTAAGCTTTAATGGCTTAATTTTGCCCGACCGCTCAATGCCCGCTATGGCTGCCTTTTAGTTTTTCTCCAGAAATAAAGCGATACCTTAAAAAAAGAGCGGAAGTTCCGCTCTTCATTTTACTTAGTAAGGGCGTGTTCGACTTTTATACATCGATTCATGATGACAGTATGTCCTTTTTCTTTCAAAAAATTATAGGCTTCTTCATTTTCCACTCCTAGCTGCGCCCAAAAGATATCTGCATCGATTTCTGCAAATTCCTTGGCTATCTCCGGAAGGAACTCTGAACGGCGGAAAACATTGACGATATCGATGTGCCCTTCAATATCTTTCAGTGCCTTAACTGCCTTTACACCCAGCACTTCGGATACAGCAGGGTTTACAGGAATGATTTCATATCCGCTATCCTGCATGGCCTTCGATACCATATAAGAAGTGCGCTCAGGGTTATCAGATAAACCAACGACAGCGATGCGCTTCGATTTTTTCAACATCTTTCCCATTTCTTCTCTGCTTGGATTTTCTATCATTCTTTTCAATCCCCTTTATAATAAAATGTAATATTTGATTAAAGAGTATTCCTAACAAAGGTATTTTACAGAGAAAAGCTGTTTATTACCATTATTAAGAAAAATCATTATACAAGAAAGAATAAGTTTCGAAAAGGCATGACTCATTTAACTTTCTTATGTTCATACAGACTACCACGTATTGTAACAATTTATACAAGGAGGCATCGTTCATTTTATATTTACGAAAATAAGGAAGTCTAAACCTTTTACCGTTCATGAACTTAACGTATATCAAAAGATGTAGGTCCATCAAGGAAAATTCATTTTTTTAGTGGGTTTTTTTTGGACAGCCGTACCATTTTGTCACGAAAATGTTACAATAAGAGAAGCTTAACAGGTATTTCAGGCTGTTTTTAGCTATTTCTACACGTTTATTTTTGAAAAAGGGAACAATCTTCCTTAAACGTGATAAAAAAAGAAGATTTTTCTTAAAGAAAGGGTAATAGAATGCTTACATTTATCACTATACTGGCTGCCTACCTGATCGGTTCGATTCCGTCCGGTTTAATAATCGGTAAAACATTTTACAAAATCGACATCCGGGAGCATGGCAGTAAAAATCTAGGCGGGACAAATACCTTCAGGACACTTGGTTTCAAGGCAGGACTAACCGTTACTACCATGGATATTCTTAAGGGTACCCTAGCAACTCTTCTGCCGGTTCTGCTTGGCCTGGGAATGAATCCATTGCTAGCCGGAGTATTTGCGGTCATCGGTCATATGTTTCCCATTTTCGCAAACTTTCGGGGCGGTAAAGCTGTTGCAACTTCTGCTGGAGTCATTCTTGCATATGAACCATTGTTTTTCGTTTTTGCCGTTTTCATATTCTTCATATCCTTATATATATCCAAATATGTCTCGCTTTCTTCCATGATTGCTTGTCTACTTGCTCTCATCTACAGTTTAGTGTTTCATACTGGTGATTTGCCGCTCATTATTGTAATCGGTATAATAACGATCTTCATTTTTTACCGGCATCGTGCAAACATCAAGCGGATTATCGATAAAACTGAACCTAAAGTAAAATGGTTATAAGAACATGTGCATTACCATGTGAAGATAGGCCCGTACATGGGCCTATTTTACTTTCTACAATTCATTTGCCGTGTTATTCAGGATACCGGCATGCCTCGAAACCTTTTCAGTAGCGTTACCGATTTCCTGGATGATTGACACTAATCCCTGAATTGTCATTTCCATTTCTGCAGAATCCGTTATATTCCCTTTGATGACTCCGATTATTTCATTGAAGGAATTTTCCGTTAATCCAGATTCCTTCTCACCTGCTTGAACCACTTCTTTGACCCTTAGGACAGAATCAACAACATCTTTCATATATACATTTGATGATTGCACGATTGCATCTATTTCAGCTATCGACTTTTTAGTCTGTTCAGCAAGTTTCCTGACCTCTTTCGAAACAACCGCAAATCCATTACCATGTTCACCTGCCCGTGCTGCCTCGATGGCTGAGTTCAAAGATAGTAAATTTGTCTGGTCGGCCATTCCCTGTACAAGCTTAACAAACTCGGTGATGCTTAAGAAAGATCGGTTTAATAAAACGATCTTTTCATCAACATTTTTCATGAAATTAACAAGGTTTTGTATCTTTTCCGTTAAGATCTGCATACGCTTCTGCCCCTCTTCAGCCATTGTTTTTGAACGAAGTGATTGTTCAGCGCGCGTTGCGATCTGCATTTTGACAAATTGCCCGTTTTCAATCAATTGCTTAACGGAAGCATCCGTTTCTTCACTTAAATACAAGACTTCTTCACTAACCAACGAGATTTTCCTTTTTACTTCATCTTTTATTTCTTTATATTGATTTTCCCTAGCCTTTAAATGTTCCACTTCATATGCCTCAAGGACTAATTGCTGTTCGAGATTGAGTATCTTTCCTATCGCTGATATTAATGCCCGCTGCTCATCTTCATTTTTGGTTTGTTCAAAGACAATTCTTTGCAAGTGATTCTGTACATTTTGAAAACCGGATGAATACCACCGGGGCTGTAAGCCAATACGATAATGAGTCTTCGCCACCTTTGTCCGCAATTTAACAAAATCATCGTCAATCACACCATTGAATAAAGATAACATATGAGTAATTAACGTTTTTCTCAATCTTCCCACTGTGCTGTGCGCCGTTATAATCCCTTTCAATTCAGGAACCTGCAGAATCGATTGATAAAAGGCATCCACAACTCCCTCGACCTGGGGTTCGATTGCCTCTCTAAAAGCATGGATCAGCTTTAAATCGTATTCCGTTAAATCGATGATATTAACCTGAAGTTTCACCTGTTCACTGCTTACATCCAATATGCCATCTGTTTCATTTGCTTTTTGAAACCAGTTTGCTTTTATTGGCTTCACTTTTATGAAAATCCCCATATCCCACTCCCCCTGATTTTGTAAATCACGACAAAGCTAATCCATTATATCCAAACAAAGAAACGTGAATCTTTATACCCATTTAATTGAAAGGAAGTCAGACCATCCTTGAAAAAATGAACTATTTAGACTATTTATATTTCATTGTGGACTCTGCACGATTCTTTTGTCAAGGTAAAAGGACCTAAACCATTTCTACATTACTTCAAATCGAAAGAATGGTTTGGAATTCGTTTATTGGAGAAAGAATCAAGTAAGGATTGAATAATTGTTGAACAGAGGCTACACTGGAACTAGTTATTACATATCGATAGGAGAAAGTGCCATGAAGCCACTGCAAATATCACCGGAAACTGCATTAAAGTTATCCAAGTCACTTAACTTGCCTTTAGAGCAAATCATGCATATGCCCACACCAGTCTTGCTGAAAAAGCTTGCCGAGGCTGAAGCAAAAGAAAAAGGCAATACAAAATAGCTGCAGGAATCTGCAGCTATTATTGTGTGTGCTCATATGTGTACGAAACGATCTTACGGGCAATACCATTCCGTATACCCTTTTACCGGCCCCGTCTTTATGAGGAAATTAATTAGATGGCATTTCGTTTTATCCTCACAATATATAATTTCAGAGTCTTGTATAACTCATAAATATATCAATAGTCCGAATATTCCCCTGCCACTTTGTTAGATGGCTCAGGAATCAAAAAGGCGGTTTTCAATTGTAAGTCAATTCTTTTGCCATATCAGGCAGAGGCTTCTTTTTGACTGATATTAAATGTTCATTTTCATAGGTGCATGCAAATTCTTGTGGTGGTTCATCCTGTAATATATCTTTCAGGTAATACTTTATGTTGGACACTACATCACTTGCCTCCATAACCCATTGAAATGGCTTCCAGGCAAGTTCCCCTTCATCACAGGCAGATAGCCCTCCCCCTGCATCTTCAGCTCTGTAAACATACATTCCACCTGTTTCATTCCATGTCACGATCCCTCGAAAGCTCATCCCCTTTACTTTCAAACCAGTTTCTTCAAGAATTTCGCGTTCCATCGATTCATCGATGGTTTCACCTTTTTCTATTTTCCCGCCTATGCCATTCCATTTATGCCGATTGGGATCCTTTTGGCGAAATAGCATCAACACTTCGACTTCGTTGGATCTTTTTCGAGTTATGAAACAAATATTGTATATAATATTCATGGTTGTTTCCTTTCTTAAACGCACATTATTAGCATCTACCGCATAATTACTTTATACTTAAATAACCAACCTCTAGGAAGGAGAATGAGTATGAAACTGACCATTTCCGATCAAGCAGCTAAGTGGTATATTGATGAGCTAGGGCTTCAAGAAGGCTCTCATTTGCGTTTTTATGTAAGATATGGCGGGCATAGTACCGTCCAAAGCGGCTTTTCATTAGGTATCATGCAAGAAGAACCGGAAAATGCAGCGGCCGCAACGACTATGAACGAGATTAATTTTTATGTAGAAGAAAAAGATTTATGGTACTTTGATGGCCACGATTTACTTATTACTTTTAATGAAAAACTGACTGAACCAGAATTTCAATATGAAAAGAGTGCTTGACAATAAAGCAGCGGTGTAAACTGCTGTTTTTTCTTGTTCAATCGAGCAGGCGCTCTTCAATATCTTCCGCCCTAAGAATTTCCGCTTGTTTATCCCCTAAAAGATCAAAATGAGAATAGCCATCCTTCCTGTGATGAATCCACTCTTTTTTTAGCCCGTATTGCTTACCCCACTCCGATAAGCGCCTTAAATCCTTGCATCCGACTTTTGTTACCGTCTTGCAACCGGGAAATCGGTCATCCAGCCAATAATGAGTTAAAAAAGCTATTTGGCCTTGATCGATTTTCTGCTTCCAGGCTACCACGTCTACCCGTTTAATCCCAAAAGCCATTTTTGATCACCTCAATAATTGTAATTAAACCAATTCATCCTGCTTTTTATTTTTCTCATAGGCCTCATGCCATTCAGGATACATGCGTTTAATGGATATCGGGCGGAAGCTCTCCTTTTTAACGCAAACGTGGGAAGAATGACCTGTAGCCGCCACTTCATTTTTCCCATTAACGATCTCATACCCATAAACGACGCGTAAACCATCATATTTTTCAATCCAGGTTTTAATTTTTACCTTATCACCATATCTAACAGGGATTTTATAAGAAGCCTGAATATCCATAACAGGTGAGAGGATGCCATCCGCTTCCATATCAGCATAATAAAACCCTAAATCATTTATCAATTTTGTCCTGCCTAGTTCCATCCATATTAAATAATTCGCATGGTAAACGACACCCATTTGATCTGTCTCTGCATACCGCACTTCAATTTCGTTTTGAGCTATGAACATTTTGTTTCCCCACTTTCATTTCTCTTGCAATAAACATTTTACCATAACAATTGTGCAAATTTCATTTAAGCTGTCTTTATAGACTTGCGTTGAAACTAAAATGAAAGGGGAGAAAGATTTCTCATCTCTTTCTCCCCTTTTTGTTTAAATATTATCGTTACTATAACCGCTTTCCCGTGCTTCTTGCTCATCTTGCATTTCTTCCTTCATTCCATCAATGCTCTTTCTTCTTCGTTCATTTTTAGCCTGAATTGCCTGTTTTTCTTCCCCTGAAGAGAATGATAACGTTTCATTTGCAGCGGTTATGTTCTCTTCCGTATTTTCTATTGCATCTTGAATTTTTTCAACATTATCCAAACGATTATCCGGATTGTGCTTATTTGTGCCCATTATTTTCACCTCATGTTTTATTATTTACATAATATTATTACGATTACTTTATTAGCTTGTCCCTTGATTACTCGCCCTTAGTTTGAATGACCTGAGCATGTTTGCCGGATTTGTCCTGCATTTTCTTACCATTGTTCCCACCCGCTGCTATTGGCTGTGTTCCTTGATGGCTCGGTCTAAAGTGTTTGGAATCTTTTTTTGGATTACCCATTCTATCGCCTCCTTCTCTTATCATGGATATAAAAGAGGAAATTCATGAATGCCATTTTTTGAAATAGTTATGAAAAAAGAGCCAGCACCTTGAAGGAACCTTCATGGCACTGACTCTTTTTAAGCAAAGACTATTCAGCCTTTTGCATATGTTTTTTTTCAAGACGTTCTTCGAGTCTTTCCATTTGTTTAACGTCCATCAATAATTCCCTTTTGTTTTCTTTAATTAATTCTTCAAATGTCCTTTTTCTTTTTTTCATGCTTTTCACCTACTTATTTTTAATATACTATTCAGCATTGCCAAATTAACGTAAAATTATGACTATATGGTTTCCATACCTCAAATTGTCATAATTATCAGATTTTTAACCTGAAAAAAACTCCATAATCGCCGCTCTCTATACTTTAACCCTTTTTTCATAAACTTTAACCATATTTTTTTAAATTTTTTGATTTTTCCATTAAAATTTGACAACTTTGTTAACACCAATAAAAACGGAACCTCATAAGGTTCCGTCTTGTAATAAAAAACGTTCCTTTTTTTCAGAAATCGTCTGTCGCCTAGTAACATGCCAGGTTTTCGGCAGAGTGTGTCGCAAATCACTTCAAACTTCATGAGATTACCCTACTGCATACTATTTATATTTCGTTCCATATCTTTTAATGTCATGGCTGAAATTACCTTATTCCTGATAATGCCTTTTTTGTCGATGAAGTAAGTTGTCGGTATGCTAAGAATTTTGTAGCGCTCATTCACTGGATTTTTTGCACTTTGACTGTCCAACGGTATGGTAAAAGTAATTCCATTATCCTCCACAAATGCTTGGACATCATTTTCAGGGTCAATATTGACTGCAAGTACGACGACATCATCACCCGCTTGTTGTGTGTATTTCTCCATATCCGGCATTTCCTTCTTGCAAGGCGGGCACCACGTTGCCCAAAAATTGAGCATTACCTTTTTGCCCTTATAATCCGATAATTCAACTTGTTTACCATCCAAAGTTTTCAGGGAGAAATTCGGTGCTTTAGCTCCAATTTTCAATCCGCCCAAAGCATCTTTTTCGCCATTTCCCTTCGATTCATTATCCATCGCCTGCACGATCGCTACAGTAATAAGTGATAGTAAGGCCACCGAAGCAATAATTTTTTTAAGCATACTCGTCCTCCTAGTCCCATTACAATAAAAATATTAGTCCATTTCCAGAATTAGAACAACTTTCCTATTCCATCTTAACAATAAAAGAGTATGCAGAAAAGTGCAATTCCTATAAATCATATCATGATATCTCATTGTTTCATAAACTTGACACAAAAAAAAGCGGTAAACCTATAATAGGTTTACCGCTTCCCAAAAGCTGAAATCAGCCTTTTAATTTATTACGTAATACCATTTGAAGGATACCACCGTGACGGTAGTAGTCGATTTCGATTTCGGAATCGAAACGAACAAGTACATCAAATTCTTTTACGTTTCCAGCTTCATCAGTAGCTGTAACTTTTACGATATCACGCGGTTTAACTGTTTCGTCGATTTTAACTGCGATCGCTTCTTTACCAGTCAATCCAAGCGTTTCAGCGTTTTCGCCTTCTTTGAATTGAAGTGGGAGAACACCCATTAATGCAAGGTTAGAACGGTGAATACGTTCAAAGCTTTCAGCGATGACTGTCTTGATGCCAAGAAGGTTAGTACCTTTCGCAGCCCAGTCACGAGAGCTTCCCATACCATAGTCTTTACCAGCGATTACTGCAAGACCTGTTCCATCAGCTTTGTATTTCATACAAGCATCATAGATAGCCATTACATCGCCTGTTGGCCAGTAGGTAGTGTATCCACCTTCTGTACCTGGAGCAACTTGGTTACGGATACGGATGTTTGCGAATGTTCCGCGCATCATCGCTTCATGGTTACCACGACGAGAACCGTAAGAGTTAAAGTCACGCGGTTTCACACCGTTTTCACGAAGATAGATACCAGCTGGTGTATCTTTACCGATTGCACCTGCAGGAGAAATGTGGTCAGTTGTAACTGAGTCACCGAATTTACCAACTACACGCAAGCCGGAAAGTGGGTTAACTGAACCCGGTTCTGGTGATAATCCTTCAAAGAATGGAGGATTTTGAATGTATGTTGATTTAGAATCGAAAGCATAAATCGCTTCGTTGCTTGTTTGGATTTCATTCCAACGTTTGTTATCGTTGAATACTGTTTCGTATTCTTTACGGAATAATTCCGGTGTAACTGTTGCTTTAACAGCAGCGTTAACTTCTTCTTGTGATGGCCAGATATCAGCAAGATATACATCGTTACCATCTTTATCTTTACCAAGTGAATCATTGTTAAGATCGAAGTCCACAGTACCAGCAAGTGCATATGCAACAACCAAAGTTGGAGAAGCAAGATAGTTCGCTTTAACTAGTGGATGAATACGGCCTTCAAAGTTACGGTTACCAGAAAGTACTGAAGTTACCAGAAGATCTGCCTCAGCAACAGCTGCTTCGATTTCGTCAGCCAATGGACCTGAGTTACCGATACATGTTGTACAGCCGTAACCAACTACGTTGAATCCTAATTGATCAAGGTATGGTTGAAGACCTGCATCACGAAGGTAACCAGTAACAACTTTAGAACCTGGTGCCAATGATGTTTTTACATAATCCGGAACAGTCAAGCCTTTTTCAACTGCTTTTTTAGCAATAAGACCTGCTCCAAGCATTACGTACGGGTTAGAAGTGTTCGTACAGCTTGTGATTGCAGCAATTGCAATCGCACCTGTTTTCATTACCGTTTCTTTTCCATCGGCAAATTTAACAGTTACTTCTTTATCCAATTCAGAATTGTCCATGCCAAAACCTTGGTTGCCCATAGGTGCATTGATTGCGTCATGGAAAGATTTTTTCATTTGAGAAAGTGGAATCAAATCTTGCGGGCGTTTAGGGCCTGAAAGGTTTGGTTCAATTGCTGAAAGGTCGATTTCCACAACATCATTGTATGCTGGATCTTCGTTTTCAGGAGAGTAGAACAAACCATTTTCTTTGCAGTATGATTCAACCACTTTAATTTGTTTTTCATCACGGCCAGTTAAGCGCATGTAATCGATCGCTTCTGCATCAACAGGGAAGAAACCAACTGTAGCACCGTATTCAGGAGCCATGTTAGCGATTGTTGCACGGTCAGCAAGTGGAAGGTATCCTACTCCTGGGCCGTAGAACTCAACGAATTTACCAACTACGCCGTGTGCACGAAGAACTTGTGTTACTTTCAATGCAAGGTCAGTAGCTGTTGTACCTTTAGGAAGTTGGCCAGTCAGTTTAACACCAACGACTTTTGGAACTGGGAAGTAAGAAGGCTGTCCAAGCATGCCTGCTTCTGCTTCGATACCGCCGACACCCCAACCAAGAACACCAATACCGTTGATCATTGTAGTATGTGAATCTGTACCGAAAACAGAATCAGGGAATACTTCGAAGTCACCGTTTGGAGTTTCAACAGCATGAACCACGTTCGCAAGGTACTCTAGGTTAACTTGGTGAACGATACCAGTAGCCGGTGGAACTGCACGATAGTTGTTGAAAGATTTTTGAGCCCAGCTTAGGAACTGGTAACGCTCTGCATTACGTTCGAATTCAAGATCCATATTGGCATCTAGGGAATCCATTGTACCAGCTTTATCAACTTGTACAGAGTGGTCAATTACAAGGTCAACCGGGATTTCCGGGTTGATTTTGTCAGGATCTCCACCAAGTGCTGCGAAAGCATTACGTAAAGAAGCTAAATCAACAACAACTGGAACACCAGTGAAATCTTGTAGGATTACACGTGAAGGCTTGAACGGAACATCTATATCTTGTTGCTCGCTTGTTCCCCATTTAGCAAGGTTCGCAACGTGTTCTTTTGTGATTACTCTTCCGTCTACTTGGCGAAGTACCGCTTCAAGTAATACTTTAATGGAATATGGAAGGCGTGATACTTGGCCATCCCCTGCTTTTTCAATAGCGTCTAGGCTGTAGTAGTTGTAGCGTTGCCCATCAATTTCAAAGGACTTACGCGCTTGGTATACGTCATTTTTCGTCATGAATATTACCCCCTATTAAACTGTCAGAACGTATTCTGCACATGAAAGTAAAACCTGGTTCACTGAAACCATGTTTACTATAAATATAAGTAAAAAAGTTAGTTTGTCGAATTTTCTCTCTCTTCTCCCACCCTAACTCTTCCTTCAACTTAATACTAATATAGAAATGAGTATAAGTAAATAACAAGAAAGTTATTGTTTTTGATAAGTTTCTCTTATAGAAAAAAATCCCCCACATATTAAAGTGCATTTAAGAAGCCTTGCTGATATGCATTTTCTTGAAAATACCCCTATTTTCGGCCTGATAAATTATTCCAGCAAAACATATTGATACTTCATACATAATCATTCGACATTATCGCATTCTATGGGTGGAGGTGTCGAAATGACAAAACAAAAAGCAAATCATGTTATACCAGGTATGAATGCAGCAAAAGCGCAAGGTAATGGGGCTGGATACAATGATGAACTGGGAAATGAACCGCCATTATCGGAAATGCAAAGGCAGAACAATAAAAAAAGAAAGAAAAACCAATGATTCCCCTCATTTCTAGGCTTTAAATAGGATAGGCTTTTTGAAATGGCAGATGTCCTGCATTTTTCAAAAAGCCTATTCCTTTCTAAAATCAGGAAACGCACAAGTAAAACGCGCAAAACTCACGACTAATGCGCATGGACTCATGACGAAAGAACCTGTCACTCAATAGTCCTCAGAATTGACCTCATTGACGATTGCCTGGATATCCTGTTCGAATTTTTTCAATTGTTCTTTCTGATGTTCGGAAGCGGTGACTAAAGCAGATTGTATTTGTTGATAGGCCTCGTTCACTTCCTGCTTCACATGTTTCAATTCCGTTCCGTAATTCGGTGCGCTTTTCTCAATGGATGAGTAAACATCAAATACTTGTTGATAACTTTGTTGGGCTTCCTGGAAAGTCCTTCGCTTATCTTGTTTATCCTGCATTTGGAATCAGCTCCTTAAATATAGTGTCCATCAATAGCATGTACGAGGTTTGCAAATATATGTATGTGAATAAAATTTCACGGACTGATTATCTTAAGAGATAGGAGGGATCGAACATGAACAAAAACGATGGTAAAGATATGCGAAAAAATGCTCCTAAAGGAAATAACCCAGGTCAACCAGCACCGTTAAGCGGTTCTCATAAGGTGAAAAACAGGCAGCACTCCCGTCAGAAGCATAATAGCAGTCATGATATGTAAGCTGCTTATATAATCGTTCCATAACAAAGCGGTGCCGCCCCAAAAAGGCAGACACCGCTTTCGTTTTATATTTCTGAAGCAAATAAGTCACATTGGGAAAATGTTCGATACCTTCCTATTATAAGGGCATCTTTTTTTGGCACTCTTTCACGGGTATAAACGTGAATTGCAAGTCGGTGCCATTTCAGCCAAAATAACGATGATATAACGTTTTTGCTTCTGCAATATCTTTTGTTCCATGAATCAACGCCCGCCCGTCTTTAAAAACGACCAACCGATGCGTTCCAATGGTAAATGAAAGTAAATACGGATTCCTGTCGATCTTACCACCTTGTGCGATAAGATTATTTTCGAGTTCCGCTAAGTCTCTTTCAACCTTCACTGCCGGCCGGATTTGGACAGAATCCCTTCCGCATAAAACGGCGGTCTTTGTTCGATTTGAATAAGAGAGGTGGGGATACGTTCGATTTGCCCCACATGACAAACAAGTATCCTTTTTTAATTTTGCTACATTTATGGATGAATGTTCATTTTTCCAAAGATCAAATGAAACGATTTTGTTTCTCAGCGATTCATGATCTTCGACAAGGATTTTTAAAGCTTCCGCCATTTGATGGGCAACGACCGTTTGAACGGCAGGGCTGATGATTCCCGCCGTATCACAAGTCAGTCCTCCAATCGGGACCGTTTCCAGCAAACAATTCAAACATGGTGTCATCTCTGGGATTACCGTGTAACTTATCCCATAACTCCCTACACAGGCACCGTAAATCCAGGGGATTTTATATTTTTGTGCAGTATCGTTAATAAGCATCCTTGTATCGAAATTATCAGTGGCATCCAATATCAAATCCACGCCTTCAACAAGCTTTGCCAATTCATCTACCGAAACATCCGCCACAAGTGATTTTACGATTACATCTGAATTTAGCGCATTCAGGCGATTCTTCGCTGCCACTGCTTTCGGTATTCTTTTTTGTGCATCATCTTCACAATAAAGCTGTTGTCTTTGAAGGTTGCTCCACTCTACATAATCCCTGTCAACAATGGTGAGTTTCCCAATTCCGGCTCGTACAAGGCCTTCCGCAGTTCCCGTACCGAGAGCACCCGCTCCAATCACCAAAACGTGTTTTTTGCGAATTTTCATTTGCCCTTCTTCCCCAATAGGACCAAAAAGTTCTTGACGTGAATAACGCTCATTCATCCAATGCTCAATCCTTCAACCGGGCTGCTTGCAATCGCATAATCATTCTTTTCGATTCTTCCTGCTTCATACCCCAATCGCCCTGCCTCAATGGCAAGTTTCATTGCCCTCGCCATTTTGACTGGGTCTTTTGCTCCGGAAACAGCAGTGTTAAGTAATACGCCATCCGCCCCTAATTCCATGGCGATTGCTGCATCAGAGGGTGTTCCGATCCCTGCATCAACAATTACCGGCACCTCTGATTGTTCCATGATGAACCGTAAGTTCAGTGGGTTTATAATGCCTTGACCAGAGCCAATTGGTGAAGCTCCGGGCATGATTGCATGGCACCCCACTTCTTCCAGGCGTTTAGCGAGCAAGACATCATCCGAAGTATAAGGTAATACGGTGAATCCCAGCTTCACTAATTCTTCAGCAGCTTTCAATGTTTCAATCGGGTCAGGCAGCAGTGTTTTTTGACAGCCAATGACTTCAACCTTAATCATGTCACATAAGCCAGATGCTTTTGCAAGCTGGGCTATGCGCACTGCTTCTTTGGCTGTTTTAGCTCCTGCCGTATTGGGAAGGAGTGTGTATTTCTTCAAATCAAGCTTTTCCAAAAAATTGGGCTGACTGGCTTCAAAAATGTTCATTCTCCGGACCGCGAATGTTAATATTTCCGTCTCCGAAACCTCCACTGATTGTTTTTGAATATCGAAATTTGGATATTTTCCAGTACCTAATAATAATCTTGAGGAAAATTCATAAGAACCAATCTTTAACATATCATCCGCCTCCTACAAAATGTACAATCTCTACCTTGTCACCATTTGACAAAAGTGTTTCACTTAGACTTTCTTTTGCTAATATTTCATCATTCAATTCAACGATCACTACTTTTTGATGTAGATTAAAGTGTTGTAAAAGCCCTGTAACTGTTGATTCTTCAGCAGGAATCCGTATTTTTTCCCCGTTAATAATCAATTCCAATTCATCCACCTCCATCAAGAAAAAAGGGGCTGTATCGAACGGTCCAATCGAAAAGGGGACCATTCKGGATTTGCCTTCCTTTCCAAAATATCCGCTATAAGTACACCTGTAATCGGAGAAAGCAAGATGCCATTCCTATAGTGCCCCGTTGCAATGAAAAGTCCTTTGCATGCCGGATGTTCACCAAAGTACGGCAAGCCGTCCCCAGTTTGGGGGCGTATACCTGCCCATGTCTTTTCCAATTCGGTTCCTTTAATCGCCGGAAGCAATTGCGTTGCTCTTTCAATTAACGTAGAAATCCCGTTAAGACTTACCTTTTGATCGAAAGTGTTCGCTTTAACCGTTGCCCCGACAATGATTCTTCCGCCAACTTTGGGCACAAGATAGCAGCCATGTGAGAAGATTGTCTTTTCAAGCAATGGACGATCGGTCAGGACGGAAAAGCACTCTCCCTTTACTGGATAACTGTCGAGCCTGATCCCTGATTTTTCTAGAAGGAAAGCACTCCAAGCGCCACCTGCCACGATGACATTTTCACTTGAAAATCCACCTATGTCCGTGACAACTCCCGTTACACATCCGTTTTCCGTAACCAAATCGGAGACATGAACAAATTCCTTTATATCCACACCAAGTGCAGCTGCAGATTCAGTAAAAGCGAGCGACAGCCTCGTGGCTGAAACTTGTCCATCATTCGGAATGAACATGGCTCCTTTTATCTCATCCGATAAAAGCGGTTCCGTTTTCCTTATTTCGGCGGTCGATAGCCATTCAGCCTCAAGCCCCGCATCTTGCTGGACTCTGATCATGTTCTTTAACTCCGCTACTTGATCACTCGATAGCGCCACCTTAAACATGCCCTTGTTCACTAATTCGATGTCTATTCCACTTATGTCTTTTAATTCTTCCGCCAGTGCAGGAAACATCCCTCTGCTTCGGCTTGCCAATGTAAAAAGGGGATTATCAGCATCTAACTCGGCTTGTGCCCCTAACATCCCGGCTGCAGCACTGGATGCTTTACTGGCTAGTCTGTCTTTTTCCAATAAAAGGACCTTTTTACCTCGCTTGGCTAATTGAAATGCAATGGACCCACCTATTACTCCTCCCCCTACAATGATTGCATCATATATGGAATTCATCTTATGTCTCCTTTCCCAAAGACTTCGCATATTCTTTAACAGCTTCAATCGGATTTTCAGCTTCAAGCACACCTGACATGACCGCAATTCCGCGTGCCCCCGCATCCAGCACGACTTGGCAATTAAAAGGTGTTATTCCTCCTATCGCAATTATCGGAAGATTGGCATTTCTTGAGATTGCATGAAGCTCCTCAACTCCCCTGGGAGGAAGGCCCATTTTTGAAGCCGTTTCAAAAACATGTCCATAAATTGCGTAATCGGCCCCTTTGCTGAATGCAGCTTTCGCTTCATCCATGGAATGGATCGAACAGCCAACATTCATCCCTGGAAAAGCTCCTTTTACGACTTCTGCATCTAAACTATGAAAAGCCAATTGCACACCAAATACTTTGTGTACCCAGGCTATATCCACCCGGTCATTAATGATGATCTTAGAAAGCGGAATCTTATTATCATGTAATAGCCTCACTGCTTGATAGAGTTCCGATGCACTCCTATGCTTTTCCCTTAGATAAAAGAAATCGACATGTTCCTGAATGTTTGAAGCGATTTCCACAAACTTTTCAATTGGCTGTTTCCCAGTGGAAATAATATGCAATTCATGTGCATTCATACTAGAACCCCCAACTAGTAAAGTTACAATCTCATAAAATCAAATGGATACTAACGGGAATTGAATCGATAGATAAAAGCCGGCCAACAGCAGGATGATAAAATACAGAATGAAACCATGGTCCTTTATTGAAAACCCGAATTCATAATAGTATGTTCGATCCCGACTGTCTGTAAATCGCTTTGCCTCCATCGCAACCGCGATTCGGTGTGCACGTCTGATGCTTCCGGATAACAACGGGATGGAGTAGGCTTTCATTTTAAAATATACCGATTTTATTCCTTTTCCCCTTTCGAAACCGCGTACCTTCATCGCGTTCCGTATCGTTTGGAACTCCTCCATCATGATGGGAATCAGCCTTAATGCCGCCATGAAACTATAGGCATATTTCGGTTTAAGCCTAACTTGCTGCATTAACGAATAAAACAAGTTCACTGGTCTCGTCGTTAAGGAAAAAGTTAAACCAAGGACCGCAAAGAACAAAGCTCGAAAGCCTACGAGTAATCCCCTCATGAAACTTTCTTCCGTAATCGATATGAGTCCCCACTCAAACCAAAGCTTTTCACCTTGCCCGAATAATATCATGGCAGACGAGGTGGATATAAAAATGAAACAAAAGGGAATCGACAAAAGCAGGATGCGTTTTATCGAATGCCCGGTAAAAAACAAAAATAAAAGTAATACGCCAATGGTGATATTCATCATATAATTCAGGTCGTGAATGAATAACGCCACGATGCATAACACAATCAGCACACCAAGTTTAAGGCTTGGATTAATTCCATGGAGCCATGTTTCCGTGTTTGAAACATTCATCTACATGACACTCCTTTTAACTTTGGTCTCAACAAATCCGGCTTGCGCGATGTTTTCATCACTTATTACATTTCCGTCCTTAACCGTCCAGATCCTGGTTGCAAAGTTTTTTGAAATATGATCGTCATGAGTTACCATGATCACTGTTATTCCACGTCTTCGATATTCCTCAAACCATTCCAGTAATGCAAAGGTATTTTTCGAATCTTGACCAAAGGTCGGCTCATCCAGGAGAATGATTTTTTTGTCTATTACGATTGAGGCTGCTACGCTTAAGCGACGCTTTTGCCCCATTGATAATTGAAATGGATGTTTATCCCGATGTGCCTCAAGACGGAAAACTTTAAGCAATGAGCGGACTCTCTCATCTATTTCTTGTTGCGGCCTTTTATCAATACGCAATGAATAAGCAATCTCTTCATATACAGTATTTGCAACGAACTGAAACTCAGGATTTTGAAAGACAAACGTCATATGATCCGTTGGATTTTTCACCATTTTAATGGGGTTCCCCAATAATTCATACGTACCTTTCGTTTTTATGAATTGCATCAATGCATGCAAAAGTGTACTCTTGCCCGCTCCATTTTCTCCCCTGATCACAATCCATTCTCCTGAATGCACCTTCAGCTCTTCAACGTGTATTTTTTCCTCTTTATTCCGAAAACCGCTAAATCCTTGCACATCCAGAAGGGGTAAACCATCTGTAAAATGGTATTCCCTAGTGGGTGCATTACTCTGTATATATTCATCCCAAACACCAGGGAACCAAATTCCATGTTCTCTCATTTCATTTTTATATAGGGAAAGAATGGTGTCTCTTGGACCATCAGCTATGATTTGACCGTCATCGTTTAAAAGCACGATTCGTTCGATGAATTCTAAAACATGGTCAATTTTATGTTCGACGATAATAACCGTTTTGTCTTTTCCGACTTCCTTCAACAAGTCCCAGATTTCTTTCGTTCCTTCTGGATCAAGCATGGCGGTCGGTTCATCTAAAAATATAACTTCTGGTTCAAGGGCCAATACTGAAGCAATTGCCAGACGCTGTTTCATCCCGCCTGATAATGTGTCAATACTTGTATGGTCCAGGTTCAATCCTACTTTACGGAAATGATTTTGAATCTTCTCTTTCATTTCTTCTTTAGGGACGGAAAGATTCTCTAGGACAAAGGCAATTTCCTCATCGGCAAATGGCATGCAAAACTGGCTATCAGGGTCTTGAAAAACATACCCCCATGAAGAAGGGCATTTCAATTTCTCCGCTTTCATCGGGACTTCGATGGAATTCGGAATCAATCCGCTTAACACTTGCAACAGAGTGGATTTACCACATCCAGATGGTCCCAACAATAACACTTTTTCTCCCTGATCAAATGATAGTGATAGGTCCTTGAATATCAAAGATTCATCACCGGGAAATTTCATTCTTAACTTTTCAACAGAAACGATTGGTTCCATGGCCCTCAACCTCTTCTTTTAATCAAGTTCTGCATAATCTTTATTGGAAACCGGACGCACAAGATTAGTTACCCCTGTTGCTTCCAGGACTTTAACTAGATAATAAGCGGTCACACCTGCAAAGAATATGGAACCCACAAACCTCGCTATCATGAATAACGATAGATTCCAAGTAGAAAGCGCACCTATTTCCCCGTATGCAAAATCCATGATAACTGATGCCAGGCAGGAAGCCATCGCAGCTAAAACGGCCACCGGCATATTGAATTTTTTATATTTGAACCCCATGAACACCAGTTCCGCGAACAAACCTTGGACCACCCCATATAACAGTACAGTCAGCCCCCATGGGGAACCTAGAAAGAATTCCCCTGAAGCTGCAGCTATCTCCGCCAAAAGTGCCACACCCGGTTTCCGTAAAATGAAAAAGGCGACAGGGCCAGCTATAAACCACATTCCATAAATAAGTTGATCCAGATGTAATCCTAATGGTTTAACGGAATAATAAATCGAACCCCAAAGGATATAAACGATTCCAAATGCTACCGCAATCACGATCGTGACTAATATATCCGTTAATTTCAATCCTTTTTTCATTGTTTCATTCTCCTTTTATACTTCTAATGTTTCCTTATGAACGGGCCATGTCTCTAAACGATAAGCCATTTCCCAAAATGAGTATTCATATTGGCTGCTGAGAATAAAATGCTCTTTCATTCTCGCCTTATCTTCTTCAGTTACTTTTTCAGCAATCTCATCCAGCCTCGCAATTTGTTCTTCCACCAAAGTGCGGAACCACTCTCCTCCGTAAGCCGCTATCCATTCTTGATAAATCGGCTCTTCGGGCATGCACCCTTGCAGCTTTTCACCTATCTCATAATACAGCCAGTAGCACGGCAAGATAGCTGCAATAACATCTCCTAAATGTCCCGAATAAGCCGCACGATACATATGGGAAGTATAAGCATAGGCAGTCGGGGCAGGCTTGAAATCTTCCCGTTCTTCTTTTGTGATGCCTAATCTCTCGGAAAAATTCTCATGAAGCTTCAACTCCGCTTCATATGTTCCTTGTGCATGGCCGGCAAGCCTGCTTGTTGTATGTAAATCTGTAGCTTTGACTGCCCCTAAGGCTTGAACTCTAGCAAAATGAGATAAATAATAGGCATCTTGCATGACATAAAAACGGAAACACTCCAATGGCAATGTGCCATCTCCTATTCCTGCTACAAACGGATGATTAAAACTAGCTTCCCAAATGTGATCAACTTCCTTACGGATTTCCTCTGAAAACTTCATGTCCATTACCTCCAAATTGTATTTTTTCATTGAACGATACAGAAAAAAACACTTATCACCCCTTTTTTTGCAAACAAAAAACCACTTTCTTAAACGTAAAGAAAGTGGTTGTACAAGAAATAATACAGAAATGTATAGTTCCAGACCCCACTTCCCTACGCTGGTATAAACCAGATCAGGTTCTAAGGGTCTTAAAGTCATACTTTAATCTCAGCTTTTGTGGGTAAAAAATCAACTTTTACCTATAAAGCACCCCTAGTGGTACAAATTGTATATTAAAATTCATTTGCCTTTATATTAACACGATAAATCCAATTGTCAAACGTATTAGAAAAGTTTTCTTGATTTAGGGTTACTAAACTTTCAATCTTCCATACCCACATAACCACGATCTATTAAACCATTGTTAATCCACCATTTACGGAAAGAGTTTGCCCCGTAATATACCCTGCCTCTTCCGAAACGAAATAGGAAACAGCACTGGCAATGTCCTCTGGTTGTGCTAGCCGGCGGAATGGAATCGCTTTTTCCAAGGCGCTAGCTATACCTTCATTATATGAGCCTATTTCTTGAAATAGGGGCGTATCAGCAGGACCTGGCGCTATACAATTGATGTTGAGTTTATGACGTGCCATTTCTCTTGCTATCGTTTTTGTAAAGGCAATAACCCCTCCTTTAGCAGCCGAATAAACTGCTTCTCCACTTGATCCGACTCTAGCTGCATCGGATGCAATATTTACTACCTTACCGTATCCATTTTCAATCATGAGAGGTAAAATTTCCTTGCATGTATGGATCTGCCCAAGTAAATTAATATCGATAATCCTTTTCCATGTGCTGGGATCACTTTTTAAAAATGGTTCCACCTTATCCCAGCCTGCATTATTAACCAATATATCTATTCTATGATAATAGTTCACTGATTCTTCGACGGCTTTTTTTACACTTTCTAATTTCGTTACATCACAATGGACCGCTCTGGCTTCAAAACCCGACTTTTCGATTAAAGAAACCGTTTCCTCTGCATTTTTAAGATTAATATCAGCCACGATGACGTTAATATTGCGAGAAGCCAATTTTTTTGAAATTTCTCTGCCAATTCCGCTTCCAGCACCTGTGATAAATGCCATTCTTTTTGTCATCATATTCCCCTCCACTTTCACTATTTCGTCAATATGGATTTATTTAAGCTGCTTGCTTATATATTGTCAGTTATCCTTTCATTAATCATTTCCCGGAGCCGGAATTTCTGAATTTTCCCGCTTGCCGTACGAGGAAAGTCATCCATTATTTCAATAAATTCAGGCCAATATTGTTTTGCCAATCCCTTTTCCAGGAGAAATTCCTGCATGGAATCCAGCGTGATCGGGCTCTTCCCCGTTTTCATACTGATACATGCACATGCTTTTTCCTGAAGACGGGAATCTGGAACCGCAATAACCTGAGCACTAGAAATATCCGGGTGTTCATACAGTACATTTTCTACATAAGCGACTGGAATATTTTCACCGCCACGTATGATTATGTCTTTGTTTCTTCCAGAAATCCGGATATACCCGTCTTCATCAATGAATGCTCGATCACCGGTAATGAACCATCCGTCACTATACTCAGCTAACGTATCATTGATTCGTTTAAAATAGCCGACAAAAAGAGCCGGACCCCTTACTAATAAAGAGCCTTCTATATTCGGGGCACAGATTTCCCCTTCAAAATCCACTATCTTTAACTCCATACCCGGAAACGGGATTCCGTCGGTATTCGTCAGTTTTTCTTCTGTATCTTCAAGTCTCGTCAAGGTTACCAAGCCATCTTCCGTTTGTCCCCACCCTGACAATATCTTGAACGGTACTTTTTTCACGGCCTCCTTTACTAAATGCCTGGGAATCGGGGCACCCAAAGCTACGAAGACTCGCAGCGAATTGAGGTCATACCTTTCTATCCCCTCCATCTGAACCGTATCTTGCAGAAAAGGAGTGGCACCCGCCGTAAACGTTATCTTTTCCTTCTCAACCCATTCAATAAACTCTCTCGGATTCCAAATGTCTTGATAGATTCCCGTACCTCCAATATGTGTTGGGAGCCTGACTCCATAACCAAAACCCGTTTGGTGAGCGAACGTTGACGCCATGAAAAGAACGTCATCGGATTTTAAATGTAAGCGGTCAATCCAATAATTTGTCGATATACAAAGGGTATTATGTGTATGCATAACTCCTTTTGGACTTCCCGTGGTTCCCGAGGTAAAGATAATTTCAGTCACATCATTGGGGTCATGTGTGATTTCATCCAAAATGGAAGAATCCATCCGGTCTTCCCAAGGTTCATCAAATAGGGAGGAGAACAGTTTCATCCCATTCGGGGCATTTTCCCCAATCACATATATATGTTTCATTGAAGGCCATTGATGGCTTAGTCTCTCAATCATGTCAGGGTAATAAAACCCACGGAAATAATCTGGTACAACAATCATTTTAGATTCTGCCATCCCAACCATATAGCCAATTTCCCTATCTCGATAAATCGGTATCAAGGGATTGCTGATGGCACCGATTCTTGTAACAGCATAGTGTAAGATTATAAATTCATTCCAGTTAGGCAGTTGAAAAGAGACAACATCCCCCTTACCCAATCCTATATGCAAGAGACCCAATGCGATTCGATCGACCAACTTACCAAGCTGCTTGTAAGTAAAACTACTTTTTTTATCGATAATCGCTATCTTCTCTGGATGCTTTACTATAGCATCATTCAAATAATCCAAAATCGTTCGGTTTGGCCAAACGTCTTGATATTTCTCCACATATTGCTGAGTCAAAATCGTCTCCAATTTCACTAGTTTTCTTCCCCCTCATCAACCTCTGAATTTAATAAAATCAACAGGCCTCTTTTCCAGGAAGGCATTTTTTCCCTCTTCCGATTCTGGTGTATTGTAAAACATCGCTAAACTGCCCATCGAAAGTTGTGAAATCCCTTGAATGTTGGCACTATCTGCATTAAAGGAATATTTGAGCATTTTTAGCGCAGTTGGACTCTTATCAAGGATCTTTCTTGCCCATTCTTCTGCTGCCTCGAGCAATTGTTCTGGGGCAACGATTTTGTTCACAAGTCCCATTTCCTTTGCTTCTTGTGCAGAATATTGTTCACACAAATACCAGATTTCCCTCGCTTTCTTTTCTCCGACAATTCGTGCTAAATAAGCTGAACCGAAACCTGCGTCATAACTACCGACCTTTGGCCCGCTCTGGCCAAATTTTGCCGTATCAGATGCAATGGTTAGGTCACATATGACATGAAGGACATGCCCGCCTCCGATGGCAAACCCATTAACCGCTGCAATGACCGGCTTAGGAATGTTGCGGATCGTTTGATGCAGCGTTTCGATTTCCAGTCCCATTCCACCACCTAAACCACCAGAATGACTATATCCTCCTTCTTCTCCCTTTTCCTTTTGATCTCCACCTACACAAAATGCCTTCTCGCCAGCTCCAGTCAGAATCACTACACCCACACGATTATCATCCCAAGCGTCCCGAAAAGCCCAAATTAATTCTTGAATTGTTCTGGCACGAAAAGCATTGTAAACTTTAGGTCTGTTCATTGTTATCTTTGCAATGCCGCCTCTTTTTTCATAAATTACATCTGTTAATTCCATCGTTCTCATTCCCTTCGTTTTCTTGACTATTAAGGATGATCTGCCTTGCATCACATCAATTCTCTGTTCGTACCCAACACGACTGTAATAATGCTAATCCCTTGGATTAATGCGAACGAAACTCCTTTCCTATTATGTCCTTTGCTATGACCATCATATTGGCTTGTGCAGTGCCATCACCTATTTCCAACCCAATCACATCACGCAAGCGTTGCTCAAGAGGCATTTCCTTCGTATAAGCATAATGACCATTAAGCAGCAAACATTCATGGATAGCTTCTACACTATATTTAGGCCCTAACCACTTAACGGAAGCCGATTCTTTACTATGATTCAACCCTTGGTCACGAAGCCAAAGGCCTCGATAGGCTTGCCACTTCACCAGTTCTAATTGGGTAGAGTGGGTCACAATTGGGAAGGAGACCCCTTGATATGTCGCCAACGGTTTACCAAATGAATGTCTGATTTTCACATGTTCGATGGTTTCATCGATACTTTGTGAAGCGGTGCCAACACATTGCAGCCCTATTAACAGCCGACTTAAATCAAACCCATTCATCACTTGGGAAAACCCTTTATTTTGAAGACCGATCATATTCTCTTCCGGAACCTCGACATCGGTTAAATATATCGAACCTCTTCCAATGGGGATATTCCCCATGTCTGCGTACCCTCTACATTCAACTCCTGATATATCGGCAGGAACCATGAAAGCACTTATCCCTCGATTTCCCCATCCAGGTTCTGTCTTTGCAAATAAAACAAATGCATCTCCACACATAGCTACACTAATTCCAGACTTTTCTCCATTAAGCACATACTTATTTCCTTTATGTACTGCTGTTGTTTTAATTCCGCCTGCATCCGTACCTGCGGATGGCTCCGTAATGGCAATGCCGACAATTTTTTCACCACTTGAAATTTTGGGAAGCCATTCCTTTTTCAGTTCCTCGCTAGCATGATTATTGATAATTTCACCGATTAATGCATTCAACATCACCGCATAAGTAAGATTGAAATCACCACGCCCTATCTCCTCAGCAGCTATCCCCGTTGTCACACAATCTGCACCGCTTCCGCCATATTCCACAGGAATCCGAAGACCATTTACGCCAAGGTCCCCCAGCTTTTTCCACAAATGTTTTGGAGTAATCTCTTCGCGATCCCATTTTGTATAATGTGGAAGCAGCTCTTCCTTAGCAAATTCCTTCAATATTTTACGAAAATAATCTTGCTCTTCCGAAAAAGAAAAATTCAGCATATCATTACCTCCTTGTATACTATTTATCTGTATTTTGGACATTCCACTAAACACGAAACCTCTTACTTGACAACTATAATTGCAATTTGTGTGCCAACTTGAATTGGCTACAAATTTGGCTATAGTTTCCTAAAACTTTCGCAGGTTTGCATTTTTTCGCAATACTGCAAATCAAAGTTGCGAATTTCAAAAAAAATACACACTTTATAAGTGTGCCCTAATGGTTTACCTGATGATATTTCATTAGATGAAACTGTTATTTCAATTTGTATTTGGCAATTTTTCTATATAAACTAGCAACATGAATTTTCAGCTTTTGAGCTGCTAAAGAACGATCCCCTTCCGAATCTTTTAATGCTCGCTGAATGGCTGATTTTTCAGCATTACCTACAACTTCATCCAACGTACCGGAAAAAGGATTATTGATTCCAACTGAGGGAACCTCCAATATGAAATTAGGTGTAAAATATAAAGATTCCAGCGTTAGAGTCCCACCATCTACGATATTCATTCCGCGTTCGATTATCGCTTTGATTTCACGGATGTTACCAGGCCAATCATATTGGATCAACCAATCTTGGAGTTTAGGATCAATTTCCTTCACATGGGACCCTAACTTGTTATTGAAATACTCGACGAAATGATAGGCCAGAGGAAGAATATCTTCCTGTCGCTCCCTTAAAGAAGGAATTTTCAATTCAAAAACATAAAGTCGATAATATAAATCTTGGCGGAATTTCCCTTCTTGAATAAGGGTTCTTAAATCCCTGTTCGATGCAGCAATAATACGTATATCAACATTTTTAGTTCCCGTCCCGCCTAGCCTTTCCACTTCCCTTTCCTGTAAAACTCGTAATAGCTTACCTTGAGCCTGATAAGGCAATTCAGAAATCTCATCTAAAAACAACGTACCATGTTGAGCTAATTCTATTTTTCCAGGCTTACCTTCTTTTTTCGCCCCGCTAAAAGCGCCAGCTTCATAACCAAAAATCTCCGATTCAAATAATTCATCTGGAATCGCAGCACAATTTACTGGCACAAAAGGCTGTGCTTTTCTTGTACTCAAACCATGGATCGCCTGGGCAAAAAGTTCCTTTCCCGTTCCCGTTTCCCCTGTAAGCAGTACTGTTGAACTGCTGGTAGCTATTCTGGCGGCCAGCTCTTTTACCCTCTCAATCTCCTTACTCTTTCCAACAATCTCTTCGAAGCTATATCGACCTTGAACCACGGAATTTTTCTTGATTTTATTCTTCTCCAAGGAGTTGGTAAAATACACTAAATCACTGTATTCCAGTTCGTCTTGACGGATGATTATGGTATAAAGGGTATCAGCTTCTCGACGAAATACCCTTATGAAACAAGCATGTCCGCTGATCACACCAGAAAACACATGTTTATGGTCAAGACCTTTCAAAGAAAAGCTGGAAGAAGTGTGAATGATCCTCGTAATGGACTTTCCTATCAAATCAGTCGGCATAATCATGAAATATTCATAAAAATCAGCTGTTGCGCCTATAACTTTTCCATTTTCGTCAACTTCAATCGATCCCCAATTCCTAATTACGTTTTTAACATTTTCCATTCACATCACCTAGTATCTTGATTACTTAAAACAAAAATGACAACTTGCCCCTTAATGACTTCTATTCCTGCTTGATTAAAGCAAGTCACCTTTTGCGTAACCCAATCTCTATTCAAATTAATATCAATGACCTCGAGTTCCGCTGAAATTATATCGCCTATATGTACTGGATGATAAAAGACCAATTCCTTTTGTAAAAGTATACAGGCACTACCAGGGAGTTTTTCACTGATTACTTGAGTGATTAGGCCTTCCGTTAACAAACCAGGTACAACCGGCCTGCTGAAATTACTTTTCCATGCTTCTTTATTCACTTGATAAATAGGACTGTAATCTTTTGTTAATTCATTACATAATTTTACGTCAGATTCATTAAATGTGCGTTGCATACTAGCAACCTGGCCGATGAACAAATCAGTGATTGTTAAACTCATAACACCGCTCCTTAATTTTTCCGAATATTCAATTTTAATAATACATAACTTTCCAAGTAATTACCATAAAAGGGGTCCTTTGTTGGTTTATTCTTGAATTCAGCTGCATTACTTGAGTTTAGCAATTTTACTCGTGAATTTAATGGTTACTCGTGAGTTTAACCGGTTTGCTCGTGAATTCAGCTGTTTTACTCGTGAATTTGACCGGTTTACTCGTGAATTTGGCTGTTTTACTCGTGAGTTTGGCCGGTTTACTCGTGAATTCAGCTGTTTTACTCGTGAGTTTAGCAATTTTACTCGTGAATTTAATGGTTACTCGTGAGTTTGGCCGGTTTACTCGTGAATTCAGCTGCTTTACTCGTGAGTTTAGCAGACCCCATTTTCCCTTGATAAAAAGTAAGCGCTTCCAAATTTTCGAAATGTAACTCCTGGATTTCACCGATGAATAATACATGATCACCAGCACCGTACTCTTTCCATGGTGTGCATTCCAGCCAGGCAACACTACCATTTATTTTTGGTGAAATCCCCTTGTTATCCCAGTCGATTTCAAGTATTTCCTGTTTGCTTCCCGCAAATTTCCATGCAATGGATTCTTGTTCATCCGACAAAATATTAATGGTAAAAGCCTTGTCTTTCATGCTAGTGCAGGCTTTTGCTTCTTTATGAATTGATACTAAAGCAAGCGGGGGATCCAAGGAAACCGAGGTAAAAGAATTCACAGTGATGCCCTTTTGAACTCTACCATCAAACCAGCTCACTATCGTGACTCCGGTTGGAAATTTACCAAAGCGATTTCTCAACTCCGCCCATCCATCTTATCACCTCCTACTCTTTTATTATGAATTCATTATAGTAAACCTTAATCATTTTAATAATCATATAATTTCATATTATGAAATTTAAGGAAAAACTTTTTATAGCTCTTTTTAATTGTGAACTATTGTATAAAAGAACTCCCCGATTAAAAGACTTTCATTACCGCATCATCAAAAATCAGTGTTAAACTAACCATGATCATTCATATTTCCAGCATAGTTAATAATGGTCTTTTTTTTGGTTCTTGACTCGAATATTTGAAAGTGGTGAGGGAAGTTTCAATTTTGCGTTCCTTTAGAAAGTTCTACCAGTTAATTGTGGATATTCCTTTAAAAAAGAGTGTGGTTTTGAATTACCGCTACGAGGTAAAAGCTGTAATCGGAACAGGAAGCTACGGTATTGTTTATCGTTGCAATGATTTGAAAATGAATGAAAATATAGTGATCAAACAGCTCCGGAAAAGTAAACGCCGCAGCAAAAAAGAGCTGAAACAGTTTGAAAATGAAATTTCCATATTACGAATGTTAAACCACAGAAATATCCCTAAATTTCACGAGGAATTTTCGCAAGATGGAAATGTTTATTTTGTGATGGATTTCATAGAAGGGGATAATTTAGAAGACCATATTTTCTTGAATCAATTAACGTTCAATGAGAAAGAGTCTCTATATTTTCTAAATAAGCTGGTGGATTTAGTATCTTATCTACATGAGCATGACATTTTCCATCAAGATTTACGTATACCGAATATTTTACTTAAGAACCATCAGCCCATTTTGATAGACTTTGGTTTGTCCAAGATGATCAATTCGGCCAACCTCGCAAAAGAATCCATTTTGCAGCTGAAAAGGCAGGACTTTTACGACTTGGGGGAAATACTTCTATATGTACTTTATACGACGTACGCTTCCAAAAGTAAAAAAGCACTTCCTTGGACAGAAGAGCTTTCGTTAGAAAAAGAAACCGTGCATATACTGAAAAGGTTATTAAGCATCCAAGAACCTTACTCAGATATTAAAGATATCTCAATGGACCTGCAGGCTGTATTGAAGTCAAAGAATTGGAATTAGCTGCTGCTGCCCCGCCCTTTTCTCTTGTAGCGGTCACTTCCACTCATGGGATACCTTTTGTACCCCCGGCTGCTGCTACTGCTGCCTCGGCGATAATGCCCATGTCTTCGCTCACTGCTGCCTTGGGAAAGCTGTTTGATTTTTTTCATTATTTTCTTCAGCATTTCTTTCACCTCTTTTATTTTGGTTTTAAAGCCTGTTATTCATTTAGCCTAACATAGTCACAGTATAAACCTTATTAATAAGTACTATAATTTTTTTTCATTTGTGTTACAGTCCATTACTGCTTCATGGAGTCGGCTTTTTTCATTGTTGGTCATGGGAACGCCCTAAACCCCTTCAATTAATGAAACTCCAAATGGCTCTTACAACATACGAATAGATGACAAAGTCGATTTTTTATCTTTTCCATTTCTGAGTTACATTCGGTATATATTATCTGTTTTTCGAATCAGTCAGTAAACAAAAAACCTGGCGCATATTTCATCGCCAGGTTTTTTTCTTCGTTCACCTTTTATTTTACAGCTTCTTTTAATTCCTTACCTGCTTTAAAAGCAGGTACTTTACTAGCTGCAATTTGTATTTCTTCGCCAGTTTGCGGGTTTCTTCCTGTACGGGCAGCACGGTCACGCACTTCAAATGTACCAAAACCAACTAATTGGATTTTTTCATCTTTAGCAAGTGTAGCCGTGATTGTTTCAAACAATGCATCCACTACTTTTTTTGCTTCGTCTTTTGTCAGTTCAGCTTGTGCTGCAACACTGCTCACTAATTCTGTTTTATTCATATGAACACCTCATCCTTTTATTTTGTATAAAATATGTAGAGAAGACAACATAACATATCTTGTATGCCTCTGTCACTTATTATGGCTAAATAAAAGGAATTGTAGCTCAAAATTGATCTTTCTTGCAGATAAAAGGGCCTTGATCAACATACTAAGCACCGTCTGACTTTTGTTCAACTTTCTGCAGATTCGAGCTGCAGCCATTGATAGATGGTATCCATATCTATGTTTTCTTCCAGATGGGAAGCCAAGAGATTATACGCTTCCTCCCTGCGCTCCGAGTCGCTTTGAACGTTTTCCTTCACTTCATCCAACCCCTTGTTCCGTCGAATTTGGTTAACCAGTAATCTAGTGAACAAGCGATTATGGAATATTCCATGGAGATATGTTCCCATAACTTGGTTGTCATTGGAAATCGCTCCATCCTCTCTTCCATCCTTCAATAATAGAAAGGGCCTTACTTGTGACTTCAATGTCGTTCTGCCTAAGTGTATTTCGAAACCGTTAAGATTCATTTGATTTTCCATTATCCCAGCAGAAAGTACACCTTCCATTTGTACCGTCTTCTTTTCTGCTTGAAAGACGGTTTCCACCGGAAGAAGCGAAAGCCCTTCTGCGTTCTCACCGTCACCCTCGACTGCGTCGGGATCGAAAAGTTTAGTCCCAAGCATTTGAAAACCGCCGCATATGCCGAATATCATCGTTCCTTGTTTGCGCCGTTCATCGATGGCCCCATCCAATCCCATACGTTTCAACCACTCTAAATCTTCCATCGTGTTTTTTGTACCCGGCAAAATTAGCAGATCGGGATTACCTAACTCATGGACACTGCTAACAAGTCGGACACCTACTCCGGGTTCATCGAAAAAAGGATCCACATCGGTAAAATTGGAGATCCGCGGAAATCTCAGGACGGCTACATCGATCGGAAACTCAGCCTTTTTAGGTTTTTTAAAACGTAAGGAAGAGAGGGCAAGTGAATCTTCCGCTTCAATATTCACGTCTAGATAGGGCAGCACCCCAAGGACCGGAATCCCGGTTTCCTTTTCCACCCATTCAATGCCATCGTCCAACAATTCACGCATGCCACGAAATTTATTGATGATGATCCCCTTTACACTATCTCGTTCTTCTTGATCCAATAAGGCAAGTGTCCCGATAATGGACGCAAATACTCCACCACGATCAATATCGGCCACTAAAATGACAGCCGCATCCGTGAGTTTAGCCATTCGCATATTTGCAATATCCCGGTCCTTAAGGTTAATTTCAGCAGGACTTCCTGCCCCTTCGAGTACTATGATGTCATATTCATCTTGTAGTTTTTCCACCGATTTACGGATGATGGGCATGGCTTCCTGGACAAATTGGGACCGATAGCTTTTTGCATTCATATCAAGAAAATGCTTTCCGTGAACGATCACTTCCGAAACCATATCCTGCTTTGGTTTCAGTAATATCGGATTCATATCAGTCGTTGCCGTTATCCGTGCTGCTTCCGCCTGTACTCCCTGAGCCCGTCCGATTTCACCGCCATCCAAGGTTACATAAGAATTCAAAGCCATGTTTTGTGATTTGAAAGGGACGACACGGAATCCTTTATTGGAAAATACCCGGCAAAACGCCGTACAAATCAAACTTTTCCCTACATCGGATGACGTCCCTTGTATCATGATGGATCGTGCCTTCATTACGCTCACCCCCTAAAACTCTAATCCTTTGACTGCACCGATACCCTCGTCATAATAATGCTTGGTCGCCTCGATCGATGAAACCAAATCCGCCATTTCCATAAGCTCTGGCTTGGCGTCCCTACCGGTAATGACTATATGCATATGAGCGGGACGATTTCGAATTGCATCGATGACTTCAGCCAATGGCAAGACATCATCAATCGGGAATTTGGAAATGGCTAAAGCATTGTTCAGCTCATCCAAAACAAGTAAATCAATCTCCGGATCAGCAAGGGCCAGTTTCACCTTTTCCCAAGCTAACGCCAATGCATTGCGATGCTCTTCCGGGGTTTTGGTCCATGTGAAACCAATACCTAGCTGTTCCATTTTAACTCCTAATTTCCCCAATGCCAATGCTTCCCCATATGTACGCTCTGGAGATTTTATGAACTGAAGGTATTTGACATTCATTCCTCTGCCGATTGCCCTTAAAGTCACCCCTAATGAGGCAGTCGTCTTCCCTTTCCCGTTTCCCGTATAAATAAGCATTAATCCTCTGCGTGCCACTCACTCACCTACCCTCATAACCAAACTGTTTTTTCTATGTATGAAGTCCTTTTAGTAGCAGGAACCGGTTGATCTCCTTTAGGGTATCCGACAAAAATGGTGCCGATCACTTTTTTGTTATCCGGTGAGCCGATAAATTCGTGCAGGCGTTCATCCCTGACAAGACCCACTCCTCTAGTCCGCCAAACGAATCCAAGACCTAGCTCTTTTGCGGCAAGCCACATCGAATGGACAGCGCAACAAGAAGCGAATACATTGTCTTCGGATGAATCTGGATCGTCAGGTAAAATATCAGAAGTCACGACTATGATGAGCGGTGTCGTCTTTACAACTTCCAGTGAACTGTCAATCAATTTTGGTTTGGTAGGAAAGCGTTCATATAAATACCTTTCTGCCAATCTTTCATAACGGTGCTTCGCTTCCCCCTTGATAACATAAAAACTCCAAGGTTCACGCAATCGGTCGTTAGGGGCATAGGTAGCCGCTTCCAATAACTGCCTGATTTTTTCGTCTTCCACTTCTTTTTCTTCGTAATTCCTTATTGCCCGGCGTTCCTTCAATTCTTGAATGATGGACATTCCAACTCATTCCTTTCCTTAATGGACTCTGATTCAATCACTCTTTCAAACCATTGGATTTTTTCTCTTAATTGGACGACATCCCCTACTAGAAAGATTGACGGATTTTGAATTTTTTCTGTTACAGCCTTCGAAGAAATCGAACTCAAAGTACCGGTGATCGTCCTTTGTTTATCTGTCGTGCCCCATTCAATGACGGCCACTGGCGTTTTACCATCCCTGCCATGCTCCATCAATTTTTCACAGATGAACGGCATATTACCAATTCCCATATAAAAGGCAATGGTATCGATGCCTTGAGCCAACGCCTGCCAATTCAGGTTATCCTGCCCCTTGTAATCACGGCCATGGCCTGTCACAATGGCATAACTTGAGGCATGTTCACGGTGTGTTACCGGGATGCCCGCATAAGCCGGTGCTGCGATTCCTGCTGTGATTCCTGGGACGATATCATATTCAATCCCATTAGCTGCCAGTATCTCCGCTTCCTCACCGCCCCGCCCAAAGACAAACGGATCTCCACCCTTCAGACGGGTGACGTTTTTCCCCTGTAAGGCTTTTTCCACTAAAAGTTCATGTATTTCATTTTGAATGAGATGATGTTTCCCTGGTGATTTCCCGCAATATACCAGTTCTGCATCTTCTTTTGCATAGTTTAATAGTTCTGGATTGACAAGCCTGTCATATGCAATGACATCCGCCTTTTGGATACATTCCAGTCCATATACCGTAATCAATTTCGGATCTCCGGGACCCGCACCGACCAGATGAACTTTTCCCGGTTTCATGCTCGCGCCTCCTCTTAAGCTTCAAAAAATACCTTTTACTAGTTGATAGTTTCATGGGCAGATCTGTTTTTTTGTTTTAAGCAAGCATCGATCCAGTTCTTAGCAAGTGTTGGATTGGAAGCAAAATGAAAGTGGGTATACCCAGCAACAAGGTTGCCCAATACACACCCCTCTTGTTTCGAACCGAATCTGCCTTTGGCTTGATAGGCATGTGTAAGATCATCATCCGCTTCAAATGTCGAGTAGTGGAATTCATGACCTTTTGCCTGCTCGATTTCATTGATTAAAAAATTGCCTGGAGTTCCTGTAATTTCACGATATCCTAGTGCTGCAAGCTTTTTTTGCATTTTAATCCTGCCCGGTATCATTCCTGCCATCTGATGCGTTTCTCCGGAAGTTGTTTCAATCGATTTGCTCAAAAACATGAAACCTCCACATTCCGCTAGAGTCGGCATCCCCTTTTCAATGGAGGTTCTGATGGATTTGATAGCATCCACGTTACCGGAAAGTTCAGCTGCAAATTCCTCAGGAAAACCGCCTCCAAGATATAAACCATCCGCATCCAATGGAACTTCTTCCCCTTTTAATGGAGAAAAATACTTGATGTTCGCCCCATATGCTTCAAGCAGCTCAAGGTTTTCCTGATAATAAAAATTGAAGGCTGCATCTTTTGCGACGGCAATGCACACGTCACTTTCATTTTTGGGTTGAAAAATATTTGAGTTCCCACTGGAAACGGGATTTGTCTTTGACAATCGGTACAACTGATCGATATCGATCGTTTCCATGACCAATTGTGCAAGCTTATCGAAAAAAGGGTTAAGTTCACCGCGTTCAATCGCAGGAATCAAGCCCAAATGACGGCTTGGAATATCAATATCCATTTCCCGTTTCATATATCCCAGCACCGGTACATCGCATTCTTGCTCAATGGCTGATTTGACGATTTTGTAATGGCCTACACTTCCCACTTGATTGGCAATGACCCCAATGATGTTAGGACCGGTCGAAAAGTCCTGAAATCCTTTTACGATGGCAGCTGCACTCCGAGCCATGCTTGCACAGTTGACTACCAACAGGACAGGGCTTTGCGTGATGATGCTGATTTCAGCCGTCGATCCTGTATTGGCTAACGGACTTTTGCCATCGAAGAAGCCCATGACCCCTTCGATGATCGATATATCAGCTCCTGCATTTGCTTTGTTAAGAATTTCTCGAACAGTGTCATGTTCAAACATCCAACTGTCAAGATTGCGTGAAACCCGTCCTGTAACTGCAGTATGATAAGTAGGATCAATATAGTCAGGACCACATTTGAACCCTTGAACCGTATAGCCTTTCTTCTGGAGGGCTGCCATGATTCCGATGGTCAATGTCGTTTTACCGACCCCGCTTCCGGTACCCGCAATTACCAATCTTCTATCATTCATATTTCTTCTCCCTCCTTAAAAAGGAATGACCCCAACTGAAATGGTTACGTTCCCCGATTTTTTCTTAACAAGCTCCAATTGTTCAGCTTTGGTATAAATCCTCACAGCCGGTTCACTCACACCATATGCACCCGTGTATTTAAACACTGTATCCGATGGCGCCTCGATTTTGGCTTGATTAAGCTCTTCGGGTTCATAATGTACGAATTCCCAGCCGTATTTTTCAACTACTTCAATCAAGCCGATTTCGTCTTTCTTTAAGGAAATTGTACAAATCGCTTTAACGCTTTTTATTGAAAATGATAATTCGGCTAGTGTTTCTGTAATCACCTGCTCAATTTCAGCCGCCGCCGTTCCCCTATTGCATCCGATACCGAGGGCAATGACCTTTGGACGATATACGATCCCATTTTCAAGGATCCTCATTTCCGACTGGTTAAGCATGCGGTGAGTCACGATCAGAGCTGCTTGCGGCTTTGCTTGAAGCGCTTCTTCAATGGATGGGTATACGATAATTCGTTCAGGTAATGCCGTTTCATAAGGCCACCAGTTCCGTTCCCCTGACTCCTGTACAACGGCAACATGCTCTTCATTTACTACGGAAGCACTTACTGGCGTCAATTTTTCTGCTGAATCCCAAATCCAGCCGAAGCGCTGGCCGAATAAGTCGACAGGAATCGTTTTTTGTACATCCGAAGCCGTCGTGATTATGGCTCTTGCGTCAAGCGCTGCAGCCACTTCCTTTGTCAGTTCATTTGCCCCTCCCAGATGCCCTGAAAGTACACTGATAACATTTTCCCCTTTATCATCAATGACTACGACACCTGGATCCGTTTTCTTATCCTTCAAAATGGGTGCAATCATCCTGACTACTGCCCCGAGAGAAATAATTAGTATGATTCCTTTATATTCCTTGAATAAAGCTGGCAATAGCATACGGACGCTGCCCGAAATAAGCTGGATCTGTTTATGCTCTTCGTCCCCTTTTTCAAACTTGCTCATGTAATATAGATCGGAATTCGAAAAAACGGTATGTAATTTACGTGCCAGCTCGACACCATGCTTTGTAATCGCTACGATCGCATAAGTATGGGACCGTTTAATGGGAGCAAGTTCCGTTTCTTTCAATTCAATGATCATGGTTTAACACCTTTTCTGAAACCGTGGGTGAAACTCGCATCATATAGTTTGGAACGGTATTCATCTTTATCATGGATGTCAGGGTCCAAAGCCCATCCAGCCAAAATCATCGCGTGCTTCCGGATACCGTTTTGACGCATGGCATCATCTAAGTTCACTAATGTGGTACGGACAATTTTTTGGTCCGGCCATGTTGCCCGTTGAATGACTGCGACCGGTGTTTCATCCTTCCAACCGGCTTCCTGGAGTTCTTTAACGATTTTTTTGGTCAAGGTCGCACTCAAGAAAAGGGCAATCGTACAATGATGACTGGCCAAATCACGTAATTTTTCAAATTCCGGAACAGGTGTACGTCCTTCAGCCCTCGTTAATATGAGTGTCTGGGTTAAATCTGGGATAGTCAGCTCTGCTCCTATTGCCGCTGCTGAGGCGAATACCGAACTCACTCCAGGGATCACCTCATAACCAATACCCTCTTTCTTCAATAGGACAATTTGTTCCATGATTGCACCGTACATGGCAGGATCCCCTGTATGGATTCTGGCAACCATCTTTCCTTCTTTAACACGATCGACCATGATTCCAACAATTTCTTCCAAATGCATTCCTGCCGTTTTTAGCACCTCGGCATCGGGTTTTGCCTTAGCAATCAATTCTTCATTCACTAATGAATCCGTATATAAAATCACATCGGCCGTTTGGAGAATGTTCAATCCTTTTACAGTAATCAAATCCGGATCACCCGGGCCGGCCCCTACAATATATATCTTCATTTTCTCACCACCATCAATGTTAAGTATTCTAGTTCAAGTCCTTCCAATTCACTCACTTTCCAAATCACCTCTTCATCGGAAGTGACTTTGGTTACGACCGAGGCCTTTTCAAGTAAGTCCAGATCTTTTAAAACGGAAATCATTAAATCGATGACCTTTGCCACTTTGATGAACACCACGGCATCATGATCCTCGATCGCCTTCTTCATCGCTTCATAATCATCCCTTGCAGGAACTATCGCAACATGATCATCACCATCAGCCAAAGCGATGCCCAGCCTTGACGCTGATCCATTAAAGGAAGAAATGCCCGGGACCGTCTTGATTTCGACTTTGGGATGCAACTCCTGCATCAATTTCATCATATGTATGAACGTACTATATAAAAGCGGATCGCCTTCCGTAACGAAAGCTACATCTTTACCTTCATTTAATTTTTGCCAAACTTTTTCAACCGTTCCGCTCCATTCCCGATCCAAGATCGTTTGATCTTTCGTCATCGGAAAAACAAGGCCAAGCATCTCCTTCTCTTCAGGACGAATGTAAACTTCAACAATGCGATGGGCGTAGCTTTTACTCCCTTTTCTTTTTTTGGGATACGCAATGACCGGAGATTCCTGAATCACGCGAAATGCCTTTACCGTAATAAGTTCTGGATCGCCTGGGCCCACGCCAAGGCCATATAATGTACCAAGATTACTCATTCATGTCTTCCTTTCGTTGTGCAGTAATGATATAAACCGGATTAAGCGGTACAAATCTGTTCATTCCCAATATTGGCTTACTTCTGGAGATTTGCGCATGCATGATGGAAGTGTGAAAACCAGCTTCAGCAAATGCCTCATTAGCCCTGTAAAGATTCTCAATCGTCGCAGCATTCAGAACGATCCTGCCGCCAACTTTAAGCCGTTTGCAGCAAGTATTGATCAGCTCTCCCATTTCGCCGCCGGTCCCGCCAATGAAAATCGCATCAGGATCTGGAAAAGTTTCCAATCCCTGCGGGGCTTTCCCATGAATCGCCGTTATATCGGTACGGAATTTACGTTGGTTTTGATAACAGTTTTCTAAATCAGGCTCATTTTTTTCAATTGCGAAGATTTGACCTTCGGATGCAAGCTTGGCCGCTTCAATTGCCATTGATCCCGTACACGTCCCAACATCCCAAACTATGCTGTTTTTCCTTAGATTCAACGCATGCAGACTCAATACTCGAATTTCCTTTTTGGTTATGAGGCCTTTGTCCGGCTTACGCTGCGAAAATTCTTCATCTTCTATCCCCAAGGACCAGCTTGGACCTTCTGATTTTCTTTTCAAAATGACGACATTCAAGGGAGAGAATTCCCGCTCCGTCATTTCATCTAGTTCATACCAGCCAGAGTCTTCGGTTTCTCCTTGTAGGTTTTCAGCCACAAATGCCCGGTATTCAGTCATTCCGAATGAAAGGAGATATTTAGCCAGTTGATTAGGACTATTTTCACTGTCTGTAAGTAAGGCCACTTTCGCTTTCCCATCAATCCTTTGGGCCAGCCCTTTCATACTGCGGCCATGAATGCTGACGAGGAAGGCATCTTGCCAGCTTTCCCCCATTTTTGCGAAAGCAAGCTGAATCGAACTGAAATATGGGTAAACCTCCATGTTGATTTTGCTGGAAAGATAGCCTCCCATTCCATAAAACAGTGGGTCACCGGAAGCTAAGACAACGGTTGGACGAGTTTCATCCTGCAGTTGTTCCACGACCTTTTTCAAGCCGCCCTTTATGGCAATCTTCTTGCCAGAATAGTTCGGAAAGAAGGATAAGATCCGTTCACCTCCGACCAGCACTTCACTTTCTTCTATCCATTGGGCATATTGAGGCAGTAAGCTTTCCTGACCGTTATCCCCTATCCCAATTAATTTAATTGATTGACTCAATTCCAACAGCCCTTCCCAGTAATTGTCCTTTCAACGAATAAATCGCCGTTTCCATTTCAATGCCGCCCTTCACTTGGTTTATCGCAGAGTGACAGCAAGATTCACATAGTTTATTAAAAAAATCAAAATTATTAATGGCTGACATCATGTCCCCGACTTGTGATGCTGTGTTTGCATTCTTGATTTCAAGAACAAGGTCATCATCGGCTCCAACGCTTTGGGCTATTTCCGATAGAAAACCGAAGTCGACCGGGGCACTTTTTGAATGCACCATCATCACACCTTGGGCCACTTTGGAGAATTTACCCATCATGCCGACCAGTGAGACCTTTTTAATTCCCTGCCTCTTACATTGCTTAAGTGAGAAGCCTACAAAATCACCCATTTCAATAAAGGCTTCCTCAGGTAAATCTGGAAGTAGGCCCATTGCATATTTTTCACTGCGCCCGCCAGTCGTTAAGACAAGGTGCTCACACCCACTCGCTTTGGCGACACTGATAGCCTGGACGATACTTGCCATATAGGCGGAACTGGAAAAAGGGACGACAGTGCCCCTTGTTCCCAAAATGGAAATGCCTCCCACAATCCCTAAGCGGCCATTTAATGTTTTTTTCGCTATTTCTTCACCTGCGGGTACGGAGATGACGATTTTCACTCCTCTATTGATCTTGAATTCTTCCAATGTTTGCTGCACAGTTGTTAAAATCATCTTGCGCGGTACAGGATTAATGGCTGCTTCACCTACAGGAACGGGAAGCCCGGGTTTTGTCACACGACCAACTCCGGTCCCTCCATCCAGGATAATCCCGGGTGCATCCGACCAGCTGACAGTAGAGATAATATGGGCCAGATGTGTGGCATCGGGATCATCTCCGGCATCTTTGATCGTTTCAGCACTAACCGCATTATCTGATATATCATATTTCTCAATAGTGAAAGTGGCATCTCGGCCGATGGGCAAGGAAATCGTTGCCTCCTCAAGTGCATCCCCCGTGATCAAAGCGGTCAATGCCGCTTTGGTCACGGCAGTTGAACATGCTCCCGTCGTATATCCATGACGCATTTGTGAGGGGTCTTTTTTCACTTTCTTTTCCATGTTTTTTAACTATCAGCTAAAAGGGAAATCGCGTTCAATGCAGCAACAGTGACAGTACTTCCACCTTTTCGGCCAATATTCGTAATGAATGGAACTTCTGTGATCTTAGCGAGTTCCTCTTTCGATTCTGCTGCAGAAACAAACCCAACAGGCATTCCAATGATTAAGTCCGGTTTTGCAATCCCTTCTTTAATAAGGCGAATGAGCTCAAGTAAAGCGGTAGGTGCATTGCCAATGGCATAAATGCCCCCTTCATTTTCCTTTACGGCTTTTTGCATCGAAATGATTGCCCTTGTCGTATTCAAACGTTTTGCTTCGACCATCACATCCGGATCTGAAATATAGCAATGAACGTCCCCGCCGTGTTTTTGAAATCTTTTTTTGCCTGTACCGCTCTCGATCATTTGCACATCAGCAATGACATGCCTTCCTTTGCGAATGGCTTCCACACCAGCTTGAATGGCATTTGGATGGATGATGACACTTCTTCCCAATTCAAAATCCGCTGAAGCATGAATGACCCTGCGGACAATCTTCCATTCATCTTCAGAAAAATCATGATTGCCCATTTCTTCAGCAATGATTGAAAAGCTATAATCATATATTTTGTCAGGGTCTACCGTTAGTGGTTTAAAATCTGTTTTAAAATCCATCTTGCATTCCTCCTATTTTTCAATTAGCTGTTTATTCAACTCGGCAATGACATGATCAAAACTGGAATGAACATTTTGATAGTCAACATCCGGTCGTGATATCATGATCGTCTCTATTCCACATTCCAACGCGGCTTCCAATTTCTCATCAACCGCACCGACCTTGCCACTTTCTTTCGTTATCATCAATGTGACCCCATACTGTTCATATAGAGCTTTATTTAATTCTTTGGAAAATGGCCCTTGAATCGCAACGATATTTTTTTGTTCAATGCCCAACTGCGCACATTTTTCCATATTGTCCATTCGTGGCAGCATTCTCGCTATGACTCTGGTATTCTCGAGCCCCACCAATTCTTTTGCAAACACGGCTAGGGTTTTACTTCCGGTCGTGAGCATGATGACTCCCCGTTTTTCTGCGGCAAGCTTGGCAGCTTCCTCATAATCACGGACAACTATCAATTTATCATTCTGAAACCGTTGACTTTCACGCTCATAACGAATATAAGGAACATTTGCTGCCTTTGCTCCAATAAGGGCGTTTTTGGATGCTTCTTCGGCAAATGGGTGACTTGCATCGACTACAGCCTGAAAACCTTTTGCAGAGATTAAAGATGTCATATCTTCTGCAGATAATCGGCCAATCCGGGTGGATATCCCTGCATCCTGCAAACTCTTGGCCGCCGATTCGGTTACAACAGTTGCCAAAACCTTGAACCCAACCTGCTGCATCTCAATCGCTAATTCCCTTGCATCACTTGTACCCGCCAAGAACAAAATCATTTTGATGTCCCCACCGCTTGCCCATCATGATCGTGGTGATGATCATGGTCGTGATGGTGTTCATGGTCGTGGTCGTGATCGTGATGGTGATGATGGTGAGCATGTCCATGTTCCTCGACATGTTTACGATAGTTTTCCAAATCACGCGCCCCGCTTGATTTGCCTTCACTGGCTTCAATTACTCGTTCTTGCAGAATGTTCTGTAAGGTTGGATGATATCCAAAATACTTTGCCAATATGAATTCTCGATCATGATATTGCTCTTGATAGCCTTTCAGCATATCCTCCATTCTTTCCATCAACACCCCAGTGAAGAGGAAATATGGCAGCATCACTATTTTTTTTGCCCCTAAGCGGATGCATCGTTCAATACCTTCATCAACGTGAGGGTCCGTTACACCCATGAAGGCTGTTTCGACCCATTTAACGTTTAATTTTTCCCATAATAATCGTGAAATTTTATATATATCACTATTTGCATCAGCATCACTGCCGCCTCGGCCAATTAGCAATATCGCTGTCTCAGAATGTTCAGAGGTCGTATCGAATCCCGCTTCCTCAAGACGGTCTGTCAGGATCGTCAATACATCATGGTGGACCCCGATCGTTTGGCCATATGTGAATTTCACTTCTGGATACTTGGTTTTCCCATCCTCTATTTCAGCTGGGATATGTAATTTCGAATGTCCTGCATGCAACAAAATGATCGGTATGACGATAACTTCAGTAGCCCCTCGTTCTACACAATTATCAATTCCTTTGGATATATTCGGTGCCGCAAATTCCAAGAAGCACGTTTCCACTAGGAAACGCCCGTCCATTGCCGGAATCATATTTTCAATAAAATGACGGACTTCTTCATTTCCCGAAGCCAACCGGCTTCCGTGTCCTACGAACAAAACTGCTTTCATTTACTTTCCCCCTCTTGATTAGTCTTCACAAGGCGCAGGCTCTATGTTTATTTTGGGAGCGATGTCCTGATAAGAAAAATTCTGTATCTTTTTCGAACGTTTGAAGTATTTAAAAAGCCGCTCATTTGGATGGGCATTTTGCTTATACTCGCCGACAATGTCCGTGATCAGTTCTACAAGCTGTTCCGGTTCAATGCCTTCCGCTACCGGCTGACCCGGATGGGCTGTTCTTCCAACCGGTTTAGCTCCAAGAAATAAGTCGAACTTCCCTTTTCGGAAGACAATCCCGATATCATCCATCACAGCACTATAACAAGCCATCCCACACCCATTAAAACCGATGTTCAGTTCCTTGGGCATGCTCATTCCGCCAAGCACCCGGTGTATTTCATCTGCATAAGGAATGGATTCCGCTTTTTCACCATCACAGAAATCACAGGCTTTTAATGTCAGTACATCTCCAATTGGCGACAAAAGAAAGTTTGCTGATTGCAATTTCCCCGTAATGACTTCCGGATCCGTTGTCGGAATCTTTAAGACAATTTTATGATTTGGCGTGTATTCCATCGTTCCCTTTTCCCCGACAACTTCCGCAAGTGTCATCATTTGTTTGGGAGTGAATTGTTTATTCGCCACACCTGGACTAACGGCAAGTTCGAACACCGACTCCATTTTTTGCTGAACAACCGGCTTAATGGATTGCTGAACGGCTTGACCCTTGACTCTGGACAGAGCTTCCATTGCCATTTCAAAGGAAGCTTGCTTCTTTTCAGGTGCTTTTGTAAGTAAGCCAACTCCTCCAGCGGACTCGGGTAAGGCTTCTTGATCTAATGCCCACGGTTCCGCTTCTTTTTGCAGTCGCTGATGCGGCTTCAAAGTTTGCTTTTCCGAATTCAACGTATATTTTCTTTGATAGCCTCTCGGTGTGATGATTTTGTCGTCATATAAAAAGGTGGATGAATTACCGATAATGACGGTGGTCAACATTCCAATATCGTGATTCAACATATCCTTCAAATTGGTAATGACAATATCCTGCCTATCGCGATAAGCACTTTTCACCAACCCGACAGGTGTATCCGGCGAGCGGTAGCGAAGGAGAATTTTCTGTGTTTCAACAATTTGCCGGGTCCGCCTGCCGCTGCGCGGATTATACAGTGCAATGACAAAGTCTGCCATTGCAGCTGCTTCAACCCTTTTAGCGATCAGTTCCCAAGGAGTTAAATGATCACTGAGGCTGATCGTACACGAATCGTGCATGACGGGCGCCCCAAGTAAAGACGCACATGAGTTGATTGCTGAGATGCCAGGAATGACTTCTATGCCCACTCCAGTTTCTTCTTTCCAGCCTTTTTCAATCAATACTTCATAAACCAACCCTGCCATCCCGTAAACTCCGGCATCCCCACTGGAAATCACCGCCACTTTCTTTCCCAGCTCCGCTTGTTTCACTGCTTCCTGTGCACGTGATACCTCTTCGGTCATCCCCGTACTAATGATCGTTTGATCTGTTAGCAGTCCCTGAATGAGTTCAACATAAGTTTTATAACCAATGATGTAGTCACTTTCTTGAAGGGCTTCGACGGCACGTTTGGTAATGTGTTCAAAATTCCCGGGCCCAAAGCCCACGACGAATAATTTACCGTTTGTACTCATTAAGACATCTCCTTTTACGCTTTGTTCTTTGAAATACCCGTATGAGCAGGAAAATCTGGATTAGGGGTCATTTCCCCGTCTTTGTATTGATAGATCATCTGTGGAACAAACTCACCATCATCGATATTACTGACGATCTGCCGACCGAAATCAGGCGTTTCCACTCGATACCAGTTTCCTTGGGGATAGGCAATCACTACGCAGGCATCCTTACATCTCCCGTTACAGCGTGTCCTCGTTGTATGGATTTTCAGATCCAGTCCTTTTGAAGCAATTTCATCGCGAATCGCTTGGGTTACTTCTTCCCCGCCCTTTTTCATGCAGCTGCTCCCATTACAAATCAACAGATGCGTATTTGTACCCGTCAAGTTCCAAGTAGTCATTTTCTTCCTCCTGAGTTCAGGGAAAAGGCAAAATAAAAAACCTTAACATAAGAGTCAAGGTTTAAAAAAACTATATGAATGAGGAGCCAAAGGCAAGCTTGCCAAACCCTCCCAAAATCGTCATAGTCCTTCTACCTTTCCCTCCGAAAAGTATCATGCAATTTTAAAAGCAGGTTTCCTGGCTTACGCTTCATTTTACTTTGTCCCTTCCCGGCATCATGCCAGTGGCTATCGACAATTTCATCAGCGTTTACAGTAGCGGGGGCTGCATCGGATTTTCACCGATTTCCCTATTATCCCTTGCTTATTCACACAAGGGCACTTTTAAAATGAAATATTTGGTTTTATTATACATTTCCAACTAACTTAATCTATCATATAACAACTTTGTCAAAATTCAATAGTTTATTCCGACTGTTTAGAAAAGTTTAAACGTGTAAAACCAGTTACAATCCTTTCCTCGCAACAAACTTCGACCAAAAAAAAAAGATAGTGTAGCTGGAATTATTTCTTTATGGTACACTATACGAGAATTTTCTAAATAATTACATAAGTTTCATGGTGTTGAATTTCTCGGAATTCAGCTTAAAAGGGAAGCCGGTGAAAATCCGGAGCGGTCCCGCCACTGTAAAGGGAAGTTCCATTACTTTAACTTTAATCCACTGTCAAATGAGATGGGAAGGATGTAATGGGATGATGAACCAAAGCCAGGAGACCTGCCATGAAGCGTGAAACTGTTTCAGCCTACGAGGATGGGCGTGCGGATCAGGCAGAATGGCCCAAGGTTGGTTCATGCTGCAAAATTCCTGTTCATTACGCACTTCTTTCCTTTGAGAGAAGTGCTTTTTAGTTTGGGCGCCGCTTTTCTTCTCAAGATTGATCAGAACAATTAAAAGTGTTGAAAGGAGAAAGAATGAAAAGAACCAATTGGAAAATTATTTATTTTGTCATTTTACTGCTTTTTGTCCCGAAACGGGCATTGGCCATGCATATCATGGAGGGCTTTTTACCCATAGAATGGGCTATATTCTGGTGGGCCGTGTCGCTTCCATTTTTAATCTTGGGGTACCGGTCCATTAGGTCCAAAGTAAGGGAAAACCCAGAAACAAAAATGATACTAGGCCTATCGGGCGCATTTGTATTTATATTATCGGCCCTAAAGATTCCTTCCGTTACGGGAAGTTCTTCGCACCCTACCGGAGTTGGTTTAGGTTCCATACTATTCGGACCATTGGCCATGAGTGTCGTCGGCTCCATCGTTCTGTTATTTCAAGCTGTTTTACTGGCACACGGAGGATTGACAACATTAGGGGCCAATGCATTCTCCATGGCCGTTTGCGGACCGTTCATTGCTTACTTTGTCTTCAAGGGCGCAACTAAATTGGGGTGGTCTTTTTCACTTGCCGTATTCTTGGCAGCTGCTTTTGGGGATTTGGGCACCTATGTAGTAACTTCCGTTCAACTTGCTCTTGCTTTCCCTTCCGAGGTTGGAGGATTCATGGCCTCTTTCAGTAAATTTGCAGGGATTTTTGCCCTGACCCAAATTCCCTTAGCGATCAGTGAGGGGTTATTGACAGTCGTCGTGATGAATTTCTTGAAAAAATACAATCTAGGCGAATTGAAATTGCTGCGAGTTTTATCTAAGGAGGCCCGTTAATATGAAAAAAAGTTTACTGCTGCTTTTCCTGGTCGTCATTCTTGCTACCATACCGTTGATCACCCAACAAGGAACGGAATTTGGCGGTGCCGATGGCGAAGCTGAGGAAGCCATCACTAAGATCCATCCGGAATACAAGCCATGGTTCAACAGTATTTGGGAGCCGCCAGGTGCAGAAACCGAAAGCTTATTATTTGCGCTTCAAGCTGCAATCGGAGCCGGTTTCATTGGATACTTTATTGGTGTGATGAGACAAAGGAATAAGCAAACCAAACAAGAATTGGCCGAAAAATCGAAGCATGTTACTCATTGATAAATATGCCTATTTCAATGGGCTAAAGGATGTACATCCGTTGGAAAAGATGGTTTTTGCACTCTCCCTTTTGCTGTTTTCGTTAACGGTAAGGGATATGGCCGTTTCGCTCATCACTTTTACGGTGATGAGCGCTTTAATCATTTTCGCGGCAAAAATCCCGCTTTCTTATTATCTTAAATTACTCCTATTACCAGGATTTTTTATACTATCAGGAACCATTACCATCCTTTTTTCTTTCACTAGTAAATTCACTTCGATTTCGAATATATGGTGGTCCTGGAAGATCGGGAATTGGCAAATATTCATCAGCGATGACAGCTTTGGTACGGTGGCCAATTTGATCACTGTCGTATTCTGCAGCATCAGCTGTTTATATTTCCTTACCTTAACTACACCCATTACCGTCATCCTATCCGTGCTGCGAAAACTTAAAGTGCCTTCGTTATTGGTCGATTTAATAGAATTGACCTATCGATTCATCTTTATTTTTTTAGATACGGCTCTGGCCATTCACCAATCACAAGCTTCACGGCTGGGGTATGGTTCATTTAGGAAAGGCATTCGATCTCTCGGATTACTAATTTCATCATTATTTTTAGGAGTATTGCAGCGCTCTGGACAGTTGACGATGGCCATGAACGCAAGAGGCTATCAGGAGAACCTTTCCTATATCGAGGATACTTACACCTATTCCTCACGCAATTGGCTGATCGCGATTGTCATACTAGGAAGCTTAATCCTTATTAATGGATATTTGTAAATTGGAGGCAACCCAACAATGGACGAGCATATTTTTCATATAGAAGGCCTCACCCATCAATTCGCAGATGGAACCTTCGCTTTAAAAGGACTTTCGCTAACGATCCAACAAGGTAAAAAAATTGCATTATTAGGAAATAATGGTGCTGGCAAATCGACTTTATTCCTCCATTTAAATGGTCTATTACAACCTACTGCAGGAAAGATCAGATTTAAGGGCAAGAAAATAAAATATGACCGGAAAGCATTATTATCATTACGAAAGCAAGTCGGTATCGTTTTTCAAGATCCCGACTCTCAGCTCTTTTCCGCTAATGTACAACAGGATATATCGTTTGGACCAATGAATTTAGGATGGGATAGAATTGCAGTCCAGGAGAAAGTAAATTGGGCAATGGCTGAAACGGAAGTAACCGAACTAAAAGATAGACCTACCCATTTTTTGAGCCTTGGGCAAAAAAAACGGGTCGCCATCGCAGGGGTACTTGCCATGGAACCCGATGTCTGGCTCCTGGACGAGCCTACCGCTGGATTGGATCCTTATTTCTCAAGACAGATCATGAATCTGCTGGACAGTATTCACCACCCTGACAAAACGATAATCCTCTCAACTCATGATGTTAATTTAGCTTACCAATGGGCTGATGAGGTCGTGGTCATGAACGATGGTAAGGTCATATATCATGGGGACCCTGTTTCCGTTTTCCATGATGAAGACGTTTTGCTGCAGGCACATCTGGAGAAACCGTGGGTTTTTGAAATGTTTCAAGCCCTTCTTCAATCAAGGAATCTTGCAGAAAGGGACCTTTTCCCAAGAACGAAGGAAGAATTGCTTCAAAATTTGGAGACAGAAAAGATTTATTAATTAATTATCCCCTAGCTTCTGCTTTCCTGAAGCTAGGGGATCTAACCGATATATCTTAAAAATAGCGGGCGATAATCCTTCCTAAAACAAAAATCCCAGTATTACTTTTCTTCCTTTTCTTTTGTAATCTCAATATCTCTTCCATTTACATCATCAATGACTGCCTTTATCTCGCCTTCCACATAAGTATCCGAGACTTGTTCGTGGGTTCGAGCCAGTCCAGAAGATAAAGGGTCTTCCCGTTTATAATCGCTGACATCATATATTCTCCCGGCAACTTCTGAAGATTCATTTTTTGATTGCTTGCTATCCATTTTTTCACTCCTAGTTTTTAAATTATCATTGCAGTATTAAAGACAAAGGTATTTTGTGTAAAAAACGAAGCAATATTCAATAATGATGAAAAAAGGAGGGAAAAGACAAAAAAGCTTACAAGTAAAAACCCCTTTCAAGGACTTACTTGTAAGCTTAATGAGAATTTAGGCTTCCTTCTTCACATCCACATTATCGGATGGGTCACCCCAACATTCCACATTCTTCAAACCTTTAATATTGTTCACATGGAAAACTGGATTTTTCCCACTTTTCTTTTGCTTTTGATAATCCGCCAATGCAGCAAAAGCAATTTTCCCTAGCAATGCTATGGCAATCAGGTTGATAATGGCCATAAGGGCCATAAGCAAGTCAGCCAGTCCCCAAACAAAATCCAGTGAGGCAAGCGAACCGAATATCACCATCCCTACGACTGCGACACGATAGACATTCAGCCAAACCTTATTTTCATTGATGAAGCCGATGTTCGACTCTCCATAATAATAGTTGCCCACAATGGAACTAAAGGCGAATAAAAGTACGATAATGGCAAGGAAAATTCCTGCCCAAGATCCCAATGCCGTTCCGAGGGCATTTTGGGTAAGGACGATACCGTCCGTTTCCTTCGATGTATAAAGACCGGAAAACAAAATGATGAAGGCTGTCGAGCTGCAAATGATGAGCGTATCGACAAAAACACCTAGAGACTGAATGAGCCCTTGTTTGACGGGATGACTGACATCAGCCGTCGCACCAGCATTTGGTGCACTACCCATCCCGGCTTCATTTGAAAATAGGCCGCGCTTGATTCCCTGCATCATGGCAGCTCCCAGTACTCCGCCAGCCACTTCTTTTATTCCATCGAATGCACTTTCAAAGATCAAAGCAAAAACACCAGGTAACTCGGTAATGTTCATGATGATGATAATCAACGCCACTATTACATAGGCTCCTGCCATGATCGGAACGATGACTTCAGAGACTTTTGCAACCATTTTGATCCCGCCAAAAATGATGACAGCCGTGACCATAGCCAAGATGATTGCCGTAACCCACTTTTCAATCCCAAACGATTCATTGAATGCGCTTGTAATCGTATTGGCTTGTACCGAGTTGAAAGCCAATCCAAATGTAAGCGAAATCAACACAGCGAAAGTGATTCCCATCCAACGGGCATTCAATGCCTTTTCCATATAATAAGCAGGACCGCCGCGGAATGCATCCCCATCCTTGACTTTATAGATTTGAGCAAGTGTACTTTCAATGAATGCGGAAGCAGATCCGATCAATGCTATTAACCACATCCAGAAAACGGCTCCAGGTCCGCCCGTCGTGATCGCGATGGCAACACCCGCAAGGTTACCCGTTCCTACCCGCGATGCCGTGCTTATGCAAAATGCCTGAAAGGATGTTACACCTTTTTTATCCGCAGTGGCCCCTTCTCCCAAAAGCCTGAACATTTCCCCTACCATTCTGAATTGGACAAACTTCGTGCGGATGCTAAAATAAAGACCCAATCCAACCAACATGATGATCAATATGGAAGACCATAACACACCATTAGCCTCACTAATAAATTTTTCTAAGAATTCCATTAAAACAAACCCCTCTACTTAACTCTGATTATTATTATAAAAACATATACAACTATAATTTATTTCCCCGTGCATCGAGAAGATAAACAAAAGAAGCCCGTAAAAAAAAGGAAATTCCACAATGAATCTCCAATACAATAATATATTATATCCTAACACTTCATTTTTTTCATTCATGAATTGGTGGAATCAATCGAAAAATAAAATATATCAGTATCATTTCCTATAGATAATACTCATACTTCCTCACTTCATTTAACGTTCACTGCAACGTTAATTATACTCATATTCCAAACACATCTTGGATATAGCACATAAAAGCCTCACACGTCCTGATTCCAGGTAAACGTGCGAGGCTTATTTGCATTCCTCTGCTCTATCTTATATTTGCTATAAGTCTCAATTTTGCTAAATGGTTAGAATACCTTGTGAAAACATCTTTCTTAATTCTTTTTTATCTATTTTTCCAATAGGCGTTAATGGGAACTTATCAAGAAAATAGGCAATTTTAGGAACCATATACTTAGAGGTCCGTTGTTTGCAGAAATCAATTAATTCCTCACTAGTACAGCTCAATCCTTCATGCAATGCTATCACGACACACACTACTTCTCCCCAATCTGGATGGGGAACGCCAATGCATGCGCTCAATGCAACAGAAGGGTGCTGGTTCACCACTCGCTCCACTTCTGAAGAATATACGTTCATCCCGCCTGTAATGATCATATCTTTCTTCCTGTCTACAATATAAAGGTAACCGCTTTCATCCCATTTACCAATATCCCCCGTGTAGAACCAGCCATCACGGATGTATTCACGGGTAAGATCCGGTCTTTGATAATATCCAACCATCATGGCTGGTGACTTTACGATGATTTCTCCAAACTCGGTTGGTTTTACATCATTTCCATTCTCATCAATCAGTCGAACTTCGGTAAGAATGCACGGTTTTCCACAGCTTTTCAAAACTTCCGGATTATTATGATAAGCCCATACATGAGCGCTCTTCGATAGTCTTGAAATGACAATATTACATTCTGTCATGCCGTATTGCTGGCGCATGATAGGCCCGAATACTTCAAAAGCTTCTTTTAGGCGCTTCTGTGAAATAGGTGACGCACCGTAGAAGATATTGCGCATGGAGCTCATATCATATTCCATCTTCTTGGTCTGATCAAGAAGCCTGTATAACATGGTCGGTACCATGAATGTCGTCGTAATTTTGTGTTCCTTTATCGCCTGTATGAATGCTGCAGCGTCGAATGAGCCCATCACATAAACATGGACGCCCGAAACAAGGGATCTCCAAAGTAGTGAACCGGCTGAATGCACAATGGGCGTACTTAGCAATACCCGGTCACGGTCGTCCAGCGGGTCTTCGATAGCTGCAGAAAGTATCGCGGCGCCGAGTCCCTTCTGGGAATGCATGACGCCTTTGGGTGTACCCGTCGTCCCGCCTGTATAGGACAGAAGGGCAATGTCATCTTCTTCAGCTATTGGCAAGTCTAAATTATTTATTTCACCAGGCCATTTAAACAGTTCAAACTCCTCCGGATAATTACTATTAAAGCCAGGGAGCCCAATAACATGGACATCCTCCTTCTTTATTTCTTCCAAATACTCTAAGAAGGTGTCAAAGTGTGTCTGTGTAGCAATTATGACCACTTCTGGTTTTGCTTCCTTTAAAATGAATTGTATTTCTCGTTTTCCGAGTTTTTCACTTAATGGCACCAAGGTAGCCCCGCATTGCTGGACGGCCAAACCAAACATCACACTTTCCAAACTGTTTGGAATGATGGTCGCTATGCGGACGCCCCTTCCTGCACCTAAACGCAGTAAATAAGAAGTGATAAGTTCTGTTTTCTTCCATAACTCGTCGTAGGTTATCGTTTCTCCGTTTGGCAACAAGGTAATAGCCGGCAGGTCGCCGAATCGTTTCATTCCTTTATTCATCAGTGACTGAAATGTCAACTTATGCAGCATGTATTTTTTCCTCCCCCGAAAAGGTTTTCACCCTTTTAATAGTGCTTTGGCAATTGTATTTTTTTGAATCTCTGAGGTTCCGCTCAGAATCCGATACATCCTTGCACTCCTGTACATTTTTTCTACTGGATGCCCTTTTGCCAAGCCTTTGGAGCCAAAGATTTGGATGGCCTTGTCAGCCACACGGCTATTTACCTCTGAAGCAAACAGCTTGGCCATGGACGTACCGGCCCGATCCTCTTTTCCTTGATCAATTTTATCAACCACATCATAGACCATGCACTTTGCTGCATAGATTTCCGTCGCCATTTCTGCGAGCATATGCTGAATTGCCTGGAAGTCACCGATGGGCCGGCCATGCTGGACTCTCGTTTTAGCATGTTCAATAGATAAATCGAGTAGGTGTTGAGCCATTCCGATGAAGCCGGCGGCATGGGATGCGCGATTTGTGTTTATTCTTTTTAATCCGAGCAGCAATCCTTTTCCTGGTTCACCGATTATATTGGCGGCAGGTACCCGACATTGATTGAAATTCAATTCAGCATGTATGCGCTCTCCTGATAGGGGAACTTGGATGTCTCCTAGTTCAAACCCCGGCTGTTGGGGTGTTTTTTTATCAACTAGGAAAGCAGTGATCCTTTCTTTTTCTCCTTTCCGGATTTCTTTCGCTATGACAATGGCGAAATCAGCATAGGGGGCAGCACTGATAAAATGTTTTTTTCCGTTTAATATATAATCATTGCCGTCTTTAACGGCTGTTGTTTCGATAGCGAAGGCATCGGATCCGGCATTTGGTTCTGTAAGGGCAAAGCAGCAACTCACTTCTCCCGTCACAACGGGCATCACATATTTTTCTATTTGCTTCGGTGTAAAACTTTCCAACATCTGACCAATTCTTAGCGGCCCGCCAATCTCCCCTATAACCTGCCCCCATAAAACCGCTCCGGAACGTGCCAATTCTTCCTTGAACATGCATAATCCTTTTAAGCTTACATCTTGTCCACCATATTTTTCAGGGAGGTTAATTCCGTAAAAGCCCAATTCCCTGGATCGTTTCCTTGCCCATTTTATGGCTTCCATCGGAATATCCTCTTCAGCATTCAAGCCATGCTCCTGTTCATATGGAAGCAGTTCATTTTGGATGAAATCCTGCAACTTTATTTGAAGTACCTCTAATTTCTCTTCCTGGGTCGTAACCATAAGTTTCCCCTTTCGCTTTTTATTTTCGTCTTACTTTTTAAATATTTTAAATGTTATAAAATTAATTTTAAATGTAAATAATATTTAAGTAAAATAAGGATATATGATGTAAATATAAAAAAAATTGATGTAAACAAAAAAAATATTAGTTCCCTATCATCATAGGAAACTAATATTTAAGAGTGGTGTAAAATTCGAGACATTTAATAAACTCCCTGGCAGCTTTTGAAAAATACTGTTTCTTAGAGCGAACGTAACCGAATTCCATTGTACTATTTTCCAGCTCCACCAAAGGAATGGCCACAAGTTCCCCGCTTAGGAAATAGGGGTCGCTGTTAACTCCAATATCATAAGAAAAGGCAATCGCTAACCCCTCAGCGACGGTTTTTTTGATGATCTCTGTATTATTTGTGAAAAACAAAATATTCATCTCACCGTAATGATCAAAAAAAACTTTAATGAACGACTTCATTCTTGGTCCATTGTAAATGACCAAATTTTGGTCCATCAGCTCTTGTGGGGTTATGCTTTTACGGTTCACTAAAGGGGAGTTCTTACTGACCATCACAATCACTTTTGCTTCCATCAAAGGTTGGAATTCCAACTCAATTTCTTTGGGTTTAACCTTTGGGATATTCAATAGCCCGATGTCTATCTTACCATTCCGTACTTCTTCGGTTATCTCTTGTCCCCCTTTTTCTTCAATGACAATTTTCACCTCGGGATACTTCTTCTTAAATAAGGCCAAGGATTTAGGCAAAACCGTTAGAAATAAACCTTGTGTTGATGAAAGGCGCAACTCTTTTTCCATCGTATCTGAATGTATTTGGGCACTGTCTCTTATTTCTTCCAATTTGCTTAATACTTCAAGAGCTTTCTGGATGATTTCCTTTCCGTCTTCTGTAGGTATGGTTCCTAACCTTGACCGCTTGAAGATTTTTATACCTAATTCCTTCTCCAAACTCGTAATGGCCATACTGATTCCAGATTGAGAGATATGGAGGCTTTCTGATGCCGTGGAAATCGAGTTAACCTCGGCTACCTTGATGATATATTCCAATTGTTCAATATTCATGGTTTATTCTCCTTCTAGCCTAATACTACTATCATACCTCGAACAGAAAGCCCTTTCAATTTTAGAGAAGTGGAATCAGAACACCTCAAGCTGTATTCTCAAAAGCAGAATCCAGTTTTAAACAATGGTAGATGTTTTTTCGTATTCTTTAGCGGGTTGTGCCTGATTATTTTTAATAGATACGGCAACAATCGTTCCCAATAACGCTATTATCACCAAAAACAGGAAAGCGGCATTATAGGAGTCATTAAACAGACTGATAATCAAACCGAGGGCTAAAGGAGATACCGCACCTGCAATTTGACCGGCGAAAGTTACGAGTCCGGAGGCAGAGCCCGTTAGTTCCTTTGGTGAGTATTTTATGATGATCGTATATAGAACGGTTCCAAAGAAAGACAGTGCTACGGAGTTGAGGGTGAGATACGTGATGATAAGTCCTATAGACGTGGCGTTAGACATTAAAAAGAGAAAAATTGCCGATAATAAAGCGCCTGCAGCGGCAAGATACTTCTCCCGGTTAGCCATATGTTTATCCAGAAGCCACCCGCTTACATTAAACATCAAGAAACCAAAAATATAAGGGATTGCCAATAAACCTCCGGCGGCTATTAAATCCACTCCTTTTTCTTTAACCAAATATATAGGCATCCAAGTGATCAAACCATAGTTGATAATATTTGATATAAACTTGAATGTTATGAGTTTCCAAATATTTTCGATTTTAAATAACAGTTTCAGAGCAACCTTTTTTTGTTTCGGTTTGTCTTTTTTAACCTCTTGATTTCCTTGAGGCTTGAGAATGAACCAAATTCCGAAAGAAGCCAATATCCCTAGAATTCCGGCAATGGTAAACATGCCCCGCCAACCGAATGCCACCACCATGGAAGCAGCAAGTGCAGTACCTAATATCCCGCCAATATTTTGGGCAGACAGGAAAAACGAATTTGCCCGGCCCCGTTCTTCTTCCGGGAAGTTATCTCTTATAGTGGACATACTGGCAGGATAGAAAGGCCCTTCACCTAACCCGAACAGAAAACGGATGAATAATAAAGACATAAATGACCAAGCAAACCCAGTCATTACAGTGAACAAGGACCAACTAAACAAAGAAACAGTAACCATGACCCTGGCGCCATACTTATCGGTCATCCATCCACCAAGCGGTTGCATGAGTGAGTAGCTAACAAAAAATATACTAATTAAAATACCTGTCTGGGATGTAGTGAGATGAAACTCTTCTGCAATAGGAATAATCCCGACATTTATGGCAACGCGATCAAAAAAACTTAAAATCATTCCAACAAATAAAAGGCCGCTAATCATTATTTTTCGTTTATTACTTGCATATAACTGCATTCCCCATCACTCCATTTTTTCATATTTTCACAAAACCTCAATCGCATAGGAAGCGCTTACAATTCCTTTCGAATTACAAAACTTGAAATTTTCTTTTTACGGTTATTGACTTTTGTTCTGTAACTATTAGGAGCGTTTTATAAAAAAATAAAAACGAAACAGGATGCCTACAGGAATAATTAATACATTCAAACCCACGAGACTGCTAAGTAGACTCGTGGGTAACCGATCCATCCTGGTTTCAGAATATGAAGTGGTTGATTATCACGGAGTTACGATATTAACCTTTGGTTGGAATTGATCCAGCAAAGTCAGGAAATCTTCAAACTGATTTTTATCACCGGAAATCGCAACTTTACCGGCTGCTTCCATTTTGGATAAATCTTCACGTCCCAGAGCAATCTGATAGAAGGTCATTTTATCTAATGTTAATGTTGCATCAGGGGTGGACGCCATTTTCCCTTTTCTGAAGTTTAAAACAGAATTATTCAGATCGATCGTGTAATTGGTTTTCGAATCTGTAAATGTTAAATGGAATGCCATATTTTTATTTTCCGCTTTTATTCCGTTTAATTTAATGGACAAGAATTTCAGGAAATCATCCATTGGCATATTGAGCAGCGTATCGAGATTCATCATTCCGCCACTTCCCTTCGAGTCCGCCACGCCGTTCCTTAACTCATCTGCGCCGGTAAGATAGAAATTACGCCACACAGAAGATTCTGCTGTGTATCCTAATTGCTCATAAGCTTTAGCCAGTAAATTTTTTGCTTCTGTATTTTTGGGGTTAGCCATGACTACATGCTTTAAGACTTGAGCCACCCAGCGATATTCCCCTTTTTTATAATCAAGTTTTGCCTGTTTAATGACCTTCTTTTCTCCACCCATATATTGTACATATTTAGCGCCCGATTCCTCTTGTGGTAATGGATCCAAGTCGGATGGATTACCGTTGAAATATCCTAAGTAAAAGTTGTAAACCGCCTTTACGTTATGTTTCAATGTTCCGTAATACCCCCGATTGGCCCAGACTTTATCCAACTTTTCAGGAAGCTTTAACTTTTCCGCGATTTCGTCGGGTGTGAGACCTAAATTAGCTAATCGTATGGTTTGGTCATGAATATATTTGTACAAATCACGCTGACTCTCCAACTGCTCCAAAACATTGTCCCTTCCCCATATGGGCCATGTATGGGCCGTAACCATAGCATCTATATCCTCGTTTCCAAACAGATCAACTGTTTCATCAAGTGCTTTCACCCATTTTAAAGTATCTCTGGTTTTAGCTCCCCTTAATGTATAAATATTGTGTAACGTGTGCCCGGTGTTTTCCGCTACCACTAAAGTTTTGTAATCATTGATATAATAATGCATTTCAGATGGAGCTTCCGAATCCGGCGTCAATAAAAATTTAAATGTTATTCCGTCTATTTCCACCGTTTGAATATCATCCTTCACTTCCATTGTTGGAGGTAAATAGCTAAAAGTTCCGTTACTTAATCCAGGGCCAATACCAGAAGTAACAAATCCCCTTTCATTTGCGGGTAAGAGATTTCCAAACATATAACCTGCACGGCGAGACATTATATTGCCTAAAAGAATGTTTTCACTTAACGCTTCTTCGTTAAAACCTGCTGGGACAATAATCGGCACTTTAGCTGGATTTTCAGCATATTGAGCAATGCCTTTTATACCACCAAAATGATCCGCATGACTGTGACTAATAACAATTGCACTTACTGGGTATTTGGGCCGATGTTCAAAATAAAGCTCCATGGCTGCTTTGGCTGTTTCAATAGTAGAAAGTGTATCCAAAACTATTAATCCTGTTTTTCCTTCCACAATGGTAAGCACTGATAAATCCTGACCCCGAACTTGATAAACGCCATCCACCACTTTAAATAAGCCTGTTATATTTTGTAACTGAGCTTGCCTCCACAAGCTTGGGTTTACAGTAAAGCTTGCCGGCTGATCTTCTTTGATGAATGAATATCGATTACTATCCCATACCACGTCACCTTTTGAATTTTTAATGGGATTCATATTCAAAGGCGCAATGAATCCTTTATGTGCATTCTTGAAATCTTCCTTGTCTGAAAAATTCAACAGTTCATAAAAAGCCTTATTTGCTGAGATTGTTGCATCTGTTGCCGGCATTGGCTTATCTGAAGCAGCATTTGTAACAGAAGAACCTGCCAGTAAAGCAAAAACAATGGGAACGGTTACAATTCCTTTTATAAAAGATATTTTGGACATTTCATACCCCTTTCTAAGTAGATATCATGTATCTATTCCGAATTTTGCAGCAGTAAACTTTCTCATTTTTTAGAAATTTTTAGAATAATATGAATTTATTTTATAATTAATTTGACTTTAAGTATATTTCCTATTTTTAATGGTAACTTCAATTTTATTTATATAAAAGCTATGTTAAATTCTAATGTTGATATTTGACCATTAGAAAACCGCCTTGGTGAAAAGGCCGTTCATTGAGCTATCGTCCCCGTAGTTAAATAGATTAGTTGTGTCTGTTTTATTGAGTGTCTGCGTCGCTTTTGTACTCCAAAAAGAACCTGGCTGACAATCCAAAGTCTTACATATCCGTTAATCATTTATTTTTTGACATTATATCTGGGGCATTTTTTAATGGCTTTTGAAGTGCGTCCACAATGGCTGCGATGATACTTGTTGCTAAAATACCCATTAGACATAATGATGTAGGACCCGCTGCATCATCACTACCTGTAACTTTAGCAAGCACCCTTAAGCTTACTATTCCTAACAAAATGAGGAAAATGACTGTAAAAGTACATTTCTTTATAATCTTCAAAGATTTAAGGGATAATTCAGAGAAAGCATTGTTCTTTTCGATGTAGGTTAATAGTTTATATGCTTGATACAACGCAACAGAAAACGCAATACAGAATCCGTATGCACATACTAAAAAGGGGATTAGGAAGTAAGCCGTATCTGGATGTACCCTTGCATCTCTAACGGCTATCTCAGGCAACCAGATACACAAAGCAAGCACTGCAATTCCAGCCAGAAAAATAATTACCTTTAAGAAAGTCGTTGAACCTCGTTTAACATTCATTTAAAACACCTCACTTATTTAATGACAACATGATTTTAGCATATTATTTATTGTATTACAGTAAATTTATATTGTTTTTATTTATATTATTATTGTTATTGAAATATCTTTTTAATTTTGACAAAAATAAAAAGCACTTCTCATTACAAAGAAATGCTCTTACTTTAAAATGTTAAATTTACAACTTGTTCAACAAAACTGCCCGTTTAGATTTATGTGGTCTTCTGGTGCATTGAAGAGGTGTGTTTGTGAGGTCGTTGAAGGTTTGATGGCAGGCTTTACAGCGGTAACACTGTTTCACCTCTCCTGTTTTGATAACGCATTAACCAAATCGCACAAAAAAATGGCTGTCGCAATGTGGGCAGACAAGACTAGCTTTATGCTTTTGTACCTGGATTTCATCAATAGCACGAATAGGAGCCGACATCGGTTTCGTTCGAGACTGCAAGAATTATACAAGTTGCTGTTTACCGCTTTCATTTAATGCTTCGGCGAGCTTCTTTATTTCCTTTAACTCCACGCTATATCATCTCCGAACCATCATTATATCTTTTATTATGCCCATTAATCCCTTTGTTTGTCTAACCGAAGGCTTAACAACCAAATTCAAAATTCCCCTCCCGATAGACAAGAGCTTTTATAATCAATGCGGTATATTCAATTTACCATGACTTTTGCTTGCTACCGGGGCTACGCCGTTAACCACGAAACTGAAAATGCTGCCAATTATAAGTGTGAACAAAGGCAGCGTCCCATCCTTATTGAAGAAAATCAACAAATTTAGACACTCCTATTTTATTAAAACGCTTGTTTTTCCTGACTAGCCATAAATTTCTTGCCATATTTATTCTGTATATATCCACTTCCCGCAAAAAGCCTTGCTCCAATTCTCTGGCCACTGTCAACCTTGGCAAAATGCTGATTCCAAGTCCAGCTTCAACCGCACTTTTTATCGCTTGTGTACTGCCAATCTCCATGTAGCTTTCAATTTTTTCTAAAATCCCATGCTCCCTTAGCATATTTTCTACGATAAGCCGTGTTCCGGAAATGGATTCACGCCAAATCATCCTTTCATTTCCCAATTCCTCTAGCTGAATTTCTTTTCTTTCTTTCCATGGGTGGTCGGATGGACATACCAATATCAATTCGTCTTCGGCGAACTTGTCTACAATAAAATCTGTGTTTTCCACAAGTCCTTCCACCAAGGCCAAATCAATGACATCGTTTGAAAGATCCTCCAAAACCCGGGGCGTATTTTTTATCGTCAATGTCACTTTTATTTCTGGCTGTTGTTTTTTGAATCTCCCAAGCAAGCTAGGCAACAAATACTCTCCGATAGTCAAGGAAGCCCCTACAATGAGATTTGCATTGTATTTACCCGTCGATTGCTGAATCACTTCTTTTGAATGGTTGAAGTCATTTACTATGGCTTTAGCAAAAGGGTATAACAGCTTTCCTGCTTCTGTAACTCTCAGCCTTCCTTCCTCACGGTCGAATAACAAAGTGTTATAATAATTTTCCAGTTGATGGATCTGCCGTGTTACAGCGGGCTGAGATAGGAAACTTAACCTCGCTGCCTGGCTTATACTTCCTTCATCCACCACTAAACAAAACATTTTCAGATTTTCCAATTTCAAGAAAACGACCTCCATGTTTTTAGATAGTTTATTAAAATGATAGCATCATTAGGTAAATGGTGAAATGAAAATAGTGAGATACATTCTAAGGCTATTCAATTATTGGCGGCATTCTTTATAAAACGGATGAATCTTCTGGGTATAACGTTTTGTTATACCCGATGATTTTGTTGCAATTTACCCAGCCCTTTTTCTTTGATATGTTAATGATAAGAATTAAACAAAGCATGCAAAGGAAGTGACTGATGTCAATGAAAGGACAATGGAAAACTCTATTCCAATTATTTTGGACCTTTTTTAAAATAGCACCTGTCACATTCGGAGGCGGGTTTGCGATGATCCCTTTAATCGAAAATGAAGTGGTCGAAAAGAGAAAATGGATGAAAAGCGAAGAAGTTACGGATGTTTTTGCTTTATCTCAGTCCGTACCGGGAGCTGTCGCCATTAACTCCGCCACCTTTATCGGCCATCGAATTGCCGGAATGAAGGGGGCAATGGCAGCCATGATCGGTGTTTCATTACCTACCTTTTTTATTGTTCTGCTCCTGGGCATTGTGTATTTTTTCATTCAGGATAATCCGAAGGTAGAATCTGCATTCATATCGATCAGAGTTTCCATAGTAGCCATCATTGCATATGCGGCTATCAAGATAGGAAAATCGGCAGTTGTAGACAAATCAACTTTCTGTATTTTAATAGTAGGAATTCCTGTCCTCTTCTTTCTTCACCCTGTGATGGTTATATTAGCGGGAGCTCTAGCGGGTATTGTGACCATCTCCATTAAGAGAAAATTAGGTTACGATGTCAAAATGGACAAAAAGGATAGGAAAATAGAAGAAAATGATTTCGAACCGTTCATGGGTGCTGGCATATAGGTGAATCAAAATAGGGTCTAACTAATTTTTAAGAAAGCATGTGATGGAATGATGGAATTGTGGGAGTTGTTTAGCACCTTCTTTATTATCGGCTTTGTATCTTTCGGAGGCGGATACGCCATGATTCCCGTAATAGAATCGGAAGTCTCACAGCATGGATGGATGACAACGCAGGAATTCACCGATATAATCGCCATTTCCGGAATGTCCCCAGGGCCTGTCACCGCCAATAGTGCCATTCTTGTTGGCTATTCGACTGCTGGGTTAGCAGGAGCCATATCATCTGCTCTAGGAATCTTGCTTCCTGCCATTATATTCGTAACCGTTATAGCCACATTTTTCAGCAAATTGAATCATTATCCAGTTGTTCAATCCATGTTTTATGGATTAAGACCGATTGTCACTAGTTTGATCATCTTTGCAGCGATCAGTTTAGCACTTTCCAATCATATGATAGCCGTGAACTTTTCATGGCATACGATAAGCTTATTACTCGTTTTTGGTTTATCGTTATTTGCCCTAATGAAATTACGCTGGCATCCAGCCTATGTAATTATTCTTTCCGGTTTAGTTGGTGTTGTCCTCTATTCATGACAGTTGTCTCACACACAACCATCATTAATTTGGACCGGAATTAAGCAGAAAAATTGAAAAATGATTGATACTATATAAGTGCGAGAAAACTTTATTATGTTTATGTATTTACCATACAGAAAACACCCTGCATCCAATGATTCAGGGTGTTCAGACTGTAGACAAACTCAATGAAATTTTAGGGGTTTGTTTTAACTTTTAGTTCTTCGATCCATCATTTCCCGGCTGCAACCGTGGAAAACCAATCAGGATGGCAAGGACGCCACAAAGTCCAATCAGGATTGGGTAATATGAATACGGCAAGATGCTTAACGGAGAAATTTTTGCTACCCCTGCTGCAACAAGCAGTTGTGCTCCATATGGGATCAACCCTTGGATACAACATGCAAAAATGTCAAGGACGCTCGCCGATTTCCGCGGATCAATCCCATACTTTTCAGAAATATTTTTGGCAAGTGGCCCGGCAATGATAATCGAAATCGTGTTATTTGCCGTTGAAAGGTTCGTTAAACCAACAAGCCCCGCAATGCTGAATTCCGCCCCTTTTTTTGATTTGCTATTTCGTGTCACAAGGTGGAGTAGATAATCGATGCCGCCATTATGTTTGATTACAGCAACCATACCTGCAATTAAAATGGCAAGGAAGGAGATTTCATACATTCCCGCCATTCCTTCTCCGATTTTTTGAATGACACCCAACGGTTGATAACTACCATCAGCCAAGCCGATGATTCCGGCAAATACGATTCCGATGGAAAGGACCAAGAACACATTGACTCCTGCCAATGCAGTGACCAATACGCAAAGATACGGAAGAATCTTCACCCAATCATAAGACTGTTGGGAAATGTCAGCTTGTTCACCCATCGTTAAAATGCCTAGGATGGCACATGTGATGATGGCTGCAGGTAAAACGATGAAAAAATTCACTTTAAACTTATCCTTCATTTTCGTTCCCTGAGTTCGAACAGCAGCGATTGTCGTATCTGAAATGAATGAAAGGTTATCCCCAAACATCGCACCACCAATAACGGCCGCCATTGAAAGGGCAAGCGAAATATCTGTTTGCTCACTAATTCCAACCCCGATAGGTGCCAGGGCAACAATCGTTCCCATGCTTGTCCCCATGGATAGTGAAATAAAACAAGCGATGATGAAAATTCCTACCATTAATAGATTTTGGGGAAAAACAGCTAAGGCAAGATTCACTGTTGATTCAACTGCCCCCATACCATTGGCAACTTCGGAAAAAGCTCCGGCTAAAAGGAAAATGATTACCATTAACATAATATTGGCGTCACCGGCACCTTTACAGAAGATATCAACCTTTTCATTGAATGTCTCTTTCCGATTCATCGCCAATGCAGCTGCCGATGCAATGGATATCGCTACAATCACCGGAAATGAATAAAAATCTTTAGTGATGATTCCGGATCCAATAAATAAAATTAAAAATACGACAAATGGGATCAATGCCCATGGATTCCCTTTATTGTTTGCACTCATGATGTACACCTCTTTTTATTTTTCCCGCGACATGTGTCACAGCTCTATTCTATTAACAGTTTTCGCAAATAACTCCAATTTGAACCTACCTGATTATCCAGTCATGGAGCTGTAGCAAAAAACTGGCATAAAAAAGACCCCTTCTATTTAACAACAAGAAGAGGTCTTTTAATTTATAAAAAACACCCTCCTTATCTTTCAGGCGAAAATCAGCCTGCTGGATTTGGCACAGCACTCCATTTAAGTCCGCTGCCGAGACATCTTCGGGCCAGTCCCTCCGTCTCTCTTGATAAGAAGATTACATTATATAATTTATCTAAAATTACGATGACTGCCAGAAAAGTGCCACGCTAGAAACTTGCCTGAGTTCGTGACATCGAAAGTCGTTTTGAAAAGCAAATATAACAGTACAGCATTTTGTCTATTTTCGCAAGGGTTAATTTTTAAAGTGTTTCACATGCACTCCTTACTGTTCATAAAGAGAATCTAAGTTGATTGGAGCGGGTGTACGAGACTTCTGCGGAAAAAGCGAGTGCCTGGAGGCAACGTCAAATTGTACAAACCATAAAAAAAATGTAGACAAACTCGATTTTCATCAAGTTGTCTACATTCTGAGAGGTCTAATGAACTCTCAGCAAATTTGTTGGATTAGGTTAGGTGTATTATTTTTAGTCGAGTTTACATCTGTCGATACTTCAAATGCTTCCATCTGTTCCGAATCGAATGACTTTAAATACTGTTGCAGATATGCAGGATCATTAATGGAAGGATTCAACCAATCTTTTTCATCTTCTGGCTTTAGGATGACAGGCATGCGGTCATGAATGCTGGTCATTAGCTCATTTGGCACGGTTGTTATAACGGAGCACGAATAGATGCTGATGCCTTCAGGAGATTTCCAGGATTCCCAGAGACCGGCCATTCCAAATGGAGCATGATTCTTCAGTTTTATTCGCATCGGTATTTTTCTTTCTGGTGTCTTCTTCCATTCATAAAAAGAGTCAGCGATTATCAAGCATCTCTTCTTCTTATACGCATTCCTGAAGCTTGCTTTCTCAGCAATGGTTTCCGCTCTGGCATTGATCATTTTGTAGCCCGCTTTTTCGTCTTTTGCCCAGAAAGGAATGAGTCCCCACCGAAGATATCCAAGCCGGTTCCTTACCCCGTCATTAATGACGGAGAGCACGGATTGGGAGGGAGCAATATTGTAGCTGAATTGGTATTCCTCATCAAATGACCCTCGAATATCAAACCGTTCTTTTATTTCTTCTATGTCAGTGAAAAGAGTGAAACGTCCACACATAATATCGCCACCGTATTAAGATTTATTACAGTGTATCAAATGGAACGGGCAGCCACAAATCAGCGTTCTAAAATCCTGATATCAGTAAATGGTTGATTAAATAATTCGCTGGAAATCAAAAGAGTGCCAAGGACTTCTCTTTCATCTTCAGCTTTAATGATTTCCGACAAAATTAAGGTACTGCCATTCCTGACCGTTACTTTATATTCATTCATGGAATCCCTCCTCAAAAGGCTAGATGGTTGTTATTATAAACCAAAAACCCACAAGTATCAGTATTGAACTTAGCAGAGTCATGGAAAATCCACATGCCTTTATATTTTAAATGGTTAGTCGAACGAAGCAATGCCTGTGACCATGATTCCTTGTGAAGGAGGCGTAAAAAACTGTCCATGAATGATTCATGGACAGTCTGGGCGCTTTAAAGGTTTTTCGCTTCAATACTGAAGATAACATTAAGGAAAGCCCCAACAGTCGATACGAAAAAAAGCGCTCTTTCCGGGAAGACCGAATTGAAGTTGCGGCCATCGCATGTCCATTATTTAAAATGCAGCAAAACCTCATTTATTAAATGCCCTGCCAATGTAACGGTCTTATTATTTTCGTCCAATGCAGGGTTTACTTCAGAGATATCAAATGAGAGGATCTTTTCATTCGATACGATATGCCTAATAATGGCACGGACCAATTTCGGATCCAGTCCAAACGGCGATGGTGCACTTACCCCAGGTGCGTAGGCTGAATCAATAACATCCGTACATAATGTAAGCATGATATAGTCATTTTCCTTAGCGAATTCATTTATCCTCCGCTTCGTTTCATCCATTTCGTATAATGACAAATCTTCTTCCAATATGTAGTCGACCTTACTCCTCTCTGCAGTTTCAAACAGTGCCTTCGTATTCCCCTGCTTCTGAATTCCGACACATAAATAGCCACAACTTTGATCTTCGTCCAAAATCTGCTTAAACATCGTTCCAGATGAAGTTTCATTTTCATAAGGTCTCATATCAAAGTGAGCGTCAATATTAATAATCCCTAGTCTAGCTTTTGGTCCAATGGATTTCCTAATCCCAAGATAATGGCCATACAGGGTTTCGTGACCTCCCCCAAGTATGATAGGAATCGCTTTACTCTCCAAAATCCGGGCAACAGCTGATCCCAGTTGAGATTGGGCGGCTTCCATATCTGTACTTTCACATATTACATCGCCAGCATCCACCAGCTCGGTTTGGGAAGGTAAATGACAGGGTAATTTTGCCAACGACTGCCTAATATGATCAGGACCCACGGCAGCACCAACCCTGCCTTTATTCCTTCTGACTCCTTCATCACATTTAAAGCCAATGAGTCCAAAAGTTCGTGATGCATTGGAAGAGGTGGCTAATTCTGAAATTGGTGCCAAGCGCACTCTTTGGTGGTATCTGAAGCTATCTAGGTTAGTTTGGGAATCAATTCTTCCATTCCAATATTTTAAAGTCGGATGAGTATACATAATTTCTCCTTTATTTTAAAAATTCCGAAATATCTTTCTTAAAAATTATAATGGAGATAATGTATAATTACCAATACAAAAAATTAATATTTCTATAGAAGGTATAGCCGCTTTCAGCGTACATTTATGATATTGACAGAGATATCTGTTGGAGAATATCTTCCTCTTATCCGTTTGACATTGCTGCTCAAGCCAGTAGATTTAGCAAGAGATAATCGATTTTGCCTATAAATAAAATCCACAAAAAGCCCAATTTCTCGGTGTTGTAAGCGAGAAATTGGGCTTTGGCATCATATAAAATCAACATTTAACAGAAGGCTCGATCTTAAGATATTCTTACTAAACTTTAGTATCAATTTTCAGTTACTGCCCCCTTATATGACCTAGTGACAAGGGGCTTTGCCATAAACCGCAAAGTATCATGATTTCACTGATTCTCCTAATTCGAAAGTATTTCTATATAACCTTCTGTTCCATTTACTCGAATACGTTGCCCATCTTTTATCAGCTTGGTGGCATTTACCACACCGACAACAGCAGGTAAGCCATATTCACGTGCGATGACTGCTCCGTGGGTCATCAGCCCGCCAACTTCGGTGACGAGTCCTTTTATGGATACAAATAATGGTGTCCAGCTAGGATCGGTGAAGGTTGTAACCAGTATATCTCCATCTTCTAGATTTGCATCTTCCATGTTTAAGATGACACGTGCTCTGCCCTCTATAACTCCGGAAGAAACCGGTAGACCTACAATAGCTTCGGCCATGAGATTTCCTCGTTTATACTCCCCTACAATGATTTCACCATCAGACGTGATAACACGTGGTGGAGTAAGTTTTTCATATAATTTGTACTCGTCTTTTCGTTTGCTGATCATCTGGTAATCTAGTTTATTTGTGCGTACGACTTCTTGAAGTTCTTCAAAAGTGAGATAATATATATCTTCTTTTTCATGAATAACGTTGGTTTGTACGAGTTGTTCGGCTTCCTTGAGTAAAGCCTGCTTATAAATGAAGTAGCGGTTAACCATGCCGTATTTTGGATATTCCCGATAACCGATGAAATTCCGGATTAGGCTGATCATTCGTTTTGTTTCTTTGGCTTTTTGTTCACCATCCGGTAATTGCTTCAATCGATCTAATATCTCTTGTTCTTTTTTCAAAGCTTCCTGTCGCCCTTGCTCAAATTTCCGATTGCTAGCATTAGGCTCAAAGTTTTTGATATTACTAAGAATCACGGGGACAAGTGTAGTTGGTTTTTCGCTCCAACGAGTCTTAGTAATATCGATTTCTCCAGTACATCGCATTCCGTATTTGCCGAGATAATCATAGAAAGCATCCTGGGTTTCCTGTCCACCATCAAACTTAACCAGTTCATCCATAAAATTATCATCTTTTACTTGTTGTAAATAATCAATTACTCCTGGATAAGGACGTATTACATCTGCGACATCCAATAGCGCCAGACCCATTTCTGAAGTAATATTGTTTGGTACAGATTGAGAAAGTGTGTCGGCTGCGTTTTTTTCACCTAACCACTTATTCATTTTTTCATTGATCCATGATGATGCATCTATAGCAGCCATAAACACAGCTGAACTTTGTGGGTCAAATAAAATCTTCTTTAATATCTGGATATCTTCCAGAATGAAATCAAATAAATCCGATCCTGATTTCGTTTGGATGTTTTGTTTTAATTCTTCTATCGATGTTTGACTACGCTTAATCAAGTCAGAAACGATTTTCGGGTCGTTTTCAATTTGTGCCCTAGAATCCGCAGACAACACACTTTTATTGCTTTTACCGGAACTCTGTTCTTGCTTATCATTTGGTAAAGATTTTATGAAATCTCCTCGCTCTATTATGTTAATGAGTGCGTCTTTCATGAGCGGGTCATGTTGTCCCATGGCCTCTACTAACATATTTCTGCTGTCAGATGAAGCTACCATATGTGTGACATCAACAAACAGCCTTCCGCCAGCCTTACGCATGGGTGCAGGAGTCGTTAACAGCCAAAAAGATAATCCCAATGGTTTCATGGCGTCAGTCATCATTTGTTGATGACCGACAGATACATAGACGTGATTCTCTTGATCATTCGCTTCAGGGATGGGGTATAAAGTAGTGATTGGACGGCTCTGGACAATATAAAATGTATCATCAACCAAACACCATTCGATATCTTGCGGACAGCCAAAATGCGCTTCAAGCTTTCTGCCGATCCTTTCAAACTCCAACACTTGCTCATCTGACAGGGTCGATAAAACCTGCTGCCCCGGCTCAATTTCCTTTTCCACCGTTCCGCCTTCTTTTCGTGCATATATAGCCAACTTTTTGGTAGAAATCTTCTTCTCCACAATCCTACCTTCTTGAACTTTATAATTGTCCGCAGACACTAAGCCAGAGACAAGTGCCTCACCCAGCCCAAAGCTAGCATCGATCGAAAGCACCTTGCGGTTTGAGGAAACTGGATCAGCTGTAAATAGTATTCCGGAAGCTTGCGGAAAAATCATCCTTTGAATAACAACAGACAGATAAACCTCGCGATGGTCAAAACCGTTTTGCATTCGGTAAATCACAGCACGATCAGTAAATAGCGAAGCCCAGCACTTACTAATATGTTGTAAAATTGCATCTTTTCCTTTGATGTTTAGATAGGTATCCTGTTGACCTGCAAAGGACGCAAATGGAAGATCTTCGGCTGTAGCGCTAGAACGAACAGCATATGCATGCTCGAAGCCAAAAGTTAAGAGACATCGGTCGATATCTTCTTCGATTCCCTTGTCGATCTCGATTCCCTCAATCAGATCACGAATCTTCCTGCTAATTTCACTTATACTTTTTCGTTCGTCCACTTTTTGTACTGCAAGCTGATCGAGTAATTGATGAAGCTCATCATTTTCCCCAATGACTCTTTTAAATGCCTCAGTGGTAACACAAAATCCTTCTGGTACAAGAATTCCATCTATCCTCGAGCATTCGCCCAAATTCATCCCTTTGCCACCGACCACCATTTGTTTCGTTTTATCGATCTCCCGAAACTCCAGTACATATGGTTTCATTTCTTTCCCTCCCATTTATCGCTCAATACCAAGACAATCATATGACAAAAATTGTTCATTTGATCAACCATTCACGCTGTCCAGTCGTTCTTGCTCCTACTGAAGTTCCATGTTCCTTCTCAGTCAATCCTTTTTAAAAAAAGGATTGACTGAGAAGGAATTTATGTTGTATAATTATAATAGGGTATAAACTATACAAAAATATAAAATTAGTGTATCTTTATAAATTTATCACAGTTTCTCATTTTTTTCAATGTATTTCCATGACCCCAATTGTAGTAAATGCAATGGCAGAAAACACCATTTTACAAGGTAACTCACTCACAATAAATGATATTCAATCATTTATTGCAGCGTCAGGGGAAATACGGATTTACAACCTTACAGAAATCCCAATAGTAAAAAGCCCGATTTCTTAATAAGAAATCGGGCTTTTTTGGTTACTCCATTAAAGCGTCCGAGTATTAATCAGGATTTTAAAAATTTTAACCTTCCCAAATAATTGTACTTAAACGACTTTACAAAGAAGGATGTCTTCTGGATTTAGATTCAAGAATAGTTTTAATTGACAGTAAACATCCATGAAACACCAAATTTATCCTTCAACGAACCGTGAAGTTTAGCAAAGAATGTTGCACGAAGATCCATATGTATAGATCCCTCTTCTTTTAATATGTTCCATGCCTTTCTAGCTTGTTCCTCAGAGTTAAGCTCCACACTTACAACCACTTTGTCACTATCCTTCAATTCACGGTTTGAATCAGAACCCATTATAATTCCATCTTCTGTTAATCTTAATTGCGAGTAAAGAACAAGGTCTTTATCACTCTCTTCAACAGGAAAGTCCGGGCTTGATGGGATTTCACTATATTTTTGCATAGCAATAAGTTCCCCGCCAAATGCTTCTATATACAGTTTGAAAGCCTCTTCACATTCTCTGTTAAACATTAAATATGGTTTAATCATTTTCATTCTCCTTTGAATCAAGTTTGGAATCCTTAATAATAACCGGTACCTAGATTATCATCGTTACAAGCATACAAGAACATTAGTTCTGTTTTCAAATAAAAATCATTCTTTTTTATAATAAAACTTAAACCTGTATCATTATGCACAAAAATAGTATTGTTAAATTCTCGACGTACAGCATGATAAACGGTTTCCAAAAATTGAACGTGATTTCATCAACAAAACTTATAATAATTTCCACAATGTGGCACTATCCGGAACAAGGATCAGCGCTCATTTTTCATTTTGAAGGATATTATTGGTACCGCCTCGTGTAGGACAACAAAACAAGAAAACTACCTCCCCCTGCTACATGAAGTTAATCCGAGATAAATATTTTCTCCAATATTATTTGACGGGAATATTCCTGTTTGTTTATATCTCACCCAAAGGACTATAATTCTAATAAAACGTGGGGTAAAGATGAATACTACATTATTAATTACTCTTCGAGTGGGGGTGGTGACCTCATTAGAAACGGCCCTTTCACCGCGGGAGAATATGCAGAACGACTTCAAATTCGGCACCCATTGGCATCCAAACATCTAAGTGGGCTTCATAAATCAGGATCGGTGGAATTTATGCGGAAGCAATTCGTCGAATTTACAAGCTTCGCCCAGAGCCATTTAGCATTAAACATTTGGTTCGAACAGTATTGTGAAATATGGGAAGAAAGACTCGACAGCTTGGAACTTTATCTGAAGAAACTACAAAAATTATGATTGGAGGAATAAAATGTTTCCAAAAACCGAAATCACCCGCAGTTTCAATGCTCCTCGCGAGCTTATATTTAAGGCTTTTACCGAATCAGAACATCTGCAGAACTGGTGGGGCCCAAAAGGATGGGCTTTTGATATTTCTAAGTTCGAGCTTCGCCAGGAAGGTGTCTTCCATTACAGTCAGACATCTCCTGATGGTAATGTAATGTGGGTCAAATTTGTTTATCATGAAGTAAATGCCCCAGATAAACTCGTTTACACCTCTTTCTTTTCTGATGAAATGGGGAACATCGTACGTGCTCCTTTTAACGACAACTGGCCATTGGAAACTCTCAATACTTTTACATTCACCGAGCATGAAGGTAAAACAACACTTACGATGATTGGGGTACCTGTATCCCCAAGCGAGGAGGAAATGAAAACTTACGAGGAGTCGCGGGAAATGGTTCAGGAGGGCTTTTCAGGAACCTTCGTTCAACTGACTGACTACCTCTCTACTATTTCATATAACTAAAAAACAACCCCAGACCTCTCTTTACATAGAGAAATCTGGGGTTTTCAAGTTTAGGTTCATTTAGAATTCAATTTCCCGAGCAGACTTAGAAAGGCAATCAATTCGTGACACTGCCATCTTCGTCCGGATCTTCAATATCCGCCGGATCTTTTTCCAATAGGGCCTCTTTGTCTTTTTCGTTCCATTTTGTTTTATACCCTAATGATTTCGCTACTCCTAACACAGGTAGATACGATTTTTTATCTGGTTTAAATGTTTCTAAATCCCCTGTTTGGATTACACCCAAACCTAGTAGCAATTTATCTGATTGGATATAGGGTTTCTCATCGATCAGTTTCATTTGATCAGCTGTATAAGGATAAACGGCTCCATTCACTTTTAAGGTAAACGGTCCCTTTTTTTCTTCTTTTATTTCTTTTGGCTTTTTCGATTTATGGGAAACATTATACACACCTTGAACAGTTCCTTCTCTCGTATTATCGGCTCCTCCATACATTTTCCCCTTTTCATAATCATAAATAACAGCTTGCACATTTCCGATATGTTGCGGTTTTTCTTCATAAACATGGCCTTTAGCCATTAACTCCAGTCTTGTATTTTGTTCAATTCCCGGTTCCCATCTTACTGTCGGATAACCAGCAGAATAAATACGTGGCGCATATATGGCATCTTGAATGAGCATTTTATGATCAAGCACGTTCATGATCGTTTCAGATACCGATGCGATTATCGTCGCTCCTCCTGGTGAACCAATGGCCATGAAGGGGTTCCCATCTTTTAATACGAAGGTCGGGGACATACTGCTTCTCGGTCTTTTTCCCGGTTCCACCTGGTTAACTCCACCTGGTGTGGCATCAAAATCCGTCATTTCATTATTTAGCATGAATCCATAATCAGGTACCATGATACCTGATCCGAATACTTGCTCGATTGTAGTCGTATAAGCAACCATATTTCCCCACTTATCCATTACAGAAAAGTGAGTCGTTTGTCCGATTGGGGTTTTCTCTTCTTTTACCATCTTCATTGCAGTGGGTTCTTTGCCCTCATACTTCCATGGATCGCCTGCTTTGACATCAGCTGTTGATCTATTTGGATTGATGAGTTTTCTTCTTTCTTTAATATAATCTTCATCTAATAGTCCTTCTGTTGGTACATCATAAAAATCTTCATCCGCCATATAGGCAGCGCGATCGGCAAAAGCCAGATGCATGGCTTCGGTTAGATGATGAAGATACTCAGGCGAGTTGGCCCCCATCTTTTGCACATCGTATCCTTCCATAAGCTCCAGGATTTGCAGAACAGTCAAACTGCCTGAGCTTGGTGAAGCTGCCCCTACCACTTCAAATCCCCTATATTCCGTTTTAATCGGCTCTCTTTCTTTCACTTCATAGTTTTCCAAATCCTCAGTTGTCATCGTTCCTTCACGCTTTTGAACTTCTTGGGTAAGTGCTTCCCCGATTTCACCTTTATAAAAAACGTTAGAACCTTGTTTTTTTATTAACTTAAGAGTCTTTGCCAGATCTGGCTGAACGAGGATGTCTCCCTCTTCCAATGGCTTTCCGTCTGGTACAAAAACTTTTGCAGCCGCTTGGTTATTTTTAAGCTTTGTTACATTTTCATCGATATATTGTGCTGTTGCCCAATTGACTTTCACCCCTTCTTCAGCCTGTTTAATGGCCGGGCCAGTGACTTGTGATAATTTCAATGTTCCATATTTCTCAAGAGAAGTCTCCACCCCCATCAGAGTCCCAGGAACTGCAACCGCTTTCCCTGATGTGTGCCGCTTACTAAAAGGAATAGGTTTTCCCTTTTCATCTAAAAAAAGTTCAGGCGTAACATTTTGAGGTGCCATTTCGCGATTTTCGATCATCGTTATTTTATTTTCCTTTTTATTATAAATCATGATAAAACCACCGCCGCCGATTCCAGACATCATTGGCTCAACTACATTTAATGATAATTGAATGGCAGCTGCTGCATCGACTGCATTTCCGCCTTGTTTTAGTATCTCTATACCCGCTTCAGCTGCTAACGGATGAGAAACTGAGACGATTCCATTTGTAAAACCCTTTCCCATTGACCCATCCACTCCAGGGACACTTGCAAAAGCCGGTGTGATCATACAAAAGAAACTGAAAGTAACTAAAATAAAACTTTTTAAAAATTTCATGAATTAGTCTCCTTTCAAAATAGAACAAATTAGGGTTTTATCATAAGGCGGGTGGATATACAAGCAGATGTCTCTAGTAGGAATATGCTGGTTGTCTCGATAAAAAGCAGTCTGCACATTCCCATTTGGCGTTGCGTTCTCAATGATGCTTCACTTCAAGAAATCACCCCCCTGAATGGTACAGCTCTACCCTTTACTTCCGGATCGATATCCGCAGGCTCAATTTTTCTCAATGCTTTGGTTATTTTCCAAGATTTTGGAGCTGTCGTGATTGTCATTTTTCCAAAGATATTGTAAAGCCAGCAACACGATAAAAGCGGATATCCCAATGATGTCCGATACCGTTTCAGGGTAGATCAATAGTAAACCTACGATTATGGCGAGGGCTCTTTCTAACCAGTTCATTCCCCTCATCCAGTAACCTATGACACCCGCCCCAATCGCAATCATACCTGCCATTGCAGTAAGTACTACCCACGCAACCTCCATCCATGTTGTATCGATCATTAGCATTTGCGGGGAGAGAACAAAAATATATGGAATGATGAATGCAGCGATGGCAAGTTTCGATGACTCAATCCCCGTTTTTATTGGCTCGCCTCCCGCTACCCCTGCCGCTGCAAATGCCGCTAAAGCAACAGGAGGAGTTATATCTGCTATAATGCCAAAATAGAAAACGAATAAATGTGCAGATAAATCGGGAACACCAAGCAAAATTATCGCAGGCGCTGCAATCGTCGATGTGATTACATAATTGGCGGTCGTAGGTGAACCCATTCCTAATATAAGTGCTGCTACCATAGTGAGCATCAGAGTTGGAATCAAATATCCACCAGATAAATCGATCAGGCCATTAGCCAGCTTAAGTCCTAGTCCAGTTTTCGTGACGATACCGACAATAATGCCCGCTGCTGCGGTTGCAGCTGCAACCGCAAGTGCTGTCCGGGCTCCATCCACCAATGCATAAATGATATCGATGAATTTCATGCGGACATCCTTGTTAATGAAACCTACAAGAACCGAGATGGCAATGGAATATAATGCTGCATGTGTAACCGTGATATTCATCATGAGCAATAAAATAATGGCAAGGATCGGTATTAATAAATAAAGCTTGCCGAACACTTCCTTTTTACTTGGCATCTCTTCTTGAGTTAACCCTCGCAGCCCAAGTCGTTTCGCTTCAAAATGGGTCATGATCCAAATTCCTGAAAAATAAAGGATAGCTGGAATCGCAGCCGCCTTTGCTATATCCCAATACGTAATTCCATTCCCAATGAACTCAACCATTAAGAATGCCGCTGCCCCCATTACCGGAGGCATCAATTGCCCCCCTGTTGAAGCAGCCGCCTCCACTGCCCCGGCAAATTCCTTCTTATATCCAAGATTTTTCATCATCGGTATCGTAAATGCTCCTGATGTGACAACATTAGCCACAGAGCTCCCGCTAATCGTTCCTTGAAGAGCACTTGAAAAAATCGCAACCTTTGCAGGTCCTCCTATCCTTCTGCCGGCAATGGCGGTAGAGAGATCATTAAAGTATTGACCGACGCCTGTTCGGACCAGAAATGATCCAAACAGTAAAAATAGGAAGATGAATGTCGATGACACCGCTAACGGAGTACCCAAAATGCCCTCTGTCGAGAAGAACATCGTTTGCACCAGACGCTCCAGAGTCAAACCGCGATGAGCAAGGAATCCTGGCATATACTGTCCAAAAATCCCATAGAAAATGAATAATATAGCAATGACCATGATAGGAAGACCAACTGCACGCCTGGTTGCTTCCAAAACCAGCAGAATGGCCATAAAACCGACAGCAAAATCCAATACGCCTAAACGCCCTACATTCATGACGATATCTTCGAAAAATAAGGGCCAATATGCACCAACCCCAATACTAAGGATTGCTAATATGATATCGTACCAGGCAATTTGAAACTTTCCTTTTTGACGCTTCTTCCGGTTTGCAGGAAATAGTAAAAATACTAAGGAGAGTGCAAACCCTAAATGTATCGTCCGTTGGATTTGTGCTGTAAAAACACCAAATATGGCAGTATATAATTGGAATAGCGAAAAAGCCAGGAGTCCAAAAAACGCAATGTGGCCCAAGACACCAGTTAATTTCCTTGTCCCGGCTTCTGGATCATATTTTTCCAATAACTCCTGCTGCTCTGCTTCGGTTAAATATTTGATTTTTTCATTATCAGCCACTAATCTTCACTCCCTTCAACTGTTCCCACAATGAAATCCTTTCCGATGAAATCCTGACCCATGTCCCTGGTTTCATGAAGTCTGCCAATGTGTATGTTTTTTCATCATATATTAATCGATGATTGGCTTTAACTTGTCCTACCCGTAAATCTATATAGGTGAAAGTGCGTTGCATATTTTTTATGAAGTAGGTATCGTCTTTTACTTCAAACACTTCCTCACCCTCTGCATTGGAAGGCATACCGACCGCAAAATCATCATAGGCAAGTTCGGTTTGTTCGATTTGCTTATCCGATAACCGGTATGATTCCACAACATCTGTGAGGTGGATGGAGTGTGTATATTTAATCTTGAATTCTTTTTCTTTTTTCAAAGGAAAGTATGCCACTAATTCCCCTTGATCCTCGAAGGAAAAGGCTATTACATGCTTATAAGGAAAAAAGAATAAAAAAGCGATGAGCAGAGGTATACCAAAAGCCATGAATTTCTTGAATATCATAGGTACCCCTTTCACAACCAGTGTCCCATTTAGAAAAAAATGAAGCCGATAGGCCACATAAAGCGAGCTACCGACCCAATTGCATTACTTGGAAACACCTTTTTCTTTAAAGTATTTTGCTGCTCCAGGATGCACTTCCATATCCCCTAATCCTTCAAGTGCAGTCTTTGCTGTAAGGAACTTGCCTTTTGCATGTGTGATTTGATCTGTGTTTTCATATACAGCTTTAGTCATTTCATAAACTAAATCTTCATCAAGATCCTTTGTAACCACTAACATCGCTTTAACAGCAACTGTCTTCACCTCGGATTTGATTTTGTACGTACCACTTGGAATGGTATCTTCAGCATAGTATGGATACTTTTTAACCAATGCTTGAATTTTGTCATCTGCAATAGGCAGAACCAAAATATCATTTTGGACGGATAGCGCCTCAACTGCACCAGTAGGCGTGCCTGCCGTGATGAAAGCTGCATCAATATTGCCTGCTTGGATTCCTTCGGTCGACTCATCAAAAGATAGATTCTGCCCTTTAATATCCTTTTCAGACAACCCATGAATCTCCAAGATTTGCATGGCATTAATGTAAGCACCTGAACCCGGAGCACCTACCGATACCTTTTTACCCTTTAAATCCTCGATTGATTTAATTCCGCTTTTTGCAGTCGTTACAATTTGAACAGTTTCAGGATATAAAGAGCTGATCGCCATTATATTGTCAATGGGCTTCCCGTCGAACATTTCTGTTCCTTCAATTGCATACGCGGCGATATCCGTTTGCGAAAATGCGATTTCAGCCTCTCCAACCCTTAACGTTTCCATATTTTCAGCGGAGGCGCCAGATGTCTGAGGTGTTATGTTTGCTTTTGTTTTATCGGAAATGATTTTTCCAATTTGTCCTCCAAGCGGATAGTATGTACCTCCCGTTCCACCAGTCAACAGGCTCAAGTTTTGGTTACCGCTTCCTGAGGCACCTTCATTACTGTCTTTACAAGCCGTGATAATACCGGTGACCGTCAAAATCATGACCAATAAAAAGCACTTATGAAATTTTTTCATAAAAATCCCCCCTCATGTATATTCATCATCTGCAAAAGATGATTATGTTATTATTCTACCGACCGACTCACTTTCCCTTTTTTTACAAAATTAGACACATCACCCATAAGAACTAGTAATACATTAATAAGTTTTATAGAAATTAAATCACCAAGCTTAAATGTGTACAAAAACCTATTAAAAACAGGGGAAATCTGCTATCCAATAGTAATATTTTACCGTTTATTACCTATTCTTCCTTTCTTTAAGGATAATATTGACTCTTCCATTTTAGAAATATATTATTGTTATAAACTTATAAGTAGATGTTATAAAATTACAGCTTTTGTTTGAGAGGGAATTTTCTTAACCTTGTATTTTCAAATCCGACTGAAGTGGGTGATTGTTTGAATTACCTATCCCTCCGCTATTTCATAGAGGTTTCCAACCATCTTAGTTTCAGTGAGGCTTCCAAAACCCTGCATATATCCCAGCCCGGACTTAGCCAACAGATTTCATCCCTCGAAAAACAATTAGGCTTTAAACTATTGAATCGAACGACAAGAAAAATTACATTAACGGAAGAAGGAGAATACATCTATAAAAAGCTTGCGCCCTCCTTTGAAGATATCGAGAAAACAGTGAATTACATAGTTGAAAACAAAACCATCCCCAAGCCTAAACTGAAGATTGCTACCGTACCCTCTGCAGCTAGTATATATATCCCGAAGTTATTGAAAAAGATCGTGGGGCAATACCCGGAAACAGAGTTTTACGTGCATGAAACAACATCTTCAAGAGCAGTAAAACTCGTAAACCAACAAAATTATCACATCGGTTTCATCCGAACGCCCATTCACAGTAACATCATCGCCAATGAAGGATTAAGCATGATTGAATTCATGAGGTTCCCTTTACAATTAGTCGTCTCCACGAATCATCCACTAGCCCAAAAAGACGCTATACATTTATACGAAGCAAAAGACGAACCTTTTATCCATTATGATGCCGTTCAAGCACACTCCCTTCAATTCCTTTTGGAAAAGGCTTGTCTGACGGCTGGATTTTCACCTAAAGAATTATGTAAAGGCTCTGAATTACTGACGATTGCCAATCTAATATCCAATAACTTAGGCGTAGCCCTCATGCCGAAAGATATGGTGAGTTTGTTGGGAAAAAGCCAAGTAAAATCCTTGAACATCGATAACTCGGAATTAACCAGTTCGATATCGGCAGTTTGGAAAAACACGGATGCCTCAATTCTGACTAAGCATATTTTGGAAACGTTAGAGAATGATGATGATTTTAACAATATATAAGATTCTTGGTTGGAGAAATGCCGCGAAACGGGGCTGTTAATATTGGATCATTTCACCTTTTAAACTTCTTATTGGCGATGGGGCGTTCACCCTTATATAACTTATGAAAACCTTATCAAAGGACCCTTGTGCTTATTTGATCCGTATTTCCTGTAACTTTAATAAAGATTAACATTATCCAAAAATCGCTATAGGGGCGTTACTTAAACCAATCTAAAAAGTCGAATTCCTAACTGTGGAGGAATTCGACTTTTAATTTTAACAGTCATATTAACCTGTTCCCTTATTAAGTAACAAAACATGTAAAGCCTCGAAATATATCAACTTTACTTTTTTTCGATTTAAACCTGGACAATCGAAACCCACTATCCATCACTTTTATCTCAGGGACCCCGCCTATGTACTTTAGATTCTTTTCTTCAGAAGTTTTGTTGTTAGAAAGAGGTCATCCAAATAATGATGTACTATGCAGCGGCTGAACTTTCGCCAAAGGATCAATATAGGCTTTGGCATTATTAACTGCCGTAGGACCTTCACCGAATCCGGAAGCAATTAATTTAACCTTTCCATCATACGTACAAATATCCCCGGCTGCGTAAATGCCTGAAATATTTGTTTCTTGTTTGGAATTAACGATAATTGCATTTTTATTGATGTTTAGACCCCATTCTTTAATCGCTCCAAGAGAAGAGACAAAGCCGTAATTAATAATTAAATCATCTACGTCAACCACTTCTTTTTGTTGAGTCTTAGTGTGTTCTAAAACTATTTGCGTAATGTGATCTGTTCCTACCAATTCGGAGGGAATATAAGGTGTTTTGACCTCAACAGAGGAATTCACTAATTTTTCTACACTATGCTCATGGGCACGGAATTTATCTCTTCTGTGTATCAATGTTACCTTTTCAGCAATCGGCTCTAACATAAGGGCCCAATCAACAGCAGAATCCCCACCGCCTAGAATCGCCACTTTTCTTCCTTTAAATCGGTTCATATCATTCACGAAATAATGCAAATTCTTATCCTCGAACTGTGTTGAATCTTCCAATTCTAGTTTACGAGGCTGAAAGGCCCCATTTCCAGCAGTAATGATCACTGATTTAGAGAAATGAGTATCGAGGTTTGTGGTGATCTTAAATGTTCCGTCTGCTTGCTTTTCCATTTGTTCAACTGCCTCTTCAAGACAAATGGTTGGTTCGAATACTTTCATTTGTTCTTTTAAATTCTCTATCAATTCCTGCGCCCTTACTTTTGGAAAACCAGCTATATCATAAATGAATTTTTCGGGGTAAAGAGCCGAAAGCTGTCCACCCAATTGAGGCAGACTTTCGAGGATTTTCACCTTCGCTTGCCTCATTCCGCCATAGAACGCAGTAAACAAGCCAACTGGGCCGCCGCCAATAATAGTTATGTCATAGACCTTCTTTTCTTTTGTCAATGCAATCACTCCTTGTTCTTCTAGGTTGGTTGTTCATACTGAACATGATCTACAGGTTGTAAGAGATCGACTTGTAATGTTTTCACAAGTAATTCTTCCTTTTCCTTTGATTCAGAAATGATGGATAAAAGCAATTGAATATCCACCCTTTCAAAGACAATCTGGATATGTCACCACATTAAAAATCTATATAGCTACTAGTCACAAACGCACCTAAAATTATTATTCAAATTTATTAGGGTTACCATCAAAGGATGCTTGAGCCACTTTTATAGAATCGGTTGGACATCCTTCTGAAGCATCTATCATATCTTCCTCGAGTTCTTCAGGTATAATCGCTGCCCCAACATTATTATCCAATAAAACGAACGCAATCCCTTCCTCATCGTAATCATAAATATCCGGAGCTGAAGCACCACAAGCCCCGCAAGCAATACACGTTTCTTTATCCACGATTGTATAATTAGCCATTTTTCCTATTCATTCCCCTCTTAAATCTCAGTCCTGTTTTTTCCTTACTCATTCCCGTTCAAAAATTCCAATATGCTCGAATTAAACTTCCTTGGATTTTCCTGGTAACACAAATGACCGCCATCTGGAATAATCACTAGCCGGGAGTTCATTAGCTTTTCATGAATGGCTTCTGATTCCTTAATGGGAGTTACAGTATCCAACTCACCACAAATCACAAGAACAGGAACAACTATATGAGATAACATACTCATTTGATTTAGATGATAAAGTGAATATGCTACCGAACGATATCCTGCCGGTCTTATCTGTGTCATAATCTCTTTGACTCGTGTATGGACATTTTCTGAAGCATGGGGAGATAGCAGTGCTTGTATCCTCTTTTCCGCTATCTCCTTAGTAGAAAGGTTTTCAATTGAAAATAATCGATTTTTCAATTTCGTCTCGTTCTCTTCTGGGGATAAAGCAGCTGCCCCCCTTGTCGAATCTGCTAATATAAGTTTATTAACCTTATTAGGGTACAGGCTGCAGTACTCTATCGCAATTGCCGCTCCCATTGAATGGCCGAGCAGATCGATTTTTTCCAGCTTTAGCTGATCTAGCATACCGTTCAGAATACGTGCGAACTCTTTAAAATTTCTATATTCTTCTGATGGATCTGAACTTTTCCCATAACCCGGAGCATCCCATGCGATTACTGTATAATGCTCCTTTAATTCCTGGATTTGTTCCTTCCATGACTGTGAATTATTGCTCATACCATGTAATAATACTAAAGGTTCTCCATTACCTTCTATTTCATAATGAATACTTAAATCTTCTACTTTTACGAATGGCATACGATCAGTCCCCTTCTAAAGGTAAGTCTCTAACTCTTAAAGCCCCCAAACTTGATATAACTTTCTTAAATTAGAGAATGATTTACTATTTTTATATTTTGCTTGAAAACCCTATAAAGAAAGTGCTTTCTTTCCCGACTTACAATTTAGCTAACGTATTCAAATACCTTGCCAGCTTAGCCAAGGCCCCGCACTGACAATCCGCCGTCGCTGGAAATGACTTCACCGGTGATTGCTCGTGATTCGTCAGAAGCTAACAGTACATATGCCGCAACGTGATCTTCCGGCATCTGGGCAAGTTGAAGAATATTCCGTTTTTTAATGCTGCTTGCTTTCGTATCATTATCTACGATTTTCACAAATGGACGCAGCGGTGGAATCACCGTGAGTGCTGTCAATGTACCCCCTGGGGCTACGGCATTTACCCGGATGGAAGGCGATAGTTCGAACGCAAGCTGGCGCATCAATCCAATTTGGGCGTGTTTGCTCGCTGTATACCAAACACCGCCGCCATCTGGATAAAAACTTGCACCGGACACGGTAAAAATAATATTGCCATTTGTTTTTTTCAGTTCTTCAAGAGCAGCTTTAGCTCCGAAAAAAGAGCCTTTTACGTTAATATTGAATAGAAAATCATACGCTTCGGAAAGCGCCTCGGGAGTCACATCGGCAAATTTGGCAAATCCATCGAACACGCCTGCATTCGCAACGAAGACATCTAACTTTCCGAATTGCTCAACAGTAGCTTGGACCGCTTGCTCATTGTCTTCGTATTTGCTTACATCTCCCTGATAAGTAAGGATATTTTCACCAAATTCTCCTTTCATTTTCGCTAATGTCTCTTTAGAGCGGCCGATAATGCTCACTTTTGCTCCTTCTTGTATAAAACGACGCGTGACAGCTTCTCCTATTCCAGAAGCTCCCCCTGTAATCAAAACGACTTTATCTTTTAAGGCCATGCCCATTGTCTCCACCCCTTCTAATATCTCTCAAACATGATGAACGGTTATCCAAAGATCGGTTCAATTCAAGTATACGGTCTTGTAGCGAGGACATAACCCCAATAAACGTTTCATATATAAAACTATGTTTTTTTATATAAACAATTCTAAAATGTAATCGCTTCATTGTCAATGTAAGCTGTAAAAAAACTGAAACCATCGTTCGGGAATACGTGCCTTGTTCTATATCAAGCTGTGGTCATTCTTATTCCTGTGTACACGTCAATGAGTTATTCAAGATTTATTGTGGTTCTCAGTAAGAATCTAGCGTCCCTTCTTACTAAGAAACACTTTCTAAAAAATGTATGATAAGTACCTTTTTTGCTCTCTATAAAGTTACTTTGTTTCCTGTCGTATTACTTAGGTGATTTTCGGCAACTTCTTGTTTAATCATAAATAAGTACGCGACAAACCCCAGGGTGGCTGCTACAATCAGCATGGCAATGGAGGGACCAAAATCACCGCCAGACATATCGCGGCTCCACCCCATGATATAACTTGAAAATCCACCCATAATATTCGTGAATCCCATTAAACCGGCAGCACGTCCCGCTGTTTCAGGTGTTGAAAATTTGATGATGAAGAAATTGGTCAGATGAAACATTCCTCCCTGAGTTCCCATGGCGAGCCCCATTGAAACCCCGGCCATAATAGGACTAGGTGCAAGGACAGCAATTGTCAAAAATACAGCTGTTAGTATGAAAAGAATCGTCGCAAGCAAACTCGGGCGTTTCGTTTTGTCCGCCAGAAATCCGCCAGCCAGGACAAATCCTAGCGCGAATAGCCATGATAATGAGGTAATCCCAGTCATTGCATCTCTTTCAAAGCCTTTGGCCTCCACGAGATAGGTAGGAAGCCAAATACTGATTCCAAAGAAAAGAAAGGACGACATCAAATTGCCAAACCAGACAATCCAATAACGATAATCCTTTGCGAAGAATTGCTTCAACTGCACATCATGCGCTTCGTCCTTTTGGCGAATATAGGAGACTTCCTCTTTACTCATGCGTGGATGTTCTTCTGGCGTATTACGAGCCAAATACAAGAACATTGGAATATTTATAAACAAGTTAAAGGCGGCGAGAGCAAAGAACGCGGCCTGCCAATGAAATGTTGAAATAATGAGGATCAGCATAACGGTACCCACTGCCGGGCCAAGATAGTTTCCAGTAATCCAGAATGACTGTGCCCTGCCAAGCTCCCTTTTATTAAACCAATTCGATATGAATTTACCCGATATCGGGATCATCATGCCTTCCCCGATTCCGAGGATGACCCTACTAATTAAAAACATTTCGTATGAAGTGGACAGTCCTCCCATGACCATTGTCGCAGTCCATACCAGTAAACCTAAAACTGCTGTTTTCCGCGCCCCTAACTTGTCGATAATAACTCCCCAAAAAATGTTGGAACAGGAGTATGAAATCATGAATATAAAGGAGATCAAGCCAATTTTCGCATTTTTATCCGGACCAGTCAGACCAAGATCACTTAAAAATCCCGGATCGGTTTGGATAACAGAGATACCTACTTTATCAATCTGACCGAAAAACCAGAAGAAAAAAATAGGAATCGCAATGTACAACCATCTTTTTTGACCTTGTAACATGTTATTTCCCCCTTATAATAGGCTCATTTGAATGCGCTTTCATGATTTTCGATACGAAAATGACTATCATGCTATCAAACTTCACCAACTCCCCCTTTCAAAAGATAACAGCAACTCTTGTTTCATATAAAAAACATTGTTACCAATATTTAATGTTATATTGAATTTTCGTAATAGTCAATAATATTCAGAATAATATTTTTCCAACAGAAAAAGTAGTTTTATATACAAAACTAAATAAGGTATTGTTTCGATGAAAACAACCCGAAACAATACCTTGCCCATCTATCACATAAAACCGGATAACGTTTCTGCAAATCCTCGTAATAACTCCATAATTATTTGAAACATCATTATCTGCAGCAATAAAAATGTCCATCATGAGACTGAAGCACTGCTAAGTCTAGTTCCGTTCAAGTAGAAGATGAAAAAGGCATACAATTCGTGACGCCAACCAACGATTCCTTAGATAGGTAAACTCAAAATTGAAGAATGATTCTTCTTCCGCTCATTCGGTTGCCGTCTTTCCTTTTATAACGATTCTTTATAAATATATAAAAATTAACTATTTTTATTATTTATCACTCAATGTTAGCATTTTGTTATAAGTTATTTGAAAGGATGAGAGATAAATGACTATCCAATATTCTGAATTCGCAGTATTCGGGCTCGGTCCCATCGGAATTGAAATTCTACGCAGTGCTTATCAAACGAATCCTCAATCGATTATCGGTGTTGTCGATATTGATCCCGATAAGGTAGGGAAGGAAATTGGCTTCCTGATCAATGAAAAGGAAACGAACAAATGTGTAGTTCCACATATCCAGGAAGTACATACTGAAGCTGACCACCCTATCGCCCTACATGCAACCGGTTCCAATGCACAACTAGTATGGCCTCAAATCAAAGAGCTGCTAGATCACGGCTTTTCAGTTGTATCCACCTGTGAACAGCTTTCCTTCCCTTGGCATCGCTACCCTTTACTTTCAAAGGAAATAGATGATTATGCTAAAGCAAAAGGACTTAGTGTCATCGGGACCGGAATCAATCCAGGGTACATCATGGATACTATGGCCATTTCTTTTACAACAGTATTGACCACTGTTAACCAAATTAAGGTCATTCGTAAAGTTGATGTTTCGAAAAGGCGCCTCCCTTTACAAAAAAAGGTCGGAATCGGGATGACCAGAGAAGAGTTTGAATTATTGGCCCAACGGAATGAAATTGGGCATGTAGGTCTTGAGGAGTCTGTAAGGTTAATCGCTTACGGGCTGAATTGGAAACTTTCAAATGTTATCAATACAATTAAACCAACGATTGCAAGCGAAAATATGACCGTTCCGCTAACTACCTTAAAACGAGGGGATGTTATGGGGCTTCATCAAATTTCCACAGGCAAGACTGTGGACGGAAAGGAAATTTCCTTGGATTTAACGATGTCTGCAGGTATTAAACAGGAAGATGAAATCGTTATTGAGGGGAACGAAACCCAAAGGTTGATTGTTCCAAACGGCATTTTTGGAGATACTGCAACCGCAGCAATGATCATCAATACCGCTAAGCAAATTGATGCCCTCCGTAAACCAGGTTTACTTACAATGGCTGACATCGGGGTGCCAAGAAATATAAATCAATCACACTTTGTGCGTATTTAAGTGGGTGACTAACAATTTTGCGATAAAGTATTACGATATAGGAAAAGGCGAACCCCTAATGGTTCACCTTTCAGTTTGTAGACAAAAGGGGTTCGGAATTAAAAAATTCTGAACCCCTTTTGAAATTCCCTTTGAATTTTAGCCTAAAGTTAAGAGATTGSGRCTCTACGAGCCCACATGTTAGGCCATTTTTGGACCTCGCCATGTCCAATTGGCCATCTTCTTTAAATTAATGGCAGCGAAAGTAAGCATCGCCTGCATYGACAATTTTTTAAGTCCCCTTAAAGTWGTCCAACGCATACCATGCTTTTCTTTTGCATCTGCGAATACACGCTCAATCGTTTCTTTACGTTTTGCATATATAGGTTTTACATCTTGATGATAACGCAGATGATCTGCTTCTTCCACATGTGTTTGCCAGATATGCCGGGTCACCACTTTTTGACAGTCTTTGCTTTCTGTACACCGAGATAAAAATGAGCATGTTGTACAAATTTGTTTTGGCGATTTGTACTCGCGATAGCCCTCTTTATTAGTTGTTGAGTACTTTAAAGTTTCGCCCGAAGGGCAAAGGTAACAATCAAAATGTTCATCGAATACATAGTCCTGTTTGCGGAAAAATCCTTCTTTGGTGCGAGGACATGTATAAGGTAAAGCCGGTATGATTTCTTTGTTAAATAGGTAGCTTGTAATCGCTGGTGTTTTATAAGCTCCATCTGCGGCAACGGCTTCCGGTTTTCCAACTTTCTCAATCACTTGTTCAACTAGTGGCTCTAAGATCTGACTGTCATGTGTATTTCCAGGTGTTACAATCGTTCCCAATACAAAACCGTTGCGGTCTGCTGCCGCGTGGAATGAATAGGCAAACTGTTTTGTTCGTTCATCTTTCACATAGTTGCAACTCTCAGAATCCGTTATACTTTCTTTAATCTCTTTGGTCTCTTCTTTATCAAATTTATCTGGTGGAAAAGGCTTTTTTCCATGGTTTTCACGATCTTGTTTGATTTTATCTAAAAGGTAAGACAAAGTTGATTGGAACGGAAGGTACGAGACTCCTGCGGGAAAAGCGCGTCTAGGGGAGACCCCGCAGGCGAAAGCCGAGGAGGCTCCCCGACCGCCCGCGGAAAGCGAGTGCCCTACGTTCCAATCAACGTCCAAATTGTACAAGCCATAAAAGTAGACAAACTCGATTTTCATCGAGTTTGTCTACAGTCTGAAAGTTGAACCCGGAATGGTTCACCTTTTCGTTTTGGTTCAGCTGGGCATGCAAACATGACAAAAAACCACCATAAGCGGTGGCTTTACTCCCTATGCAAGAATCGACTATCTTATGTAAGTTATCTTATTTCAGAAAAATATATTCCGAAAATGAAATGACTTTTCTATTTTCATTAATGTGTTTGAGAACCAAGTTTCACGGAAATGGCTTTGGCAGCTTTCGTTACTTTGTCAATCAATTCAGGCAAGCGATCTTCCTGAAATCTTGCTTCAATCCCAGCGACACTAATACCAGCTACTATTTCACCTTTACCATTGAGTATCGGTGCACTCACCGCTTTCGTATAATCCTCAAGTTCTGATGAAGTTATCGTGTAACCATTCGATCTCGCTTCATCCATTGCATGACGGAGTTTAGTTTTATCCGTAATCGTTCCCATGGCGATTGGTTTTAATTGGATGTTTTCCAAATAATTTTCACGCTCTTCTTGTGGCAAAAATGCCAGGATGATTCGAGAATCGCCAGCGTACAATGGCGAACGCCTTCCAATGGATGTATAAAGTCGAACAGGATGCAGGGTGTCCACCTTTTCAATATACATCGCTTCATCCTTATCCCTCACAATTAAATTCACTGCTTCTTCAACTTCATCCCGTAGGTCTCTCATGATCGGATAGGCGATTGACCTGATATCCAAACGCTCCCCTACCAGTTGACCAAACTGCAGGAATATCAATCCAAGTGAATAGTGCCCATCATCGTCCTTTGTTAAAAACCCCATTTCCTCCAAAGATCCCACCATACGGTGTAACGACGTTTTCGGCAAATTGGATAGTTCCATCATTTCATTAAAGGTCAGTTTTGGATGATTTATGAAAAGGGTTAGGATTTGCATGGATTTCACGACCGTTTTGTTATGTGCCTGCATACAATGTCTCCTTTCATGATACATGTTTTCCTTAACTATCATTCTATTATAAAACATGGAAGAAAGGATGTAATGAAAATAACCGTATTGATTGTTTTTCGAAATGCTCTGTCTGTATTCTCATTTGATTTACCGGCATTTTTTAAAATTAATCGAATCATTTTATCATCCCGCAAGCCCATAGAACGAGTAATAATGTCAAATGCTGAAGCGTTTAAGGATAAAGTTACTTGATCATCCATCCACTACAAAGGCATTTTCAATATTACTTTTGTCCCTTTCCCTTCACGAGAATGAAGGATAAGGTTTCCGCCGCAAACTCTGGCTCTTTCCTCCATACTGAATAAGCCAACTCCACGGGTAACTTTTTCGATATCAAAGCCCTTTCCTTTATCTTCTATTTCTACACGAACTTCTTCCTCTATTTCCTGGATCGTTACTGTAGCTTCTTCGGTTTCAGCATACTTCCTAATATTTGTTAATGCCTCTTGAATAATACGGTAAATGGTAATTTCTTTGTTTGCATTCAAACGGCAATTCAAATAGCATTCAAAATGGACCTTGATATGATGATGCTCTAAAAATTGCCCCACTAAAGAGCGTATGGCAGGGAACAGTCCAAGATCATCAAGTACCGATGGCCTTAATTCCCAGGATAGATGCCGGAGTGATTCGATAATTTCGGTCGCTTCATCTTGCATTTGATCTAACAAGGGATGATCCATTTCTGTCTGCAGTCTGTTAATCGTTATGAGGTGGCTGTATAAGTTTTGTCCGATATCATCATGAAGCTCTCGGGAAATGCGTTTTCTTTCTTCTTCCTGCACATCAATGATTTTCCCGGTCATTTTCTGAATCTCTTCTTCCGCAAGCTTACGCTGGGTCACTTCATAACGAATCGCTAAATATTGGTAAGGTTTCTGAAAATCATCAAGAAATGGAACGATTGTCGTATCCACCCAATAATAAGTATTATCCTTGGCCTTATTTTTAACCTCGCCTTTCCATACTTCCCCTGATGATATTGTTTTCCAAAGATTGTTGAAAAATTCTTTCGAGTGAAATCCCGAGTTAATAATTCGATGATCCTGTCCGATCAGCTCTTCTTTTGAAAACTTTGAAATCCTGCAAAATTGATCATTGACATATTTGATCGTCCCGCTTTGATCTGTTATTGCTACAATCGAGGAAGCATCCAAAGCAAATTGGAAATCGGCCATTTTATTTACGAATTTCCCCAATTCCTCTAAAACTCGTTTATATTCGGTAATTTCCTTGCGAATTGCCAGGTATTTATAAGGGTTCCCTTTTTCATTTAAGAAAGGGACAATTGTGGTATCGACCCAATAATAAGTTCCATCCTTCGCTTTGTTCTTGATTTCACCCCGCCAAACGCTTCCTGATGAAATTGTCCTCCAAAGCTCTTGCATAAATTCCTTTGAATGATAACCTGAATTGATAATTCGGTGGTCCTTCCCGATAAGCTCTGTTGCCGAATATTTGGATACCTCACAAAATTTCTTATTAAAGTTTATTATCTTGCCCTTTTCATCCGTAAATGCAACAATCGTTGATTCATCAAGTGCGTAAATTAAATCAACCAGTTCATTGATCGGATAGGATTGCTGCTGGTTAATCCGTGATTGGTCTTTCACTTTATGGACTACAATTAAGTAATAAAGCTCTTTCGCAAGCTGAAAGGAGTTCACCCTGAAAAAAAGCGAAAAAGCATGACCATCCCGGTGGATCCCCAACTGGTGGATAATCTCCCCTTCCCCGCTGTGCTGCAGGTTTGCCCCTGGTATAAGTTTAAGAAGCTTTTCCCCGTTCAATTCATGATGTTCATAACCAAAGTTTTCATATACCTGTTGATTCGCAAAAGAGATGACTCCAGATTCATTGACAAGGATTGTCGCATCGCTAGTTCCAGGTGTAACCCCTTTTTCCATTTCCAAATGTTTATTCAAGTCCATACATAATCCTCCTTGTTGCCATTAAATTGAGCTGTTCAATTCCTTTTCCAATTTTTTCGCTGCATCAAGGATCTTATGCTGGTCGCTTTCAGAAATAGGCTGAGCTGTTCGTTTACCTACTAATAATACCCCTTTGGGAACACCTTTAAATTGAATCGGAACTGCGAAGGCGCAACTGAGATTTTCCGCAAGCATGATGGGATAATCTAAAGCTTTGCCATGGATATTATTGGGGAAACCTTCAATTTTCATCGGCGCCCCCGTTGATATGACCCTGCCTGCTATTCCTTTTCCATATCGAACAGTTATCCTTTTGTACTTATCATTTCTGTTTCCGGCTGCATAATGCCAGCATATGTCAGGACCTTCTCTGTTTTGTAAGGCAAGGCCTACAAAATCACCGTTCATTTCTTCTAATACATGTTCACACGCTTTTTTAAATGGTTGATCCTCTTTCGATTTACTGTCCAAGTTAAATTCCATACCCTAATAACCCCTTTTTTAAAGCGAATGCAACAAGTTCATGCCTTGTTTTCATCTTGAGCTTTTCCATTAGGTTTCCTTTATGGCTTTCAACCGTTTTCACGCTTATGACAAGCTGTCCGGCAATTTCTTTATTGGAAAACCCTTTCGCAATCAATGTAAGCACCTCTTTTTCACGGTCAGACAACAGATTGATAGAATCAGCGGTTCCCTGCTTCACACTGCCTAAATATTCTTCCATTACCCTTTTTGTTGCAGATGGATGAAGGTAAGCATCTCCGTTTGATAAAGATCGGATGGCCACCAATAGTTCTTCATGGGGAGCACTTTTTAAAATACAGCCTGAAGCCCCGGCTTGAATGGTTCTGAACAAATATTCATCATCATCATGCATGGTAAGTATTAATATGGCTACCTCAGGCATTAGTTTCTTCAGTTCGGAAGTAGCCGATAAGCCATCTTTCCCATGTGGCATGCTTAAATCCATGACTACCACATTAGGCTGAAGCTCTAGTGCTCGTTGTATACCTTCATTCCCCTCTGAAGCTTCCCCTATGACTTCCATATCAGGATGATTATTTAGTAGCATCTTTAAGCCCATTCTTACAACGGCGTGATCATCGCAAAGCAAAATTTTTATCAAAGCAGCTCCCCCTAGCATTGTTCTTGTTTGTATCGTTATATGAAACAACAAGGGGGATTGCACAATTCGCAAGCCCCTTGTTTAGCATTTTAATATAATGGCAGAGAAATCTCTATAGAAGTCCCATGATCTATTTTTGAAAAAATGGTACAATTCCCGCCAATCAAATGCATTCTTTCACACATGGCAGCAAGCCCGCTCAGCTTATTCATGGCAGCTTCAACCTCAAATCCTTTCCCTGAATCTTTTATCATAATTAATAACATGCTTTTTTCCCATTTGAATAGTATGCTTGCTTTTGTTGTATCAGCATACCTTGCTATATTCACCAATGCTTCTTGGCAGACCCTGAAAAGTGTAATGCTATCTCTATCAGAGATTTGCGATTCAATTCCCAGATTCTCCATCTCAACCTCAATTCCATAGGTTGAGGTGTATATTTTTATGTAGCTTTTAATAGCTGAAATAAGCCCAAAAGTCGTAAGGGTAGGAGGATGCAATTCTACAGCCAAAAGCCTGATTTCTTGAATTGCCTTCTCCAATAGCTGTTTCATATCACCTGCATAGATTTTCATGGCAGGCTGTTCGATTGCCGTTTCAATGAGCTGCATTCCGGAAAAGAGACTGGAAAGGGACTGCCCCACACCTTCATGAAGCTCCATCGCAATTCTTTTAATCTCTTCTTCATGTGTTTGTATGATATAAGAACTGATGTTGTTTTTAAGTGGCTTAGTATTCATTCCCACCCTCCTTCTTCAATTGTCGCTGATTATTGGCCATTCAAAGTGCGGCATGCTCCCCCAATTACACTTTCGGCAAAGTGGTGAGAAAACTGACGTATACCTTCTTTCCCACCAGAAACCTAGCATTAGAACTTCTTGTTTTTGAAATCTCAATTCAGCCTTCAAATCCAATCATTTCATGCGCGCAGTCCATTTTATGCTTTCTTCACTCTATGACTTGAAATGTCACTAAACATACCTGCATATTGAACGACATCCCCCGCATCATTCTTTATCGAACTTATGGTCAGCCATTGCAGATATTGCTGCCCATCCTTTCGGCTATTCCAGATTTCACCCTGCCAAAATCCATTTATCTCAATGGATTCCCACAAATCCTCATAAAAAGTTCGAGACTGTTTACCCGACTTAAGTATACTAGGGTTCTTACCAATTACTTCATTTTCCTGATAACCCGTAATACTGCAAAACGACGGGTTTACTGAAATGATCTTACCGGTGGTATCGGTAATTAGAATCCCTTCTATTGTATGATCGATCACTTCTTTGGCAAGCCCCATTTTGCCTTGGAAATACATCCAAACAACTAAAATCAAACTTGCAAGGGCAACTTCTGACAACGCCATGAACCCGATTGCATAATGTCCTGTGATATTGAATAACAAGGATAAAATTAATGGCGGAAAAAACCCTCCCAAACCGCCCATAGCGGAAACGATCCCATTCACAATACCAGCCTGCTTTTGGAAATACATCGGCACCAGTTTAAAAATAACACCATTTCCCATTCCGGCACATAGGGCAATACTCAAACAGCCAATAGTGTACCAGCCAATTGATGGAGCAAAGGATAGGATCATCGCTGAAACTGTATACACTCCAAAAACGAACATGAGCAGAATGAGAGAATGAAAACGATCTGCAAGCCATCCGCCAATTGGTCTCATAAGGGTAGCAAGTACAATAAAGCCCGCTGTCCTTAAACCGGCATCAACCTTATCCAATCCAAAGTTAGCTACAAGAAAATTTGGCAGATAGATAGTAAATGCAACAAAAGAACCGAATGTTATAAAGTAAAATAAACTTAGCAGCCATAGTTTTTCATTTTTGTAGACACTCTTCACTTGTTCTAATAGCGGTGTTTTTACTTTCAGCTCTTTTTTATCCCCTAACAGAAAGTTACCTGCGATAAAGACCCCCAAAATCACAAGGTAAAGCTGTACAGTTGTTGACCAGCCAAAATTCTCAGCTACAACGGGTGCTGCAAAAGCCGATACTGCCGTACCAAGGTTTCCAGCACCGTAAATTCCGTTTATAAAACCATGACGTTCCTTTGGATAATACTTAGGTAAAGAGGTTACACCAACTGAGAATACGGCTCCTCCAATACCAAGGAAAAGTCCTCCAATCAACAAATCGACAAGGGAATCGGCAATGCTGATATAATAAACAGGGAACAATAGTAACATAAAGCTAATCAGGAAAATTTTCCTGGCTCCGAACTGATTGGCGTAAAAGCCAAGGGGGATACGAAGTACAGATCCCAAAATGACCGGAACGGCTGTCACCAGGGCAAGCTGACTCTCCGGTATAGCAATATCTTCTTTAATAAAGGGCATCAGGGAAGAAATTAATACCCATACCATAAATCCGACTACTAAGTTTAAAGTCTGTAATGGAAGCTGTATTTTCTTAATCATTCTGATCACTCTCTCTTCTAATTACATATTGTAAACCCGTGTTTGCGTCAAAAGCTGACCACTCATTTTTGTTTCGTACCATATTGCATGTCAGGGGAACAGCGAAAAAATTCAGGTGATCAAAATAAATGCGTAGATGGGTCATGTCAGGACAAATCTCCACCTTATCTATCGTTTTAGTAACAAAAAGCGCTTTATCCTGCCCATCATCATCCAAGATTGCCACTCTGGCTTTTTCCGAGACTAATGATTGTAAACCTTCCAAATTAATGTGTTCCACATGTATTGCACCCTCTCTTTGCACTGTATACATTCATTTGAAAACCCTGCAAATATTCCCAGAATGTATCTTCTGCATGATTCTCGATAAATTCAATTGTTTCCACTACAGACTCCCAATTGCTCATTCCCTTTACTTCGGCAACTACAATATCGGCCCCATCTATTGACTTTTCATCTAAATACCAGTTAAGACGGACATCTTTAAAAAGGTCTGAAAGGAGCTTATCGATTTCAGCAGCAAAATTTCCAGATGCTTCTTTTACAAAACAAAAATCAAAGTATGTTTCACTGTTCATTTGATTCACGCCTTTTCGTTTTTCGTTTTTTTATAAGTAAATAACGCTAAGGGAAACACCACTATGTTTAATCCCCCAAACATTAGAACATTTACATAATTTTCATAATAATATTGATGAACCATAAATTGGGTAAATACAATATTCATCATAAAGAAGGCACAAAGCAACGCGACACCGATGTACTTAAACTTCATAACGCTTCACCCTTACAGCGTATACTGCGCCATTTTCAACTTTCACTTGAATTTCAGGCAGGGGCCTCCTTGGCGGTCCAGCAGTTGGAGCACCTGTTTCAACATCAAATTTCCCATGATGGCAAGGACAGATCATTTCACCTTCTTCTTTCACCCAAAACACCGGGCAACGAAGATGTGTGCATGCATTTTGGTATGCTACGTATTTCGTTTCAGACAATCTGATCAAAATGGCATCATCATGATCCCCTGGAAATTTAAACTCCACTGCGTCACCAATTGGAAGTTCGCTTACATTAGTTATTTTTTTGTGAGGATACTCCTTTTCCCCAAGACCCATCAATTCTTTAGCCGCAATCGCTCCCCAAGGAAGGGATGAAATCGCGAATACTCCTGCAGCTCCCACTAGTGTTTTCATGAACCCCCGTCTGTCGAGCTTTCTTTCATTATCCCGTTCAATATTATGGGTGTAATTATCTTCATTAAAGGGGATTTTATTATTTTTATCCGACGGCATATAAATCCCTCCTAAAATAGCTTTTCAATTCCTTGTAAAATACCAGGCAAATTTACCTTAACGTTCGTTTCACTTTCAAGATAAGGCAGGCTACTCACCCATTTTCCATTATCTAGATTAAATTGTTTTTTTCTATTTCCAATTTCCTCATCGGTGAGCCACTGAAGTGTATTGGATGGACAAACACTTGCACACATTGGCGGGATACCTTTTTTTGTCCGGTCAATACATAAATCGCATTTGTACATTAAGTTTTGCTCTATGTCAAATTTTGGTATGCCATATGGACAAGCGATCGTACAGTTTTGGCAGCCAATACATTTTTCAACTAGAGCTGATAAGACGGCCCCTGTCTCATGTATTTGGATTGCCTGGGCAGGACAACTTCTTGCACAGGCCGGATTCACACAATGGAGGCACATAAGAGGCATCGTCTGCCGATTGACCAGAGGGTTTACATCATAAACGTAGTTCCTGTTCCGCTCTTCATGCCCTCCGCATTGTGTACAAGCAGCAAGGCATGACCGGCATCCTATGCAGTTTTCAAGTTCTAAATAGAGCCTCTTTTTCATTTATTACACCTTCTTCATTTCGACTTTTTCCAATTGAGCCGCACAGACCTTAAACTCCGGCATACGGGATATTGGGTCAAGCGCTGCAATCGTTAATAGGTTGATAGATTGCTCGTGCCCAAAGTGGTATGGAACAAATACAGTGTCCTCACGAATTGCTTTTGTAATTTTCACTTTATAGATTGCCTCGCCTCTCCGGGTGTACAGGCGGACCTTATCCTCATGGTCCATATTGTATTTTTTTGCTGTTTCCGGATGTACTTCGACGTATGGCTCCGGACACATATCACGCAGGAACTGGATTCTTCTCGTCTGGTTTCCAGATAAGTAGTGGTAAACGACACGCCCGGTTGTTAAACGAAGTGGATATTTTTCATCTGGCTCCTCAGCAGGGGGACGGTAAGGAAGCGCACAAATTTTCGCTTTGCCGTCTGCGTGATAGAATTTCTTATCCAGGAACATATGGGGCGTTCCCATATCATTTTCATCCTTACAAGGCCAAAATACTCCGTCCTGTTTGTCGATTTTATCCCATGTAGCACCATAATAATCGGCATTTCCTCCTTTACTAGCCAGTCTGAATTCATCAGCTATATCTTTTGCTGTTTTCAAATGGGAAAAGTATTTTCCTCTTCCAAGACGTTCTGCAAGTTCTACTTGTATTTGCCAATCGGGCTTAGATTCACCGATTGGTTCTTGTGCCTTATTTATCTTAATAATTCTTCCTTCAAGGTTTGTAACTGTTCCTTCATCTTCTGACCACGTTACAGATGGCAGGATCACATCCGCAAACTCTGCTGATTCAGAAAGATAGAAATCCGAACACAACATAAAATCAAGATTTTTCATCGCACTTCTGACGAAATTCAGATTCGGCGCAGACACTGCAGGATTAGAACATAGCAGATACAATCCGCGAATCGTTTTTTGTTCCATCAATTCAAACATTTCATATGCAGAAACACCCGGCTGGGGCATTTCTTCCGGAGTGATTTTCCATACTTTACAAACTTCTGCTACCTGTTCAGGGTTTGTAATTTTACGGTATCCTGGCAATAAATCGGCTTTCTGGCCATGCTCCCGTCCCCCCTGCCCGTTTCCTTGACCAGTGAATGTCGCTACACCAGACTTGGGCCGTCCGATTTTACCTGTCACAAGCGCCAAGTTTGTATATCCAGATACATTGTCAACACCCTTATGCTGCTGTTCGATTCCACGGGCAAACATGACAACTGCATTTGGTGATTTCCCATAAATTTCTGCTGCACGAATGATTTTTTTCGGTGCCACACCTGTAAGCTCACTCGTATATTCCGGTGTAAATTCTTTTACAAGTTCTTTTGTTTCTTCAAACCCGTTCGTATGATTATTAATGAAATCTTCGTCAGCATACCCGTTTTGAATTAATAGATTTAAGATTCCATTAGCAAGGGCAAGATCCGTTCCCGGTTTCAAGTCAAGATGAACATCTGCTCTTCTTGCAATAGGAGTTTCACGGGGATCTGCCACGATAATGTATCCTCCTCTTTCTTGTACGTTCCAAACACGGAACATAGAAGTTGGATGGCATTCTGCTGTGTTGCTTCCTGCAATAAATAAGCAATCTGTTTCATGAATATCAGTCCAAGGTAATGTTGAACCTCTATCAACTCCAAAAGAACGAAGGAATCCCCCGGCTGCACTTGACATGCAAAATCGGCCATTATAATCAATGTAGCGAGTTCCAAGAGCCACACGTGCAAATTTCCCTGTTAAATAGCATTTTTCATTTGTCATTGATACCCCGCTGAAAACGGATAATGAATCTTTTCCATATTTAGCTTGAAGTTCCCTGAACTTATTTGCGATTAAATCATACGCCTCATTCCAGCTTGCTTCTCGGAAGCCTTCCTTTGTTCCCTTTAGTGAAGCATCATCCCGAATAAGCGGTTTTAAAATACGATCTTCATGATTCGTCTGCTGGTAAGCTGTAACCCCTTTTGGACACATTTTCCCAACGGTTACAGGCCAATCATAACGGGGTTCAACCCCAATGATTTTATTCGTCGCTACATTTACCCTTAAATTCATTCCGCATTGCATTCCGCAATAAGCACAATGGGTTTTGACCAATGTTTCATTCGGGTGCATCACATTACTTTCTGTTTTAAAAAACTTATCCTTTTGCATCCTGGTTTGCCTCCTTAACTTTTACTTCATGGATGGGGAACCCGGAAAATTGGGCAATCCTGTATTTTCTTCGACAAGGAAGGCACATTTCAGCGAGATGGTGGCCTTCTTTCGCTTGGAATTCTATATCATTCCTGCCGAGAACCTCAATGACATCTTTTGATTGTTCTGTTGAAACAAACTCATTACCGCATACTTTGCATCCTTTCATGGATTGTTCCGCATAATGCTCTCTGTAATTTCTTGCGAATACACTCATTGGGCGAAAAGGTATGTGCGCAAGTTTTCCGAACGGAAGATAAATCAATGTAATGATGACTGACCATTGGTGTATCAGGGACATGGCTGGCTGTCCTGCACCATGCATAAAAATGTTCATGAAGGTTAGTGCCAGTCCTGTAACGCTGACCAATAACAGCATAAATAATGGAAGGAAGTCATACATGAATTGTTGTTCTGCCCTTGCCTGCATATTTTTCAAACGGCGATAAAGGGCCATGCATACACCGGAAATGACCATCACTGCTGTAATGTTCAGTGCGTTATATGATAACGTCGCTATAAGCCCATCAGCTGGTACTGTCATTACCTGGATCCCCATGGCGATGATGTTGTAGTAACCGTTCTCGTCCATTGTGAAGTACATCCATCCAAATACTAGAGGAAAAGTCACGAAGCAGGAGAGAATGCAGCCCCAGCCCATTAGAACGTGCTGAGTCCATCGGTAAATTCCCCTGTTCCAGATGAAATTGTATGTTGCTAAATGTTCAACTGTTGTTTTGGGCGTTGATCTTCTTAAGAGAATTTTAATTCCTTTTTTTATAAAAACCTTTGTTGGCGGCCTTTCCCCCCAAGCGATAAATCTGTAAAAGAAACCCCCAATAAAAATAAACGTCCCCACCATATAGCCATAAAGGTTTAAATCCACGTGTGTAAACATTCTCGTACCAATAAACGATAAGAATACAAGTCCGCAAACTGCTAGAAACATAGACTTGGCAAAATGTGATGCAAAAGCATCATCAATCGATTTTCCTGTTTTTTGATTTACGGCGACTTTTGCCTGCATTATTATTCCTCCTCATTACAAACAATTACCATACCCTTATTGTAAGATCTTGCCTGATTGTTCGATATCGGGGAACTTCCCCATCCTATTGGAAAAATCCCCTTAACCTTTGAAAATAAACAGAAATTCAGACGTCAGAATGGTGATTAGTTCGAATTTCCATCATTCCGATTTCATAACTTCTTATTTGGGATTGGGGTAATAAATGTAAATAAGTACGTATGAGGATGTTGGGTTTCAAGATTTTTTGGAGAAAAAATGCATTTCAACGTCTCCTCTCTTTCGAAATTGCAAACCGGTTTTGGAAGACATTATTGGACATAGTGGAAGAAAGGAAGCGTCTTTATTATGGACTTCGTTTAATGAAATAAAAAAAGAAAGCACTCTTTAAGAGTACTTTCTCCAGTTTGTAGACAAAAGGTCAACGATAATCCATATGTGTTTCAGCTTCTTCAATCGTTTTACACATAGAACGAATATCGAAGGTATAATGATTGAAAAATAACAGGATCAATAATTGGGCGTCCTACCTCTGCATACATATCTTTCACCAAGTCATAAATGAAAGTGAAGTCAAGGAAGCCTCAATTTTACCAACCAAATGGTTCGGTGGCACCAGTTGATCTAAAGTAATCATTTTAAGTTGATCTCGCTGAATAGAATCATGTTTAGAAAGCATCCTGATCACCTCAAGTTTTTATAGATCTATTTTAAAACAAAAACGACTCTAAGCAAAAGTGTTCTATCTAAAAGTTAAAACAAAGTTGATTGGAACGGAAGGTACGAGACTCCTGCGGGAAAAGCGTGTCCAGGGGAGACCCCGCAGGCGAAAGCAGAGGAGGCTCCCGGACCGCCCGCGGAAAGCGAGTGCCTGGAGTGGAAATCAACGTCCAAATTGTACAAGCTATAAAAAAATGTAGACAAACTCGACTTTCACCGAGTTTGTCTATAGTCTGAAGAAAGCACTCTTTAAGAGTACTTTCTCATCTTTTGCGATAATTGCAGAAGCATTATATATCCAGCCATTTTTTCAAGGCCAATGAAATTGAAATTTGCAATTCCTTCAATTGCCGTTCTTTTTGAAGGAACAGCCGTTCAGCCTCCTTTAAATTCACCCGTGAGAACTGAATCGATTCCCCTGGTTTAACCTGAGCGATAATTGGTAAATCCGCCGTAATAACCTGAGCTATCTTAGGATATCCGCCCGTTGTTTGGCTATCTGAAAGGAGGATGATCGGATTTCCATCTGGAGGAACCTGAACGGACCCATTTGTAACCGCTTCGGATAATAACTCCCCATTATTCTTTAATTTCAGTGCAGGGCCCGATATTCTATATCCCATGCGGTCGGATTGATTGGAAACTTTAAATAACCTCTCTACAAAACTATCTTTACTTGAGTCTGTGAAATATTCATATTGGCTTCCATCGATGAAACGGATGAGAGGTTTTCCTCCTGGCATGAACTCCTTCTCATTGACAAACCACTTTGGGAAGTAAAATGAACCTTTGAACGTTCGATCACCAAGATTTTTCGAAGGTTCATTCAACTCCAAGACATCGTCAGCCTTTAGTGCCCTCCCCAAATAGCCGCCAATCCCAGCCCTTAGATATGTGCTTTTACTCTCCATAACTTCAGGAATAGCAAAGCCTCCCGCTACAGTTAAGTACGCCCTGCATCCTGATTTACACCCTTCAAATCGAAGAATCGATCCATTTTTCACAAGAATGGGCTTCCACATCGGTACCACCTTATTATCAAGTGTAGGTGATAAATTTCCACCTGTTATCGAAATCAGGCAATTTTTCTCTACTTTAATGGTCGGACCCATTAATGTAATTTCCAAGGCCGCTTCTCCTTCTTCATTACCAACCAACATATTGGCAATTCGTAAAGAATGTGCATCCATCGCCCCGCTTACAATCACCCCATGTTGCTTGAATCCTTTTCTTCCAAGATCCTGTATACTGGTCAATAATCCCGGTTTGATTACGCGCAGGCTCACTGTACCCCCTCCTTAAGAATCATTTCTTTATATTCTTGATCCGTAATCGGATGGAACTTCACAATGTCCCCTGCTTGTAATAGACTTGGAGGATTTACATTTGGTAAAAATAGTTTGGTTGGCGTTTGTCCGATCAATTGCCATCCACCAGGCGTTGATATGGGATATACTCCCGTTTGCATACCGGCAATCCCTACTGCCCCTGCCGGAATGGTCATTCGGGGAGAGGAACGCCTAGGTGTCGCGATGTTCTCTGAAAGTCCGCCAAGAAACGGGAAACCCGGTGCGAACCCGATCATATAAGCCAAATATTCACCGGTTGAATGAATATGAATGACTTCATCAGTAGTCAAATCATTATAGCGGGCGACATATTCCAAATCGGGTCCATATTCATACCCATAGCACACGGGAATAGTAACCGTTCGATGTATCAGTTTCTTATCTTCTTTTAAATCCTGTAATTTCATTTCCAAGATGGAACGGACCACTTCAAAGGGAGATATGGTTTCATTACCATTGCTTTTATTTTGTTCCTTATAAATAACGAGTGGATCATAAAAAACCGTCAAATTGGTATAAGCCGGTACACATTCTATAAACCCTACAAAAGGTTCATTTTCCAGCAAATCCTTTAACAATTTTATTTTTTTGTGAACGCTGTATTCCATTCCATTCCCGAATGTTATCACGATTGCGGAATCGCCTAATGGAGAAAGTGTACATGCAGTTTTTTTCAAAAGCTTTTCCGGCATAGGAATCATCTCTTTCTGTCAGTTATAAAACTCCTAATTTTTCATCACGAATGTCCGTTATGAACATATGTCCAGGTGCATGCGTGATCATGATCTCCGGTTTAGTTTCCATAGCAATGGATTGAGGTGTTACACCACATGCCCAAAATACCGGGACTTCCCCTTCACGAATCGTTACTGGATCACCAAAATCCGGATGCTGAATGCTGGAAACACCGATCGCTTCAGGGTCGCCAATATGGATTGGAGCGCCATGAACGGCCGGAAACCGCGATGTCACTTGAGCTGCCCTCACCACATCCTTTTGTGGAATCGGCCTCATGCTAGCCACCATTTTCCCATGAAAAATCCCTGCTTCAATACAAGGGATATTGGTTTTATACATGGGTACATTGCATCCCTCTTCAATATGACGAATCGATATATCATTATTTAATAGGGCGTGTTCGAATGTAAAGCTGCACCCAATTAAAAATCCAACCATATCGTCTTCCCAGTAGTTTGAGATATCCGTTACTTCTTCCACTAATTCTCCATATTTATATACCCTATATTTCGGAATATCGGTGCGGATATCCCCAGACTTTGCTGCAAATGCGGGAATGGGTGAACCAATTTCCGTAACATCCAGCAATGGACAGGATTTAGGGTTACGCTGACAGAATAATAAGAAATCAAAAGCATGCTCTTTTTTTAAGATGGCTAGGTTCGCTTGTGCATAACCGTTAGCCATGCCAGCAGTCGGTTTTATCAATTCGTTGTTTCGAATCATTGAACGCAACTCAGCCGGGGTAGCTTGAGAAAGGTCGATCATTAGTATTCATCTCCTATTACGAAGTGGCAGAAAGTGACAAACTGGCACGCCACTTCCACCTTTATTTATTGGATTTTCATTCATTGATCATTAAAAAAGTGCTGGCAGTTGTTTCATTAATGTATATACGCCCATCAACGCCATGATGACTACCACGAATACACCGGAAATCGTTAACCATAAAGGATGCTTATAATCACCCACGATATTTTTCTTATATGCGGCAATCAGCAATGTTCCAAGAGCAATTGGTAAGATGAGTCCATTAATGGCACCAACTATAAGCAATACTTTAACCGGTTGACCAATCAATAGAAAGCAAATGGTCGATACGGCTATAAAGCCAATGATTATCCAGTTTGCCTTATTATTTATCTTTTCGCTGAAGGTTCTGACAAATGAAACCGAAGTATATGCCGCTCCAACAACAGACGTGATCGCTGCAGCCCACATGACGACACCAAAGATTTTATATCCTATATCACCGGCAGCGAGCTGAAAAACGGATGCTGCAGGGTTATCCGGATCAATTTGTAAACCTTTCGATACAACACCAAGTACTGCTAAAAATAATGCAACACGCATGACTGTCGTGATCAATATCCCCATTACCGAGCTCTTCGTGACCTGTGGTAATGAGTCAACGCCCTTCACGCCTGCATCCAATAGACGATGGCCTCCCGCAAAAGTAATGTAGCCGCCAACTGATCCGCCCACTAATGTAACGATGGCGATAATATCGATTTTATCAGGGACAAAGGTCTTCACTACCGCTTCCCCTACAGGAGGAGAGGTTGTCCATGCAACGTAAATCATCAAACAAATCATGAAAAATCCAGCGATTTGCGTAAAACGGTCCATCGCTTTTCCTGCTTCTTTCACTACAAAAATCAGTACGGCGATGACTGCGCTTATTGCCGCCCCCGTAGTTGGGGATATTCCCGTCATCGCATTTAGACCTAATCCGGCTCCTGCGATATTTCCAATATTAAATGCCAGCCCGCCCATGACGATCAGTGCTGCCAGTACATAACCCAGCCCAGGAAGGACCATGTTTGCAATCTCTTGACCCCGCTTTTCGGATACAGCAATAATCCGCCATACATTAGTTTGGGCAAATATATCAAGAATGACCGAAATAAGGATAACGAAACCGAAACTTGCCGCAAGACTTTGGGTATAAACGGTCGTTTGCATTAAAAAACCTGGTCCTATTGCCGATGTTGCCATTAGGAATGCTGCACCTAACAATAAAGTGCGGTTCGTTTTTGGCTTAGTCAAATTCTTTTTCTGTGCTGTTGTATTTTTGATTGGCTCCAATGGAATCTGCCTCCTGATTGTTTAGTTTTTTTCAAGAAAAGGACTTGACTGTTATTTCAGATAATTGTAAAGATTCCCTAACATGCCGTGCAAAGGATAAAGCATGTGCCCCGTCCCCGTGAATACAAATGGTATCTGCTTTTAAAGCCACATCTGAGCCTTGCCGGGACAGTACCTTCCCTTCCTTCACCATGCGAATGACTTGGGCAACTGCAACATCATCGTTTTCAATCAGTGCGTCCTTTTCCAATCGGGAAGTCAATGAACCATCATGTTGGTAGGTGCGATCGGCAAATACTTCACTCCCTGTTTGCAATCCGATAGCCTGTCCGGCTCGTATTAATTCACTGCCCGACAAACCAAATAAGATAAGCTCGGGATTCACTTTATAAACCGCTTCGGCAATGGCCATGGATAACTCTTTGTTCTTTGCGGCCATATTGTACAAAGCCCCATGCGGTTTCACATGCTGCATACTTCCGCCTTCGGATTGCAGGAAGCCATTTAATGCTCCAATTTGATAGACGACAATATCATAAGCTTCCTGTGGAGAAATATTCATATTGCGTCTGCCAAATCCTATTAAATCCTGTAAACCTGGGTGGGCTCCGATTTTGACTTCTTTCCCTAAAGCAAGCTGAACCGTTTTTCTCATGACTGTCGGATCACCAGCGTGGAATCCACAAGCTACATTAACAGATGTTACATAATCTAAAATCTCTTGATCATTACCCATCCGGTAAGCGCCAAAACTTTCTCCTAAATCACAATTCAAATCAACCTTGTTCATACTACCCTCTCCTTTAATAACGGAAATTTTAGTAAACCATAAAAATATGTAATTACTCTTTCAATCATTCAAATGCTTATGTTCCGAAATTCGGAACCTTAGTTTCATATTTCGGAATATTCTCATTCTAGCATATTTTAATTATTTCGACAATATTTTGTTAGAAAACCTAACATTACAGTTTGATACAAAAAAGCCGTTGTTTCCTTTGAAAGGAAGCAACGGCCATGATTACAGTTTTTAAGTTTGGAGTTAATTCAAAATCGGTTAATCGAAAACAATGAAATATCTTCCTTGGTCGTACCGGAGATAATCAAGTCACTCAAAATTTCTCCCATGACACTGCTGAACTTAAAACCGTGTCCAGAGAAACCTGCCGCAATAGCAATATGTGGATAATAAGGATGTTTATCCACTATAAAATGCTCATCAGGGGTCATGGTATAGATGCAAGTTTTCCCATATTTCATTTTTTGATCAGCAGGCATAAATTGCCCTAAAAACCTCATCAAATCTCCCTCATCCTCATCCAATTCACCAAAACCCTTGATACAGCCATCAGGATTGATCCGCTGTCCTCCATCATGTCTCCCTATTTTCAGTCCAGAACCATTTATACTAGGGAAGCCATAGTATGTACCAAGTGAAGTATCAAAAGTAAAAGCCGGAAAATCATTATGATTATATAATTTTTCATTTGCATGAAACCAGGCAAATGTTTTTCTGATGGGTTCCAGCGGGAGATTCAAATCTAACATCGCCAATATTTTCGGTGCCCACGCCCCAACTGCAACCACTAAAGATTCCGAGTGGAATGTCTGTTCATCCGTTATAACCGTGACCCCGTTACTATGAGCAACTATATTCCTTACTTCACTGTTTACAATGATGTCGGCACCATGGGATTTCGCAAGTTGTTGATACGCCCTTAAGCACTCTTCACTTTTCAACACGCCCGAAGTCGATTCATAGCACCCAATGTAGTCTTCCGGCAGTGTTATTCCTGGCCACCTATCATGAATTTCATGGTAATCCAATATTTTCATAGGTAAACCATATTCCTTTGATCCTGCTTTCACTTGTTTAATGAAAGTGGAATTTTGGCTTCCAACATTCAGGACCCCCGTTGGAAGAAATAATGGTTGACCCGAAATTCTTTCCAATTCACCCCAAAGCTTTTGTGATTTTAGTGCCAAAGAAACATACTCCCTGCCTTCACCATAAGCATGCCTAATAATTCTTGTTTCCCCGTGATGGCTCCCCTTATTATGAGGAGGAGCAAAGGAATCCAATAATAATACTTTTTGTCCTTTTTTTGATAGATAATAACCTGAAGACATTCCCATGGATCCAGCTCCAATTACAATTACATCATAATGCATCTTTCATCCCTCCTCCTTTAAATATGGTCCTTCATTTTAAAAAAAGGAAGCCATTTTACCTTATAAAATAAAGTAAAACAGCTTCAACATGGTTTTAGAACTCTATTTCCCCAATCGCCCTTTCAACGAGCTTCACTATTTCCCCTTCATGAATTTGCCTATAAATCGCTTCAATGTCAGGATGAAAAAAGCGATCTTCTTCAACCATCGGGACTTCGCTCCGAACTAAATGATATACCTCCTCCGTAACCGGTGACGGTTTCAAAGGTAGATGAAAATCCATTGCTTGTGTTGCCGTCATCAGTTCAATGGCTAAAATATATTCAAGTTTCTTCGAAATCCGATATGCTTTCCTCGAAGCAAAATAGGCAAAACTTATCACGTCTTCTTGATTTGCACATGTAGGGATATTATCTATTGTCGCTGGATGCGAGAGCACCCTGATTTCATTTAATAGCCCGGCAGCTGTATATTGTGGAATCATGTAGCCACTATTTAAACCAGGATTAACCACTAAGAAATTAGGTAATTCACTTAGGTGATGGTTTACAAGGCGATCTATTCTGCGTTCTGTTATTTTTGCTAAGTTTGCTAACGCTATGGATATCGCATCCGCATAAATCCCAACAAATGAACCATCAAAATTCCCAGCCATCAGGCCAATTCCATCTTCCTCTTCAGGAAAAATCAGAGGATTGTCACTTACAGAGTTCATTTCATTCTCGATTGATACAGCAGCATCTTTCAATACTCTTTTTATGGCTCCATGGACTTGTGGAATGCATCGTAAGCTAAGTGCATCTTGTAATCTATGTTCCTTGTATGTATCAATGATTTGGCTGCCTTCAAGAATCCTTGATACATTTCTGGCTGTCTTAGCCTGTTCCTCATGTTTTTTCAATGAGTGTGGACGGGGATCAAATGCTTTTATAGTACCTTTCAGCACTTCTAAGGACATCGCTCCCGTAATGTCAGCGGTTTTCGCCGCCTGCATGCTATTGTATAAAGCCAGGACAGCCATCGCGGTGACGGAAGTAGTCCCGCTTGTAAGTGCCAATCCTTCTTTAGCACCCAACGTAACAGGTGCTAATCCCGCTTTCCCTAAAGCTTCCATGCCAGGTATGAGCTCATCTTCATACCATGCCTTCCCCTCTCCCATCACCACTAAGGCCATGTGAGCTTCAGGAGAAAGATACCCCACTGACCCATCACCTGGAACAAACGGAATGATATCGTGATTTAATAGTGAAGCAATAAGATTTAATAACTGTAAACGAACTCCTGAATACCCTTGGCCTAAATTTACTAGGATCATCAATTGAATGGCCCTTACGACTTCTTTTTCAAGAGTTTCCCCAACAGAAACGGCATGTGAACGAACAATATTCCGTTGAAGGGTTTCTGCGTCCTTTGGAGAAATCACCTCGGTCATATTACTGCCAAAACCCGTAGTTACACCATAAATCAATCGATTTTCATCTAAAAACTTGTCTATTAAGCTACGTGATTTATTCACCCTATCACAATATGTTTGTGTAAAGGAAACCATCGCCCCATATCTTGCAACCGCAATTACCTCTTGGATTGAGATGGCGTCATCCCCTAGTACAACCTCTTTAATATCCATAGGATGTAAACAATCGGCAGTTGTCATCCTTATACATCTCCTCTCTTATGACTCATCAAAGAAGGAGAAAAAAGTTTTGGTCCTTCTCATTTATTTACTGGAAGTTATCTTATGTTATTTTTTCATTTTTTGTAAAGGGAATAGCGGTTCCTTTCGGAGAATTCTCCGTTTCTAGCAATGGGTCACTTGCTTCATGTAATGAAAGATTCTTCGTTTCAGGTGCCCAGGCGATCGATACGATCAAGCCCACCAGTAGAATGGCTGCCATTCCTGCCATTGAGGCACTTAATCCGAATGAACTTAAAGAAACAGGCAGCAGAAATGTTCCAATTGCAGAACCAATCCGACTAATTGCCGTAACCATACCTATTCCCGAGCCACGGATTTCAGTTGGAAAAAGCTCTGCTGGGTATACTAATGTAAGGTTCGATGCTGCTGACATGAAAAAAGTAAAGATCAAGAAGGCTACCAACATTAAGAATTGAGAACCATTGTGTAAGATGCTGAGTGAAAACAATGAAACAGTAAGGATCGTGAAAGCCCCGATGGTAAATCCTCTACGAGAAAATTTTGCAAGCAGCCAAAGACCAATAATTGCCCCAACAAGCAAGAATAGATTTAACATGGTATCGGCAAAAAAGTTCTGTTCAAAACCCATTGTACTAAGTATGGAAGGCAGGAAAGTGTAAATGGCAAAGTAGGGAATAACAAGAGTCAATTTGAATATTCCACCAAAAGCCAACCGCTTACGAAGCCTTTTACTGAAAAGCCCACGAAACCCCAGAGTCTTTTGGTTTTCTGTACCAGTCGTCGTTTCTCCCATTTCAACGTTCGCTCCAAGGTGTTTTTTTACAATCTGGCGAGCTTCTTCGACACGCCCCATGCTGACAAGCCACCTTGGTGATTCAGGCGTCCCTATTCTTAAAATCAAAACCACAATTGCCGGAATGGCAGCGCTGACAAGCATCCAACGCCATGAATCTGAACCAATCTGGCCCAAGTAATGACCAACAAAGTTTGATGCAACATAACCAAGCGTCCACACTACGTTTATAGACGCGAGGAGCGAGGAGCGATACTTTTTGGGAGAAAACTCGGCAAGCAAGGTCGTACCTACAGCGTAATCCCCTCCAAGTCCAAAACCAATCAGCAACCGTAAAATAAAAAGCTCTTCCGGGCTGCTAACAAAAAATTGTAAAATAGTAGCTACCGTGATGAGTAAAAAGTTTACGAGAAAGATTTTCTGTCTTCCTACACGGTCAGAAAGTCTTCCAAGTATTAAAGATCCCGCAAACAGACCGATTAAAGCAGAGCTGCCGATCAGCCCTGTCCACAATGAATTCATATTCATCTGAGGCCCGAATACTGTCAGGGCCATCGCAATGATTCCTAGAGAATAGCCATCACAAAAGCTGGAACCGAATGTAAGTCCTGAAATTCGAAAATGAAACCTATTAAATGGGGCATCGTCAATCGTGAATTTTTGTTCGTTCAAAGAATCCCCTCCATATTTTGATTTATCAGATATATTGATTCAAAAAAAAACACTAGAACTGTAACACTCCGTGAGTGGCGCTGAAATTGAATGGAACGAATAAGCTTAATACTATAAAAAAATTGAGCAAAGAATATTATGAAATATACTCTTTTTATAAACTATATCAAATCATTCTACCTTTTAATTTCTATTTTATATATGAAAATATAGTTTAAGTTTCAATCAATTGTTTATCATTGAAATAAATGACTTCACTAAGGATTTTACAGCCTTCCATTACCTCAAATCTTTCCCTTGCTTCCTTTTCTGTGCTAAACTCAAACATTTTTATGCCTTTTTTCGAATGGATAGTGATTATCCACATAAAATTCCCTCCACATGGAAGATTCATTTCCACGAACTCCTTAAAATCCTTTCATTAAATCTCACTGTAAAGTGGTAAAGTGTTTAATGCTGAAAATGCGTAGGATGATAAATTTCATCCTACTATTCAGCACCATTACATTAGTTAATACTTCCAAAAGCCCATTCCATCCCCTGAATTTTTCAGCGGATGGAATGGGTAGACATTGATTGAGAATACTGATTTTTAAAGGCCCGTAAGGCTTTTGGAATCAGACTTCACTTTATCATTCACAACTTGAACACCGTTTTTCCATACTGTCTTAACATGGTTAACCCCAAATAAATATTGCAACTCCTGATAGTTTTCAACATTCCATAAAACGACATCCGCTTGTTTTCCCACTTCAAGTGAACCTATCTTTTCCTGTCTGTTGATTGCACAAGCAGCATTGTATGTTGCCGCGGTAAGCGCTTCAGCAGGGGTCAGCCGCATCGAGATGCATGCCAGGTTCATGACAAGCGGCATGGAAGTCGTCGGCGAGGATCCGGGATTGCAATCGGTCGAAATGGCAACAGCTACACCTTCATCAACCATTCGCCGTCCTGGGGCCGCATCTTCCCTTAAATACAAAGCTGTGGCTGGAAGCAAGCAGGCAATGGTTCCTGACTTAGCCATGGATTGAATTCCCTCTTCGGAGGCCTTTAATAAATGCTCGGCTGATATAGCCCCGATTTTAGCAGCTAGTTCGGCTCCCCCGTAAGGCTCAATTTCATCAGCATGAATTTTAGGGATCAAGCCGTACTTTTTCCCCGCCTTTAATATCCGCTCTGATTGTTCAGGGGTAAAAACCCCTTTTTCACAAAACACATCATTGAATTCAGCAAGCTTTTCTTCAGCGACGATTGGAAGCATATCATTAATCAGATGATCGACAAATTCATCCTCACGGCCTTTATAATCCTTTGGAACCGCATGGGCTCCCATGAAGGTAGGAACTAGATCAATCGGATGCTCTTCCTGTAACTTCTTCATCACCCGCAACTGCTTCAATTCGGTTTCCAAATTCATTCCATAGCCGCTTTTACCTTCTACTGTAGTCACACCATGAGCGAGAAACGAATCAAGGCGTCGTATGGTTTGTTCCATCAACTCTTCTTCACTTGCTTCCCTTGTCATGCGGGTGGTTGCATGAATGCCCCCTCCCCCGTTCATGATGTCCATATATGTTGCACCTTCCAGACGCATTTCGAATTCACGCTCACGACTTCCCCCATATACAACATGTGTATGGGGATCGACAAGCCCTGGTGTCACCAAATGGCCAGTTGCATCGAAAACTTCAGCTTCATGCATTCTATCAGCATAGAGTTTTTCCAATTCCTTGGTTGTCCCGACAGCTTGGATTAACCCTGACTCCATCCATATACTTCCATCCTCTATCAAACCAAGCTCCGACATTCCCTCTTTGGAACGCGGCCCTTTCCTTTCAGAGGTAAGGGTAGCAAGTTGAGTGGCATGTTTTATCCAAATTGGCTTTGTCATTTTTTATCAATTCCTTTACCAAGCATCGGGATATTAATACCTCTTTCACGGGCTGTTTCCTCTGCAAGTTCATATCCTGCATCAACATGGCGTACAACGCCCATCCCAGGGTCCGTTGTCAGCACTCGCTCAATCCTGGCTGCTGCTTCTTCGGTTCCGTCTGCCACAATTACCACGCCAGCATGCATGGAGTATCCCATTCCTACGCCACCGCCATGATGTACGGATACCCAGGTTGCACCGCCCACTGCGTTCACCATTGCATTTAAGATCGGCCAGTCAGCCACTACATCCGAACCATCCTTCATGGCTTCCGTTTCACGATTCGGCGAAGCGACAGATCCTGAATCCAAATGGTCACGTCCAATCACGATCGGAGCCTTCAATTCACCGCTTGCAACCATATCATTAAGGATTTTACCAAAACGGGCACGCTCCCCATAACCAAGCCAGCAAATACGGGAAGGAAGACCTTGGAACTGGATTTTGTCTTGAGCCATTCTAATCCAGTTACATAAATGCTCATTATCAGCGAATTCACGTAAAATGGCTTGGTCTGTTTTATAAATATCTTCTGGATCACCAGATAAAGCGACCCAACGGAATGGACCTTTTCCTTCACAAAATTGTGGACGGATATATGCTGGAACGAAGCCAGGGAAGTCAAAAGCATTTTCTACGCCTTCATCTTTCGCAACTTGACGGATATTATTGCCATAATCAAACGTCACGGCTCCTTTTTCCATCATTTCAAGCATCGCTCTTACATGTTTGGCCATTGAAGCTTTAGAGAGTTTAATATACTCTTCTGGATTGGCATTCCTTAATTCTGCCGCTTCCACCATTGACATACCTGAAGGTGTATATCCATTAAGCGGATCATGGGCGGAAGTCTGATCCGTCAAGACATCCGGAATGAAGTTCCTTGCAATCATTTCTGGAAGAATATCTGAAGCATTCCCAATCAAACCAATCGATAATGCTTTTCCTGCAAGTTTAGCTTCTTTGGCTAAACGAATGGCTTCATCCAAAGAATCCGTTTTCACATCGGTATAACGAGTCTCGATTCTCCGGTCAATTCTTGTTTCATCAACATCAATTCCGATACAGACCCCGCCGTTCATCGTAACTGCCAGTGGCTGTGCCCCACCCATGCCGCCTAGACCAGCCGTAAGAGTGATAGTGCCTTTCAACGAGTTATTGAAATGTTGTTTTGCTAGCTCGGCAAATGTCTCGTATGTACCCTGTACGATGCCTTGAGAGCCAATATATATCCAGCTCCCTGCTGTCATTTGCCCATACATCATCAATCCCTTTTTATCAAGTTCATGGAATGTTTCCCAGTTCGCATACGCCGGGACGATATTTGAATTGGCAATCAGGACACGCGGTGCATCCGTATGCGTTTTAAAAATTGCTACCGGTTTCCCTGATTGGACAAGTAAAGTTTCATCTTCTTCAAGCTCTTTTAGTGATTTGACGATTGCATCAAAGCATTCCCAGTTACGTGCTGCTTTCCCAATCCCTCCGTATACCACCAAATCCTCAGGACGTTCGGCGACTTCAGGATCCAAATTATTCATCAGCATTCTAAGCACTGCCTCTTGTTGCCAACCTTTCGTATTCAAATCAGTGCCTCTATAGCGTATAACCTTATTTGTAATCGTATTCATTCTCATTTCCCCCTTGTTTTTGTTATATTTTCATTCTATAAGAAAAATTCAGAATAATTTATTATAATTTAATGATAATTTTATAATTTGTTTCACTATTTTGTAGTTAACTTTATTTTTTTATGAATAATTCCATCAATTACATTGTTATGAAATAAATAAAAAAGGACGATTCATTTATTGAATCGTCCTTTTTTATAAGCCAGACCGATATGCTGATGGTGTACAGGCTTCAAGCAATTTGAATTTGGCATTGAAATAGGTTTGATGTGAATAGCCGGCCAATTGTGAGATTTCCTCCAATGATAAATCCGTTTCCTTTAATAAACGTTTAGCTTCCCTAATTCGAACTTGGTGCAGCGTATTTCGAAAAGACTCGCCGGATTCAGCCGCAAATCGACGGCTGAGTGTACTTTTATTGATTCGCAGAGTATCTGCACAACTCGCTAGATTCCACTGGGCGTCCCAATAGTTGGACTCGATCAGCTCCCTTGCCTTTTCGCTGATTGTGCGTGCCCCTTCCTGTAATTGTCCATGATCCTGCAGAAGCATATGGGTGGTGAACGCATGCAGCTCTTTCACTATTTGATGTATGACAGGTTTATGTACAATTTGCTGAAATACATCATAGTATATGGCTTCCAGGGAAGCATTTTGCAAGTTGTATGATTTCATATGCCTGCGAATCTGTGCAAGTACGCTTGTAAGGCGGATACGAACGATTTCCGGGTCGGGGTATGGTCGTTCGAAGGTAAGGAATTCACGTTCAATCCAGTTCCTGATAGCCTTCGCATCCCGTCGTTCGAGCATTTCTATCCATAGTCTTTGTTCAAGAGGTGTGAGGAATGGATCCATCTCTCGATGCGAAGTCTGTTGACTTTCGGCTAAGATGATATCATATCCATCGAAAAAGATTTGTCTCGTAAATTCACGAGTTTGCTGATACATCCTTTTTAAAGACTCATCTGAAGTTGCCGCCTTTATTATGATGGCAAGGGGCTCATCCATTCTTTCTTTCCAATGGGCAAGGAAGGCCTGATACTCTTCCTTATATATCTCCATTTCCTTTGTTTCCTGGACACATAAAATAAAATCCGATAATGCGAAGATTTGATTCTTCCCAGTAAAAGAATATCGTTGCAGTTCATCATAAACTAATGGAAGGGTCTTGTTATCAGGTGTCAAGAAAGCGACCATGGTTATTCGGCTTTCATGCTTCCGGTCTGTCAAGAAGAAATCTGGATACCCAATATCCAGAGCATTCTCATCACCCATGGTGTTTGAAGAGATATGACCTGGACCATTTCTCAATTGAAAACGTAATTGTTGGATATGTTTTACCAAATCTGCCGAAGAAAAAGGACGGAATAAAACATCTTCAGCACGAAAACGTAAGGCTCGATAAGCGGTTTGGAAGATTCGCTCAGATGAAATCCCTAACCATCGAATTCCCCTCCGCTTTAACGAAACACCCATCGCCTCACTTTCATCCGTCCAAATATCCATATCCAAAATAACGAATTCAGGTTGCTGATTGCGTATGCCCTTTTCGAATTCTTCAATCGTTTTCCATAAGATCAATCTAACTCCCGTTAGGTGGGACTCCACGATCCAACGAATTCCTTGAGCCTCAATCTCATCTTTTGCCACCAAATGAATTTCCACATCATCACCTCATTTCTGCTGTTATTCCCCTAATGAATAATATGAAGTCAGCACATGAATAGAAAAGGGATCCCTGATCTTTTCGAAAGCACTTTCATCTCATCTCCATTCTAATCCCGCCGAAAACTACAAACAAGTCTTATTAGGCAGAACCTGCGATTTAGATTAAACTTTGACATTCTCAACTGATATTTTCACCCCATATATATGTGCTTAAATAAAAAAAGAAACATCGTGGAAACGCTGTGATTTCCAATGATGTTTCTTTTTTTATCATTTTAATCTTCAATACATTTAGAACCTTTATAATCAATTAATATTGACATCAACTTCTTTACCTATGTTTTCTTCCGAAGCATCCGTCAATTTTAATGATAATAGGGTGATGACACCTATTATAAGTAATCCAGATAAAATAAACATCCCTTGAGTAAATGCAACAGTTCCGAGAATCATCGGTCCTACAAAACCGCCTAAAGCCGCAAATGAATTGACTATGGCTATTCCAACTGGGGCAGTGGACTCAGTGAAGAAAAATGTCATATAGGCAAAGAAACATCCACTGAACCCGTATAACCCGAAAGATGTAATCGTTAACATAAGCACCATCATAAAAACACTATTTGAAAAGCCGCATCCGATAAATCCGACTACCGCTATCATGAGGCAAACGAGCAAATGTGTTTTATGTTCATTGGTCCGATCTGAATTCCAGCCTACAAACATAACCGCAGGTATACCGACTAAAGATGGAATCATCGCTAACCAGCCTATTTCTAAATTAGTTGTTGCGTTTTCCGATAAAGATTTTATGATGGTTGGCATCCAAAATGACAATCCATAGATAGATGTGTATCCTGCAAAATAGAAAAGGGCCAACTTCCAGATTTTCGAATCTTTCAGCATATCAAGCTTCGTGACTTTATTTATTTTCGAGCTAACTTTTCTTTCCGCACTCAATTCGCCTTCTAACCAATCACTTTCTTCCTTTGATAACCATTTAGCGTTAGACGGTCTATTAGTTAAATAGAAAACAACAACAATTCCTATAATAATGGCCGGAATGCCTTCAAGAATGAACATCCATCTCCACCCAGCCATACCGAACCAGGAAATATTGTCAAGAATCCAGGTGGACACAGGCGCACCAATCAATCCGCCAATCGGAAGGGCTAAAAGCAAAACCGCTGTTGCCCGTCCTCTTTCGCGGGCCCTGAACCAATAAGTTAAATACAAAATTATACCAGGGAAAAAACCAGCTTCGGCAACACCTAATAAAAAACGGAGAATATATAAATGCATCGTTGTTTGGGCAAAACCTGTTAATATTACCACAAGCCCCCACGAAATCATTATACGGGCAATCCATATCCGAGCTCCCACTTTATGCATGATCATGTTGCTAGGAACTTCAAAAAAGAAATAGCCGATGAAGAAAATACCAGAAAGCAATCCAAAAACTTCAGCGGATAAGGCTAATTCTGCATTCATTTGTAAAGCAGCATAGCCTAAATTGACCCTGTCCAAGTAAGCGATGATATACAAAAGCAGGATAAATGGAAGAATGCGTTTCATCGTCTTACTGATCGTTCGTTTCTCTATTTCACCACTGGAATGATTCAAGATTATTTCCTCCCTTTTCATGCTACTATTTCCCAAAAAAGTTTACTACAACTCTTTTCCAGCTTCCCGACACTCTGGTTCATTCCTAGCTCTCAATTTATCCTGAAAACCACCACCCTCCATTTACATATACTGAATCCAACAATATTATATAAATACAATCCATATACTCAGGGCTAAAGAGGAATAAGCCTTTCTGCAAGACAGTAACCGATTGTATAGGAATCCTTGAAAAACCTCCTATTTAAACTGAATTAACCTTCCCAATACTTGACCCCAAATCATTGTAAGCGCTTTCCAAATGCGCGAAAACCATTTAAAATAGCGTTGTGATTATTCATGATCTACGTTAGATTAAATAGACCAGCAATCATTTAACTAGACTGTAGTCTGATATTAAACTATATAGGAATATTCTGTCAATTATCATTTGGAGGTTTTTTATGATTGAACCCAGAAAAAAACAACTTAGGGGAGAAAAGACTCGTGAAAAAATTTTACAAATATCTCTAAAGCTATTTAGCGAAAAAGGTTACGATAAAGTTACCGTTGACGAAATCGTGAAAAAAAGCGGCACATCAAAAGGGTCATTTTACCAACACTTTTCAGCGAAATCGGACATTTTTTTAGTGAGATTCATAGAAGTCGATGATTACTATCGCGAAGTCTTCCGTTCGTTCCCAGTCGATATGGACGCTACCGAGAAATTGTTTATTTTCATTCGCAAATTGATGCGTTTTCTGGAAGTAGAAATGGGCAAAGATTTAATGAAAGTGATTTACAGTTCCGCTTTAGATTCGAAAGAACATACTTACTTTTTAAATTCAAACCGCTCACTCTTCAAAATCATTCGTTCATTAATTGAAGAGGCGAAAGAACAAAACGACATTGGCACTGACCAATCAGTTAACGAAATTTCACAACTTATCATCCAAAGCCTGATGGGAATCATCTATCATTGGGGATTAAACAACTCAGAACAAAGCTTGGAATCACTATCCATACCGCTAACCAAAACAATCATTAATGGGCTGAAAACCAAGAACTAATACATAAATCAAAAGATTCATTTCTAAAAATCTGACATTTAATTCAATATTAACCCCAACCTTACTGAATAGTCAGGGAAACTCCATTAATATATAAGGTTCATACATTTTCTTTATTTCAATTAAGTGTCAAACAAAGTAAACGAGGAGTAGAATGCCAGATATCATGAAACGATTTTTATTTATCACCCTATATGCACTATTATTTGGATTATCGCTGCAGGCTTTTAATTTCAAGCTTGACCACCCTATTGCCAAAGATATAAGCCGTCTGATGCCAGTTAAAATGAAAGTGATAAAGGCAGAAGATAGTGAAGAAGAAATCAAAAAAGTCGTTTTGGATGCCGAAAAAAACGATGATCCCATTTCCATTGCCGGAATGCAGCATAGCCAAGGAGGGCAGACATTATATCCAAACGGGATCCTGCTCGATATGAAGAACTATGATAAAATACTTGATTTGGATGTAAAAGAAAAACGCATCACGGTCCAAAGCGGAGCAACCTGGGCTGCTCTTCAGGAATACATCAACCCATATGGACTTGCACTGAAGGTCAGTCAATCTCAAAACATTTTTACCATTGGCGGTTCTTTGAGCGTTAATGTCCATGGCCGGGATATCCGTCATCATGCCTTGATAGAAACCGTGGAATCTTTTAGATTGCTTGACGCAAAAGGACAAATCCTAACAGTGAGCCGCGAAGAAAATTCGGAGCTCTTCCATACGGTTATTGGCGGGTATGGATTATTTGGAGTCATACTCGATGTAACACTCCACCTTACCGATGACGAACTTTATAACATTAAAACTAAATCACTTCATTATGATGAATATACGTCGTACTTTAAAAGAGAAGTTCTTCAAAACGATGATGTTAAAATGCATCTTGCAAGAATATCTGTTGCTCCTGGCTCCTATTTGGATGAAATGTATGTAACGGATTATTATAGGGCAAATGACCAAACAAGGCTATCTGACTACAATACTCTCAAACGGGAAACGATCATTGCCGTGCCTAAATTCTTTCTTGGCCTCTCACGTTTTAATGACTGGGGTAAAAAAAGGTTTTGGGAAACTCAAAAAGCCTACACGGCCAATATTGATGGCAACTTGGTTTCGAGGAATAATGTGATGCGGTCGGATTCAGCATTCATGGATTACAGCAACCCCACCAAAACGGAAGTGCTGCAAGAATACTTCGTTCCGATTGAACAATTTGCTGATTATATCGATGACTTAAGAAGAACCTTATCTGATGAGAAAGATTTTAATTTATTAAATATCACAATTCGTTATGTGGAACATAATGATGAATCACTCATGTCCTATGCCAAGGATGATATGTTCGCTTTAGTGATGCTCATCAATCAAGGGACAGATGACGAAAGCAAGGATAATACAGGAAGGGTCATCCGTAACATGATCGATGTGACGCTTGACCATAACGGCAGCTACTATCTGCCCTATTATGGGTATCCAACCAAGACACAATTATTTGAAGCGTATCCGCGTACTGAGGAATTCTTTCGATTAAAGAAGAAATATGATCCTGATAATCGCTTCATGAATCTTTTCTATGAGGAGTATCATCCATGAATTATAAACGTTTTGTTTTTTACCAAGGCACTGTTGGAATGGCTGCCAGCATGATTTTCCCCTTTTATATTTTGCTAATCAAAAATGTGGGCACCAGTTATTCGCAATTCGGGTGGGCATATGGAATATTCTCATTGACTGCAGCGCTTAGCTATCCTTTAATCGGAAAATTCACTGACAAAACAGGTGACAAAGCATTTCTCCTTATCTATTCATGGGGGATGGCACTTATCCTGCTTGCCTTTCCTCTCGCATATGAAATTTGGCATGTCTATCTCCTGCAAATCATTATGGGAGTACTTGGGGCAGTACAAAGAAACACTGAAAAAACGGTACTGGCAAGATATGTAACGAAGAAAACCGCGGGTGCGGAAATCGGGAACTACCATGTTTGGCCATCCGTCGGTGCTGCAGCTGCGGTGATTGCAACCGGATATTTAGTCGACTTTTTAACGATCGGCAGCATCTTTTACATAGCCTCCCTTATGTTTGCCTGGAGTGGATTTATTATAATGAAGATGGAGAAAAATACATCACTATCTAATGCAGAATAACTAAAAATATAAGCATTTATTACTGGTAGCGCCAATGCATTTATTACTGGTAGCGCCAATAAATCAGTTACCCCTTTTAAAAGAAAAGCATTTGCATTAACATCAGCAGATGCTTCTTTTACCATATATTCATTTGCTGATCAAAAAACTAAAAATGATCTTACAAAAAATATTAAACCTGCTGCCCATTTTTCAATTTGGTTTCGTTATATATATGAATATTAGTACAATTAAAGATAACGGACATTAGCACATATAATAAAATACTACTTTCTTTTCAATTTGATAATTTTTTTTTCTTCTAAAAAAACTAATGACAGCATTATTATACCCATTCCAATCAATTGATGAATAGACAACGCTTCATGTAAAAAGAAAAAGCCTAAAATCATTCCGATGACAGGCACTATATAATTACTATATGAAGTAAATAATGCGCCTTCTTGCCGAATCAGCCTGTTAAATAATGCATAAACAACACCTGCATGGAAAATGCCTAAAATCGCTAAGTAGATAGATTGAGATCGTGCTATATCCATTTTGAAAGATCGCTCTAACAAAAGGGACATGGGTATGAGCAATGCACTGGCAATCAGTAATACATTTCTCATATGAATGACGGAAGATCCCTCGTTTAATTTCTCCATGAAAATTAATGATAATCCAAAACTCATAGCAGCCAATATCATGAGGATGTTCCCCTGGATACTGTTAGAAAGGTCTTGGATTCCTTGTGTCGGCCAGGAAAGGAAGACAATACCTGCAAATCCGAATAAGATACTTGTAATCTCCGACCTTGTGCTTTTTCTTTTGAAAAATGCTAGTAAAAAAAGGATGGTAAAGATGGGAACCATTCCAATCAGCACCGCTGCGATACTGCTAGGCACCGATTTCTGGCCTTGTGCAATAAAGACGAATGGTAGTACAACCTCGAAAAAAGCAATGATAATATACCATTTATAATAACTCCTGGGTACTTTTCGCTCTTCTTTTGATAAAAACAAACCAAAGAAGAGTAAACAGATACCGCCGATGCATGCTTTGATGGCTGACAATGTAATAACCCCAACATTTTCTATGACTAATGCAATAAAGAAGAATTGAGATCCCCATATACCACTAATCAAGAGTAACAACAAATATTTATTCATTACTTTCCCTCCCTTTTCAGCAATGGGTCGGCAAAAGTCTTACTATTATGCTTGGATTGAATTCCACCAAAATAATTCGTGCCGATTACCCCAGCAAGAATAATCATTGCACCTATTACATGATAATAATGAATCGATTCATGTAAGAAAATCACCCCGGCTATTATCGTAATCAGAGTCGCTAAATTACTAAAAACGCTCATTTTAGATGCTGGTAATATAGATAATGAATAGTTTGATAAAAAAGCAGTAAGCAGAGACGATAATACCCCAAGATATACGATTGAAATGAGGAATGCACTACTTGTGAAGGGTAATAAAAAGCTGCTGATAGATTGGTTAATTATATGGTTGATGACGGCCATACTATTAAAAGTCACAAAACCAAAGAATGTCATCACATACGTTAACGTAAATAGTGAATATTGCTTTGTTACCTTCCTCGCTATCACATTATAGAGAGCGGCAGCAATCGAGGATAATAAGATCAGGATCGTTCCTTTCAAACTGTGAGCCGCATGTTGCAAGTCATTCATGACAAAGATAAAGATAACTCCCAGCACAGATAAACAAAGAAAAAATTTCTGACCTCTACCTGCGTATTCTTTCAAAAATAATGAAGCTGATAATAACGTAAAAATTGGTATGGTCGCTTGGATAATACCCGCTTCTGAAGATGAGGTATAAATGAGACCAAACACTTGAAATGTAAAGAATAAAATTGGATAAAGGAACACCAACGGAAGAATTTTCACAGAATCCTTTGCACTCATTTTCACTGATGTCCTCCTAAATAGATTAATAATTATGGCGATCAACAAAGCCATCGTAAATCGATGTGCCAATGTATCTAGCGGACTAGCTTCCATTAATGATATTTTTGTAAAGAAAAATGAAAATCCAATAATAATGGCATATAGTATCGCCGCAAGATAGGCTTTTTTATTTTCTGGCATATTGAGTAATCCTCCTTTTCAACACCCGGCCGGTTGTTAGTATCGTATTAAAAGTTCCACTACGATACAATACAAATATGAAGCATCTGTAACGGTACAGTTTTAGGAGGTATTCATGCTAAAATACGTAGCTTTGTTTAATGAATTTGAATCTCTCATCCAGAATGGACGGCTCAAAGCGGGCTTTAAACTCCCATCTATTCGTCAATTAAGCGATAAACATCAATGTAGTAAAAGTACAGTCTTGAAAGCCCTGCAAGAATTGGAAAAGAAGCATTTAATCTACGCGGTTCCTAAAAGCGGATATTATGTCGTACAAAAAGAATTTGATGGTAAAAGCGAACCCACAACGGACATCGACTTTGTTACCTCCGCTCCCGCTTGGCATCAATTTCCGTATCATGACTTTCAACATTGCATTAACAAAGCCATCGATACCTATCAGCAAGAATTGTTTATCTATGGTACTCCAAAAGGACTGCCCTCTTTAATTAAAGTGATACAAAAACAATTAGAGCAGTATCAGGTTTTCGCAAAAGAAGAACAGATTTTCATTACTTCTGGCGTGCAGCAAGCACTTTCCTTATTAACGTTAATCCCCTTTCCAAATGAACGTACTCATATACTTGTTGAGCAGCCTAGTTATCATCTATTTGTGGAGCAATTGAAAGCGTACAAGATTTCCGTGCTAGGAATCGAACGAACAGCAGAAGGTATTGATTTAGAGGAGTTAGAACGGATTTTTAGTGATCAGGAAATTAAATTCTTTTATACGATGCCACGTTTTCATAATCCGTTAGGGACTTCTTACTCTAAAATGGAAAGAGTGGAGATACTAAAACTTGCGGTAAAGTATGGTGTCTATATTGTAGAAGATGATTATTTAGCAGATTTCGAAGAAAATATGAAGGTAGACCCTATTTTTTCCGAGGACACCCATAATATGGTCATTTATTTAAAAAGCTTCTCTAAAATAATGTTTCCAGGATTACGCATAGGTGTTGTCGTATTGCCTAAACCATTAACGGACAGCTTCCAACTATATAAAAGAACAGCTGATATTGATAGTTCCATGATTTCACAAGCAGCCTTGGAAATCTACATAAAAAGCGGTATGTTTAAACACCATAGAAACAAAGTGCGACTTTCCTATTCATTGCGTGCAAACATGCTATATGATGCTCTAGAAAAGTACTCTGCTCCAGGCTTTTATCGCCCAGCATCCATATGTATGAACGCTCATATCGTACTGCCTCATCGTTTAAATAGTACTCACCTCATCAATAACTTACAGAATCAACAAGTACTGGTAGAGACGATGGGTCAAAATTATATAGATGGCTTTCACCAGGAAAAAATATTAAAACTAAACGTGTCCAATACAAATATACAAAAACTTGAGCAAGGAATAGCTCTTATTTTCAATGAATTGAATAAAAAGGAGAATTATTACTTATAAAACTTTTACATAAGGTAAAGTCACTTTCCACACAACAAAAAATAGTGAAAATATTTTTTCTTATTGTAGAACTGAAAAAATATGGGAAAATGAGCACAAACAAAAAAGAGCCAATTAGAATTGGCTCTCAACAAAGCTTTATTTATAAAATTTGATACGATCCTCAAGTGGTTTGAATTCTTTATCACCCGGTTGAGCTGTTGGATTTCCAAATGGCATTTGCGCAATCAATTTCCAATTGCTTGGAACATTCCATTCTTTTTTCACTTCATCATCAATTAGAGGATTATAATGCTGTAAAGTTGCTCCCAATCCTTCTGCTTCAAGTGCCGTCCAAACAACTAATTGATGCATGCCTGATGTTTGTTGTGACCAGATTGGGAAGTTATCGGCATACGTTGCAAATTGTTCTTGAAGTGATTTCACTACAGATTCATCTTCAAAGAATAATATTGACCCATATCCCGCTTTGAAGGAATCCATTTTTTGTTGAGTGCCAGAGAAATCTCCCTCACCAACCGCTTTCCTTAAAGCCTGCGTCGTAATATCCCATAATTTATCATGTGCCGATCCTGTTAAAACAACAAGGCGGGAGGATTGGGAATTAAAAGCCGATGGCGTGTGTTTTACCGCAAATTCAACTATTTCTTTAATTTTCTCATCCGATACATGGACTTCTTTATTGATTCCATAATATGAACGTCTCTCTTTAATGGCTGTGTAAAAATCTTTAGTCATGATTCATTCCTCCAGAACATTTTTTCTATTTCAAATAATTATTCCATTTTTTATTTCTACCTATTTTAGTATGGGCATAAACCAATATATCATTCGCAATTATTCTTTAATGTATTCCTTGGTGCTTCTTACTGTATCAATGGGACGGACCAACTTTTCGATTTGATCCCTTTTCGGTTCCAAGAACGGTGGTAAAGATAACTTTTCCCCAAGCGTTTCATACGGCTCATCCCCCATGAATCCAGGACCATCCGTGGCAAACTCGAATAAAATTTGCGGCGCCACTCTTACGTAAAGCGACTCAAAGAAGTGACGATCGACATAACCGGACGTATGAAATTGGAAGCTTTCCATTCGTTTGATCCATTCTTCCAGAACGGAACGGTCTTCAACACGGAAGGCTGTATGGTGAACAGTCCCAAAACCCTGCCGTGCCTGAGGAAGGATCGAATTATGCTCGACGATCACTTGTGCACCATTCCCGCCTTCCCCTACCTCAAATAGGTGAAATGATCCTTCCTTGTCTATTTCTTTGAATAATAGGACTTTTTCCATCATTTCTTTAAAGTAATCGAAATTGGCGATCCGAATGAAAATTGGTCCTAATCCTGTAATAGCGTATTCAAGAGGAATCGGCCCTTTTTGCCAAGGGATTCCAGCTGCAACCCCTTCATTATTTTCATCTGAGATCAATTGATATTGCTGATCATCAAAATCCACAAATGAAATGATCTTTTTACCAAATTGTTCTTGGATTCCTGTATTCTTTACCTCTAATCGGTCAAAGCGTTTAACCCAATACTCCAATGCCGCATCAGTCGGTACACGGAAGGATGTTTTGGAAATCTCATTAGTCCCATGCTCTCCTTTAGGAATACCAGGAAAATCGAAGAATGTCATGTCAGTACCCGCACCGCCAACATCGTCGGCAAAAAACAGGTGATAGGTTTGGATATCATCTTGGTTAACAGTTTTCTTGACTAAACGCATGCCTAATATATTTGTGAAAAATTCATAATTTTTTTCAGCACTACTTGTTATGGCCGTTACGTGGTGTATACCTTTTAAACCATTCATACATTATTCCTCCCATTAAAACGATTCAATTTATGGATATTCAGCGTTTTCCTTAATCCCCTATATTTTTCCTTCAAAAAAGAGTGGCTATTCATTAAAGGGGTTTGATAAGGTGTTTCTTATTATCTTGAATTAATATATCTTTATTTAAAGATAATTTATCATGAATACCCTTCACTGTCAATAACATTGTCTCAAATTAATATATCTCAAAATAAAAATAATTTCAGACAAAAAAACTTTTTTCCTTAAAGTAAAGACCATTCTGTATTGGGTTAATGTCATAGCTATAAATAGCGGCAAAGACAATCAATTCTTTGGCAATAATGAAGTAACACTATTAATGTGTTCCCATACGAAAGCCCCCAACATAAAGCAAACTCTTTACGTGAGGGCTATTTCGTTTTGATTACTTATTTTACTTGATGCAAATCAGCTTGTTTTCCAGATGAAGAGTTTGTGCCATCATTTTCTTTTGACCTCTTAGAGGAAAGATAAACTCCTGCGAAAATAATCAGCAGGCCAATGATTACATTAGGATTAATCGCTTCTCCAAGGAGGATATACCCCCAAACCATAGCGGTAGCAGGAATAAGGTATGTAACAGATGCGGCTAACTCAGGGCTGCCATTTTTATTGATGTAGAAATAGGTCAGCTGGCCGACCCCAGAGCCAAAGCAACCAAGTCCGACTATGGCGAAAATCGTCAGCGGTTCCATCAGCATCACTGGCTTAAACGGCTCTGTTAGTAGCATCCCGATCAAACCGATAACGGCACCCGTGAGCAGCGTAAACGTCGTAATGATCAATATGCTGGTACTGGAAAGAAATCTTTTCGTAAAATGACCGGCAAAACCATAACAGATGGACGCTAACAGCATTGTCCCAATCCCGATGAATTCCCTTCCGAAAAGCTGACCGATTTGAAAATCCATCAATACTAGAATTCCGAAGAAACCAATTAGAATGCCCATCCATTGTCGGGGGGTTAGAACGTATGAAAAAATGATAAATCCGATGATCCCCGTCCAGATCGGAGTGGTTGCATTTAGAATCGATGCCGTGCTGCTGTTAATCTCCGTTTCACTTAAAGGTATTAATCCCCATGCTAATCCGCAATTGAAGATTCCGACAACGACCAGTGCTTTCCATGGCAATTTCCAATTGATTTCCCTGCGCTTCCACCATAAGATGGGAAGCAGAACAACAGCACCCGCCAAACAGCGGAGAAATACAATCCCCCAAATGCCCGCAGGCGGTAGCAGCCACTTCATAAAAACAAACGATAAACCCCATATCAAACTAAGGCCGATTAAAGCCCCGTATAATCGAAGCATGATGCTCCCCCTTCCTACTTTCCTATTATGACAAACATTGTTAGGGATTTCATAAAAAAATCTTGCTATATAAGATGAACTTGAAATTTTTTTCAGCCAAAATGAAACAACACCCTATAAAGGCAAGATAAAGATGTCTAAAAAAAAAGTGGCTTGAGTTCATTAAAGAAGGCAAGCCACTGTGCAGGCTTGCCTTCATCTAAAAATGATGTAAAAAACGCAGCTTATTATTTCGTTTCTTCTGCCTACCGCCCGTTTAAATTTCTGTGCTAAAGTTTGGGATAATACCTTTTACTTAGAATTTTCTCTTATACCCTTAAGCTAATTTGATATTGATATTAGTAATAAGTACGTTTTATCTGCTCAAATATTTACGTTTGTCGCCTAATAAATCAAGTGATTATTATATTTTTACATCGGCATCAGAATTGACCATTATTTTCATATTGGCGATGGCTACAGTTTCTCCATTTTGTTTTTTTATTTCTTGGTTGACTGTTACAACACCTTGATAGCCCTTTTCAAAAAGATCAATCACCTTTAATTCTACATGTATCGTGTCCCCAATAAAAGTAGGGTTTGTAAATCGTACTTTCTCCAAACCATAAAATGCAACGACGATTCCTGGTTCAAATTGAAATAAGCCGGTTGCAGCCGAAAGTATAAGCATTCCGTGGGCTATCCTTTGCTTAAATTGTGTATTTGCTGCATACTCCTTATCAGTATGGAGAGGAAACCAGTCACCGCTAAATGCAGAAAACATTACTAGATCTGCTTCGGTTATAGTACGTCCTTTCGACACCCATGTTTCTCCGATTTCATATTGATGGAAATATTTATTAAACATTTTTCCAATCTCCTTCTACTTGGGCTTAAATTAGCAGGCGGAAAATTCAGATATTAAATACTATAGAATATATAATTTAGTGATAGTTTTTAAAATCAACAACTATAAAAAATGTTTTGAAGACGTACTATCTGATGTAAAAAGCGTTTAAAGCTAGAAATCGAACTTATTTTCCAATGCTCACCGGCAAATATTTAAACGATGGCAAACAAGCTGAATATACCAATTACAAAGAATACAGCAAGTGTCTTTATAATGGTAATAACAAAAATGTCTTTATATGCCTGGCGATGAGTGAGTCCCGTAACAGCCAGAAGAGTAATTATAGCTCCATTATGTGGCAAAGTATCAAATCCACCAGCTGACATAGCAATGACACGATGTAAAACTTCCAACGGAATGTCAAAATGAGCAGCTGTTTGTATATACGTATCCGCCATTAGGCTCAACGTAATGCTCATCCCACCAGATCCAGAACCAGTAATGCCGCACAAAACATTTGTCATGATCGCCCCATTAATTAAAGGATTCGAAAACATACCAGTAAGATAGTCTTGTATCACAGTAAAGCCGGGTAAAGCAGCAATCACACCCCCAAAACCATATTCGGTTGCCGTATTCATGGTTGCAAGCAATGCCCCACTAATCCCTATATTAATACTCGAATTGAAATTTAATTTGACAGCTTTTAAGTTTAATAAGACGGTTGCTATTATTCCGAGAATAAGAGCCATCTCTACAGACCAAACACCAATAACTTTAGACATATCAACATTTCCATAATCTTTTAACCCAATATTAGCAAAATCAAATCCTTTGGCATACCAAAGAGGAAACGACTCAGTAAAAAACTTATTCATTACTCCAACTAACGCTAACGGAATAAAAGCAAGCCAGTCTTTTCTACTTATAGCTTTTTCAGAATCCATCCCCAACTTATTAGTCGTTTCCACCGATAAAGCAGAACTAGCTGCCATTTCTGCTTCAGCAGCTTCCTTATCAATAGCTTTATCCCCAATTCCAAAATACCCTTCACCATTTCTAGCTGCCTTATGTCGACAATGATTTAAATATAAAAGGCTCAAGGAAATGATAAATATTGCCCCAATAATCCCCAATGTCGGTGCAGCATAGATATCAGTTTTAAAGAATCCCGTTGGAATGACATTCTGAATTTGCGGAGACCCTGGAAGTGAATCCATTGAAAAGGTAAAAGCACTAACTGCAATTGTCGCAGGAATTAAACGCTTTGGAATATTAGCTTCGCGAAACAGCTGAGCAGCAAATGGATATATGGCAAACACTGCAACAAACAAACTAACTCCGCTATATGTCAGGATTGCGCCCATTATCACTATGGCTAGAATGGCTTGTTTAGCCCCGATAAAACGGACAATAATTTTAGCTATGCTCTTTGCAACACCGCTTATTTCAACCAATTTCCCAAAAATAGCACCTAGTAGAAAAACCGGGAAGTATAATTTAACAAATTCAACCAACTTAACCATAAATATATTAGAGAAGAAAGGTAAAACATGTCCAGGATCCGTTAAAAATACAGCAAACAAAGCGCACAATGGTGCAAAAAGAATAACAGAAAATCCTCGATATGCTAGAAACATAAGTAATCCAAGTGAAATAATAATTATCATTACATCCATATTGATTTCCCCCTTTTTCTCAAAATATAATATGTTACATTTGTTGCTGGTTAGAATGCATTGCCCCAAGACTTCTTTGGCATCATAGTTCACTTTTCTAGTGAACATAAAGTAAAGAACTCTAATTAATTTCCCGAATAGATTTTTTTAAAAATAACATTATCTATTTAGTTTATTAACAAAAATTATTTAACTGCAGAATCTTCTTTTTTCAAAAATTGGACTTCACTCTGGTTTTGTCATGCTGGATTACTGATCAACGAAGTTCGGCTCTCTTTTACTAATAAAGGCTTCAACGCCTTCCTTAACATCCTTCGTCTGAAAAACATGACCAAAGTTTTCAGCTTCAATCACGAGTCCATCTTCAAGTGTTTGTTCATAGCCATAATCAATAGAATGCTTTGCAAAAGTTAAAGATTGTAACGAATAATTGCAAATACATTTTGCGATTTCCATTGCTTTATTTATGGATTCCCCCTTTGGCACGACATGATTAACAAGCCCTATTTGTTTGGCCTCTTCTGCATTCAGTGGCTCACCAGTAAAGATCAATTCTTTTGCTTTTGCTTTACCTATCAGTCTAGGAAGTCTTTGAGTTCCCCCTGCTCCTGGGAACAACCCCAATTTAATTTCTGGAAGCCCAATCCTAATTTGTTCCTCCGCAATCCGAATGTCACAACTTAAGGCAAGTTCACATCCTCCACCTAATGCTAATCCGTTGATTGCAGCAATGGTTGGTCGAGATAGACGTTCAATTTTATTAAGTGGTTCCTGAAGCCAAAGTGATTTCCCCTTTCCTTCTTCGACTCCTTTTCCTATCCATGCTGGAAATTCTTTAATATCTCCACCAGCAACAAAAGCTCTTTCGCCTTCACCTGTAAGGATAATGACCTTAACATTGTAATCGCTTTCAATTTCATCCACCACAAAATTCAATTGTTCTATAACATCTGCGCTTAATACATTAACAGGTGGATTATCAATAATAATTTTTGCAATATTACCCTGTTTCGACCATGAAACAACTTGATTTTTATTCTTCATCGGCTTTCCTCCTCAACCTTAAATGAACTTGTGGGGTTCCAGATGTTCTTGCATTGCTGAAAACGTGCATCAGTGGATAAACCAGTTATCTTTATAGAATCCTTTGTGGTTATGTGCATTTTATAAACAAATTGAAATAATGTATTTAAAAAACCTGTACCTTTTTAACCTATGGGAAATTCCTTATTTATTCCATACCACTAAACTGTTTTCGAAGAATAAACTTTTGAACCTTTCCGGATGGGGTACGTGGAATTTCATCAACAAATGTGACCTTTCTAGGTTTTTTGTAGCTAGCAAGATGTTCCTTACAGTAATTAACAACATCTTCTTCCGTAAGTTTGGCTCCTTCTTTTTTAACAATAACAGCACATACAGCCTCAATGTATTTCGGATCAGGAATACCAATTATAGAAACTTCCTTCACCTCCTCATGGCGGTATAAGACGTCTTCAATTTCCGCTGAGTAAATGTTTTCACCACCGCTTCGGATCATATCTTTTTTTCTGCCTGCAATTGATAGATACCCATCATGATCGAATTTTCCCATGTCTCCTGTTTTACACCAACCATTCACAAATGTTTCCATTGTGGCATCAGGTTTCCTCCAATACCCCTCAGAAACCGCTGGACTTTTAATAGCGATTTCACCAATTTCACCAACAGGCATGGGCGTTCCATCTTCATCAATAATATTAATTTCTGTAAGCGGCATCGGCTTTCCAACGGTATGGCCTTTTGTAAAAGCATCCTGTGGTTCAAGCGATGCCGCAATTGGTTGTCCTTCAGTTAACCCGTAAACTTGAACAACTCCAATATGAGGAAACCTCTTTTTTAATTGTTCCAATGCCCATGGCATTAGCGGGTCACCACCTGTATATATAGTTTTTAAAGATTTTAGCTGATACTCTTCAATTTCAGGCAAATTTAGCATTTCATAAATCATAAAAGGGAATAAAAAAGCATCAGTCACATTTTCCTGTTCAATAACGGAAAGAATTCTTCCAATCTCGAATTCTTGGCTTTTTGTAATTATTACGCTTCCACCCATCATAAGAATAGGAAGTGCGATATCTTCCATCGCCCCAACATGGTATAGTGGTCCTGTCGTCATCGCAACTTCTATCCCTGTAAATTTCCATTTCAGCGCTTGAATCGTAGAAAACCAGAAAGTTGTATCATGAGTCCAAATCGCACCTTTAGGTCTTCCCGTTGTGCCTGATGTGTACATCAGCATGACCGGATCGTTTAATTTAATGTTATCGACTTTGACCTCATCTACCGAACCACTTTCTAAAACACTCCATGACTCAGACCAACCTGGGATTGAGCCATTTCTATGAGGAAGACAAAAATAACGCTCAACCGAAACATGATTACAAACTGATTCCAGCTGACTGGCTAAGTTCGAATGGAAGCACAATATTTTTGTCTGTGAATCATTTAATGCATACTCAAGCTCAGCACTTGATAGCCTAAAATTAAGTCGAACGGCAATTGCGCCGATTTTCGCAATGGCAAAATATAGACTAAAATATTCGAGACAGTTGTAAAGTAAAATACCGACACGATCCCCTTTTCGAACTCCTAATTCGTAAAACTTGTTTGCATACGCATTTGATATATGGTGGAGATCCATGTACGTCATTGACTTTCCTACTTCTTCTTTTATTRCTATTTTTCTAGGATTTAAATTATTTAAATCATTTGCCATTTTTCTTGTTATAAAACCGACATCCAATGAAATTCCTCCTTTTCAGTTTAAGCAGATTCAAATTATAGTTTATCGATTCCTTTCCTCCTTTCTTCAAATTTGAATGCAAGATTCATTCCAACACGTAACCCCTCTATACTGACTTACTTTTTCTAATTATCGAGGAATATTCAATTATTTATTTTCTGATTTTTCAGAAAAGAATTAAAAAAAATCAACTGAATTTAGATCAGTTGATTTTTTATTCATTAATTTTCATAATTTAAATAAAATTTAAATCTGTTCTATAGTCTTTTTCTCCTTTAATGTGAACTTTACCTACACTAATATTGAAATTAAAATATTTATCCGGGATTTCGGAATGAATTCTGAAATCCCGGATTAATTTTTATTGGTCAGAAATCTGATATTTTTTTATTTTATCGTAAAGGGTGGAATTCCCTATTCCAAGAGTTTCCGCAACCCGTTTTTTATCAAACTTAAACCTTCTTAACGCTCTTTCGATTGCCTTCTTTTCTGTTTCCTCCACAATATCCTTTAAACTTTCTTCTTTCATTTTAACGTTATGACGTTTTAGATAATCAGGTAAAGCATCTTTTCCGATTACTTCGTCATTTGATAGGTGAACACCTGCATCAATCACATTCTCTAGTTCTCTGATATTCCCTGGCCAGTTATATTGCTCTATTACTGAAAGCACCTCAGGATGTACAGAAGTTACTCGTTTTCCTATTCGAGCTGTGACTTTTTTTAAAAAATAATCAACAAGTACAGGGATATCTTCAATTCTATCTCTTAAAGGGGGAACAAATAATTGGACTGCATTAATTCTATAAAATAGGTCTTCACGAAATAGCTTTTCTTCCACCAATTTTTCTAAAGGGCGATTTGTTGCAGCAATCACTCGAACATTTAGTTTTTTTGGATAAAGCGAACCTACAGGCTCAAATTCCTTTTCCTGAAGAACCCTTAATAACTTGACTTGCATATGCTGAGGCATATCACCAATTTCGTCAAGGAAAACAGTTCCACCATCAGCAAATTGAAACTTTCCTATTTTCCCTCCCTTGTTTGCCCCTGTAAAGGCACCTTCTTCATAACCGAAAAGTTCAGATTCTAATAAGTGTTCCGGAATTGAAGTACAATTTATTTTCACAAGTGGTTTGTCACTTCTCCCACTTAACTGATGAATGCTATGTGCTATTATTTCCTTGCCTGTACCGCTTTCTCCTCTAATTAGTACAGAGATATCACCTCTAGCAACCCTTTTCACAAGTTCTTTTAACTGTTGTACTTCTTGTGAATTTCCAATTAAATTGTGTAAGGAATACTTTACTCCATTTGTAACATCTCTTTCATTTTTGTAAAAATTATGTTTTGTCAGTATCTCCTTAATGTGGCTATTCATTTTGTTCCAGTCATCAAGATCACGAAACATTATTGTCCCAATCGCACCAATTATTTCCTTATTCTCGATAATAGGAATGCGATTAGCTATAACAAAATCACCACGAAGAAAATGTATATCAGCGATTTCCGATTTACCTATTTGCACCACTAGGTGTAGCCTTGTATTTTCAATTATATTCGTCACATGTTCACCAATCACTGTACTGCGTTCAACATTTAAAAATTCACAATATTTATTGCTAATATATTGAATTTTTGCGTGACTATCGACAATTACAATTCCATAATATGTACTTTCAAACACCATATCTAATAGTTTATTATTGGATAATTGTCCAGTATTCATCATTAGTTCTCCTTTACCTAGAATGCTTTACCATATAATACCACGCAATCCATTCAATATATATTTACGAAGTGAAAATTCCCTAAAAATCACTGAGTTTTATATGCCCTCTCTAGCCTAGGAATATTTTTTCACTATAGATGATTTATTTACCGCAAAAAAAAAGCCTGGCAACCTTTATTATAGTTGCTAGACTTACGTTCATTTTTAAGATCAATCCCAATATAAACACCAATTTAAACGGATGCGCAAGGTTCGTTCCTCCATGCAGACCATTTAATAGGCAGCCAGGTCCCGGAGTGCCTTTTCCACTTTTTCAGGATTCACCATGAATGATTTCTCTAATGATGGTGAATATGGCATAGCAGGAACATCCGGGCCCGCGAGTCTCATGATTGGGGCATCAAGATCGAAGAGGCAGTTTTCTGCAATGATCGCCGATACTTCACTAATGATGCTTCCTTCCTTATTATCTTCAGTAATCAATAGGACTTTTCCTGTTTTAGATGCAGCTTCCATTATGGCTTCTTGATCTAATGGATAAACGGTTCGTAAATCAAGTATATGAACGGATATGCCATCACTGGCCAGCCTTTCAGCTGCCTGAAGCGCAAAATGAACACAAAGGCCATAAGTAATCACTGTAACGTCCTCGCCTTCACGTTTTACATCCGCCTTACCAATCGGTAAAACATAATCATCATTCGGCACTTCTTCTTTAATTAGGCGATAGGCTCTTTTATGTTCAAAGAAAAGGACAGGGTCATCATCGCGAATGGCGGCTTTCAATAACCCTTTCACGTCATAGGGTGTAGAGGGCATGACAATTTTAAGTCCCGGTTGATTGGCAAAAATGGCTTCAACGGATTGTGAATGGTATAACGCCCCATGTACACCACCGCCGTATGGAGCTCTGATGACGATAGGACAATGCCAGTCATTATTGGAGCGATAACGGATTTTTGCAGCTTCCGAAATGATTTGGTTGATTGCTGGCATGATAAAATCAGCGAATTGCATTTCCGCAATCGGCCTCATTCCATACATGGCCGCGCCGATGCCGACTCCTGCGATTGCGGATTCAGCAAGCGGTGTATCAATGACACGCTGTTCACCGAATTGTTCGTATAACCCTGAAGTCGCTTTAAACACGCCGCCCTTTACCCCTACGTCCTCACCTAATACAAATACACGGGAATCACGTTCCATTTCTTCCCGCATCGCCATTATCACGGCATCTATATAAGATATCACTGCCATCTTCTTTCCTCCTTACCTTTCTGCGTAAACGTATTTTGAGAGCGTGTCTTCATTTGCAAATGGAGCATTTTCCGCATAATCCGTCGCTTCGTTCACAACTTCCATTATTTCCTCGTTCAATTGTTTCTCCATTTGATCATCCATGATTCCCACTGCTTTTAAATAGGCACCAAAAGTAATGATTGAATCTATTTTTTTTGCCTCCGATACTTCATCAGGCGACCTGTATTGACTATCATCATCATCGCTTGAATGTGGTGTAAGCCTGTATGAAACCGTTTCGATTAAGCTTGGGCCCTCACCACGCCTTCCTCTCTCAGCAGCTTCTTTCACCACCCGGTATACTTCGATCGGATCATTTCCATCAACCGTTACCCCTGGCATGCCGTAACCAATGGCCCGGTCGGACACTTTCCCGCAAGCCAATTGCTTTTCAATAGGGACGGATATGGCATACTGATTATTTTCGCACATCAAGATGACCGGAAGTTTATGTACACCTGCGAAATTCGCTCCTTCATGAAAATCACCTTGGTTTGATGACCCCTCACCGAATGTAACGAATGAAACAATATCTTTTCCTTCCATTTTTGCAGCGAGTGCAATCCCCACTGCATGTGGCACTTGAGTCGTAACTGGCGAAGATCCCGTCACGATTCGATTCTTTTTTTGCCCAAAATGCCCAGGCATTTGACGCCCGCCTGAATTTGGATCTTCTGCCTTGGCAAAACTGGATAACATTAAATCCCTGGCGGTCATCCCAAACGCGAGCACCACTCCTAGATCCCTATAATAAGGAAGGACATAATCATTTTCACGATTCAACGCAAATGCTGCACCCACTTGAGCTGCTTCTTGCCCTTGACAAGAAACGACAAATGGAATTTTTCCAGATCTGTTCAACAGCCACATCCGTTCATCCACTCTTCTTGCCAACAACATAATTCTATACATCTCAAGCACCTGCTCATCACTAAGACCTGCCTGTAGATGGCGGTTTTCAACCATATGTTCATCCCTCCTAATAATTAAAACGGTTTTCTGTTAAAACCAGAATGTTCTCCTCACGCTGTCACCCAATATATAAATGGGTCTATATATCACAAATTACTAACCTTTCTTATTAGCTGTTTGTTTATCTCGCAAACTTAAATCCTGTTATGTATCTAAGGAAGGGAAAGCTCTTTTATGTATGCATGCTTGCCATTTAACACCCTCAAATGCGTTATCATCTACTATTATTACCTGGTACTAACTCAATGCAATATTATCCTACCACTTTTCATCTCACATTTTCAAGTTAATTTCACTTTGTATCGTTGTTTTCACGAGAAAACCTTTCTTTAACAAAAATACAATGGGTTTAACAGTTTTGGCCTGACCTGACTTTAACTCATTTCCATATACGCACCAAGACTAGATAAAAGCCGGTGGGTTGAAGTTATTGACTAAGCGGAAGAATAGCTGTAAATTAAAATGATTCATAAAATTAAATGTTCGAAATGGAACAGTTCAATACAGAAAGAATGGTGATGTTGAGTGGAGAATGAAAAACAATTAATGCGTTCCGTACAACTATTGCGTTCATTTTGGAACGTACAGAAAAATATCATGCGGTTCGTTCAAAAGACAGCCGCAGAAAATGGATTAACAGTTCCTCAATATTCCATTTTGATGACCATTACCCTTTACAAAGAGACCTCCCAAAAAAATGTTGGGGAGAAAACATTTCTTCCAAAAAGCACCTTGAGCCAAGCGGTCGATGGTCTAGTTCGCGGAGGCATGCTCCATCGTGAGCATGTGGAGGGCAACCGGCGTGAGATTCAATTGTCAATCACCGATAAGGGGGAAAATTTATTAAAAACGATTCATTTTCACGAAGGAAGCATTCACCAAGTCTTTCAAACGGCCATTGAAATGCTTTCCGAAGAACAGTTTGAAGAGTTGCTAAAAACGCATCTGCAAATTACAAACTTTTTAGAAGCACAAGCAACCGAACAGGGAGAGTGTACAAAATGATAAAAATACTGAAAAATTTATCCGTATATAAGTGGATTATTTTAGCAGTTATCGGTCTGGTCTTTATTCAGTCCATGTCGGACCTCTTTTTGCCTACACTAATGGCTGATATTATTGACAAAGGCGTTGTTCGAGGAGACACTTCTTATATTTGGAAAATCGGTGGTTTTATGCTGTTGGTTTCCGCACTTGGCGCTTGTGCATCCATAATCGCAAGTTACTATTCGTCCAAAGCAGCAATGGGAATGGGACGCGATCTCCGCCTGAAGGTCTTTAATCACGTTGAAAAGTTTTCGTTACAAGAATTTGATGAAGTCGGTACGGCGTCATTGATTACACGAACGACCAATGATATAACACAAGTCCAGCAAGTGGTTATCATGATGCTTCGTATGGTTATCAGTGCACCTATCATGTTAATCGGCGGAGTAATCATGGCTGTATCCATGGATGCAAAATTATCACTTGTCATTGTTGTCACAATGCCTTTTTTGATTGGGTCAATCTTGCTTATTCTATATAAAGGTGTGCCGCTCTTTCAAACGGTGCAAAAACGATTAGACCGGTTGAACCTTGTATTACGAGAAAATTTAACTGGAATTCGCGTCATTCGTGCCTTCAATCGTGAAACACAAGAGAAAGAACGTCTAAAGAAAGCGAATAAAGAATTAACGGATATCTCAATCAAAGTCAATAAAATCATGGCCTTCATGATGCCTGTAATGATGCTTGTCATGAACTTGACTGTTGTTGGTATCATTTGGTTTGGTGGAGTCCGTATTGATAACGGCGGTATGCAAATCGGGGACTTAATGGCATTTATCCAATATGTTATGCAAATTATGTTCGCTCTCGTTATGGCTTCCATGATGTTCGTTATGGTTCCACGCGCTGCCGTGTCGGCAACAAGGATAAACGAAGTCCTTGACATGAAACCTTCATTCCTGGATGAGGGGACAGAAAAGGCAGATCGTGTACACGGTACCCTTGAATTTGAACATGTTACGTTCAGTTACCCAGGAGCAGAAGAACCTGCATTATCGGATATTAGTTTTTCTGCAAGTCCTGGTGAAATCACCGCAATAATCGGTGGAACTGGTTCCGGGAAAACGACGCTTGTCAATTTGATCCCTCGCTTCTATGATATTTCAAGCGGAACGATTCGCGTCAATGGTGTTGATATACGTAAGTCATCACAAGATGAAGTCCGTTCAAAAATTGGCTTTGTACCACAAAAGGCCTCCCTCTTTACAGGTACTATCTCTGAAAACATTTGCTTTGGAAAACAAACAGCCACACAAGATGAAGTTGAGCATGCCGCTCGGATCGCGCAAGCGGAGGATTTTATCAGCAGCATGAAAGGCGGCTATGAGGCAGAAATCGATCAAGGCGGTTCAAACCTATCAGGAGGGCAAAAACAACGGCTTTCTATTGCAAGGGCACTCATTCGAAAACCGGATATTTATATATTCGATGATAGTTTTTCTGCACTGGACTACAAGACGGATGCCAACCTTCGCGCAGCCCTGAAAGATGAAACGAAAAATTCGACGGTACTACTCGTTGCCCAGCGTGTCAGTACCGTCGTAGACGCTGACCGAATCCTTGTGTTAGACGAAGGCCACATTGTAGGCATGGGAACACACCAAGAGTTGCTTAGCACAAACGACATTTACCGTGAAATTGCCTTATCACAGCTTACAGAGGAGGAAATTGCATGAGTAATCAAAAGAAACCTCAAGGCGGCGGTCAGGTCGGGCATGGTCCTGGTGGCGGTAACATGATGATGATGGGTCAAAAAGCAAAAGATTTTAAAGGAACACTAAAACGTCTATTGACCTATTTAAAACCGAGGCGCAACCAATTGATTTCCGTGTTCTTCGCTGCAATCATGAGTACGATTTTTATGATTGTAGGACCGAAGATCATGGGAAATGCAATTACAGAATTATTCGAAGGAGCATATGGAAAGTTCCAGGGAATACCAGGAGCAGCCATTAACTTTGATAAAATTGGCCAGATCCTTCTACTCCTTGCCGGACTTTATGCTTTAAGCAGCCTTTTCAACTATGTACAACAATACATTATGTCAAGTGTTGCACAAGACACGGTATATGACCTTCGAGAAGATGTGAACAAAAAGTTCGAGAAACTTCCACTCAAATACTTTGAAGGACGTCCAAATGGTGAAACACTTAGCCGAATGACAAATGATATTGATACAATCGGGAGCACACTTCAGCAAAGCTTAACGCAATTCATAACATCAATCGTAACGATTGTGGGGATTATCATCATGATGCTTTCGATAAGCCCGTTATTGACATTAATCTCGATAATCAGCTTACCTTTGTCAATATTTGCAATCCGGCCTATTTTAAAAAGATCCCAAAAACATTTTGCCGATCAACAGCGTAAACTCGGACAATTAAATGGCCACATTGAAGAGATATATACCGGCCATCAAGTCGTTAAAGCATTCGGATATGAAAAAAAGGCGAGTGCCCAGTTTACTGAAGTTAATGAAGAATTGTATAAAGCGGGAAGCAAAGCCCAGTTTATATCGGGTATCATCATGCCCGTAATGTTCTTTATCGGAAATTTGAGCTATGTCATCATCAGCGTTGTCGGCGGAATATTGGTAACTCAGCGTTCGATTTCAATTGGTGACATTCAAGCATTCATCACATATTCAAAGCAGTTCACCCAGCCAATCACACAAACGGCTAACATCGCTAACATTATTCAGTCGACGGTTGCAGCCGCTGAGCGTGTTTTTGAACTACTTGATGAAGAAGAGGAAATGAAAGAACAAACCACAGTTAATATAAAAAGGGCAAATGGTGCTGTCTCTTTTGAACATGTGGACTTTGGATATGGGGAAGAAATGTTAATTGAAGATATGAACATCGATGTCTTGCCTGGACAGACGGTTGCAATCGTTGGACCGACTGGTGCGGGAAAAACGACCATGATAAATCTCTTGATGAGATTTTATGAACTCATCGGCGGAAAGATTACGATTGATGGTCTTGATACACGGAATATGTCACGTAATGATCTTCGAAAGAATTTTGGTATGGTACTTCAAGATACCTGGCTCTTTAATGGTACGATTAAAGAAAATATCGCTTATGGCAAAAATGGAGCAACTGATGAAGAAATTTTTGCAGCTGCTCGCACGGCACATGCCGACCATTTCATTCGGACACTGCCAGATGGTTATGAGACAATCTTAAACGAAGAAGCTTCGAACATCTCACAAGGCCAAAAGCAGCTTTTGACAATCGCCCGGGCTGTTCTAGCAGATCCGCCAATCATGATATTGGATGAAGCGACATCTAGTGTGGACACTCGGACAGAAGTCTTTATCCAAAAGGCCATGAACCGACTGATGGAAGGAAGAACCAGCTTTGTCATTGCCCATCGTCTCTCAACGATTAAGGATGCAGATTTGATTCTTGTTATGGATCAAGGAAAAGTGATAGAGAAAGGAACGCATTCAGACCTTTTAAGGGAGAATGGTTTCTATGCAGAGCTATACAATAGTCAGTTCACTGAAAATGTAGCTGGATAATAAGAAGGAGGCTCAATTCCTAAACGGAGTCGAGCCTCTTTTTTATTATGTATCAATACCCCCTTTTATTTCCCTTTTTCACAAATTCCCAATCTACCTCAATATTTTTTCTAACCCTTTGAAGAAGATGAAGCATCGTTTCCGTTTCTTCCAAAGAAAATCCAGATAACGCAACCTTGTCAGTATACTCCCCTTCTTTTTTCAAATAAGGATAGACCTTTTCACCTTTATCGGTTGCATATAGCTTTTTAATTTTTTTGTTTTCCTCATCATTTTTCTTCTCGATTAACCCTTGTATTTCAAGTTTTTTAATGGCACGAGCTGCTGTCGTTCGGTCTACCTTTATCATTTCTGCTAACTTTTCCTGAATGATACCTGGGTTTTCACATATTCGAACAAGATACAAATACTGCCCTTTTGTAAGGTCAAATTCTTTAAATTCGATATTACTTATAGAGTCCAATGCCCTTGCTATCATTCCAATTTCACGGAGTATTTCCTTCATACAAAAAGCCCCTGACTTTTTTGTTGTATTTACAACAAAAATAATTTCATTTATACTAATATAGGATATACATTTATTATGACTTGTCTTTTTAAATAAATCTAGAAAAGGGATGAAGAACATTGGATTCAAAAAGAATAACTACTGAAAATGATTTAAAAATAGCCTTTCATATCAGAAAAGAAGTATTTGTCGAGGAACAAGGTTTCCCATTAGAATTTGAATTTGATGAATTCGATACACTTAATGCTTTATCTGAACACATATTAGTCTATTATAATGAAAAGCCAGTCGGAACTGGAAGATTAAGAGTTGTTGATGGGTTAGGTAAATTGGAGAGAATTTGCATCTTGGAGCCTTACCGTAAATTTGGTCTCGGGAAAATAATACTTAAAACGTTGGAAGAAATTGCAAAGGAACAAGGTATTACTCAGGTTAAATTACATGGGCAAACACAGGCAGAGGGCTTTTATAAAAAACTCGGCTATCGGACTTCATCCGAAGTCTTTATGGAAGATGGCGGTCCACATCTATTAATGATAAAGGAATTGGTTAACGAATAAGTGTTAAATGTGAGTGAACAAAAATAACCTTTGATGGGGATCATACTATTAACACTAGGTTGTTCTTTAACCATCCAACAGACAATTCTCTTTTAAAAGGGCAAAGAACAGAATGATTACTCTATTAACTTTGTATTGTGAATTATACCCCGGATAAGGGAAATACATAAAAAGTGTCCCTTATCCCACACTTTTCGGCTCTTCTAAATAAAAGGAAAGTTTGGTTTACAAGTTTCAGATTTACATTTAACCCCAAAATTACTCGGCCATATTTTTCATTTTATGAGAGATATACACGAACAAAAAGACGAAGCTGTTTATAACATAAACGGCTTCGTCTTTTTGTTACAGAACGGGTGCTTTTTCTTGAACGAGCGGGTGAAGGGCCTGGGTTTCATCAATATAAATAAAAGCATCGTATCTATCTGACATTACAGAAGGAACATAGTTACCATATTGTTCATATTCCGGTCTGTATACAACCCCAATCGCCCGATGTCCAATCCTCCCTTGGAATAGCTGACGATTTTCATCGGTGAAAATGAGCAACTTATCATAAGCCCCCGAAAGGTGCATCGCCTCCTCCCAACTTCCCTTCATTGCCGGGGGGACCGTTTTTATTTCGAAATCCATGCCCCACTCCTCTGCTGCTATAACAGTTCCTCTATAGGTTCCGAAACCAGTGATAAATACATCTTCAGACGGGTTTTGTTCACGAATGACCTGGCCGACATTAATCATCCCGGAATCTTTCATATCAGTAGCGCTGGCGTCACCAACATGGGTATTATGTTCCCATACAATGGCCTTGCCTTCAGAGCCGTAAAAATCCATAATTTCATTAAGTGCATCAACCATATGCATATCTCGAATATTCCATGATCTATCATCATGGACGACCATGGTCCTGTAATAATTTTCGGCATTGTATGCTACCAATGCATTTACTTGAAGATTCAAATTCAATTCTTCGTGATGGGGGTATTTTTCTTTTTTTCGTTGAATAGTCGTCAGTAATTTGGCTACTTCCTCTATACAGTCTTCCGAAAAAATGCCTGCAGAAACTGCATACTCCTCGTTATTCCGATTGAATGGCTCAAAACAAGTGAACGCCTGTCTGGCTGCTTCAAGGTCAGTTGAATCAATTTGTTTTAAGTAACGGATAACTTCATCCATGGATTCCCAAAGACTGTAGATATCTATCCCATAAAATCCAACTTTCGTTTGATTTTGTCCAGACTCATTGTATTCTTTCATCCATTCAATCAGGTCGATCATTTCCTCGTTTGCCCACATCCAGGTCGGCCAGCGGTCAAAACTTTTTAGCACATCCTTTGCGGATTTAGTCACTAGGTCATAGCCTTTAACATACCTATTTATTGCCTGGCAAGCGGGCCAATCGCCTTCAACTGCTACAAAGGTGAACCTTTTTTCTTGAATCAGCTTTTTTGTTATTTCAACTCGGGCCGTGTAAAACTCGGATGTCCCATGTGATGCCTCACCCAGCAAAACAAATTTTGCATTATGAACTTGTTGAATGAGCTTATCCCAATCTGCTTCACTTGTAAGCATGACTGATTGTTCGACTATTGACTGAACAAGATTATGTTTCACCGTTTATCCTCCTTATTATCTTACGAACATTATCGTTTGTACTCGGCATTATAAGAATTGGAACCTGCGTGTACGGACAGTAAAGTATCAGCGTATCCCACTAGACGATTTATAAGTTCATCACAAATAGAGTAAACCAGCTGAAAATTTTCTTCCTCAAATAGAACAGGGTCATCCAGTATGATCGTGGTGTTAATGAACATATCTTTGTTTCCATATAGATTGTAGTGAACTATAGCCTTTCCAGCAGCTCCCCCTGTACCTGGATCATTGAAGCCAGGTATGAAAACGAACCATTCTTCTGCAGTAGCGGACCTGAAGTTTTTTGTGAAAGACATTCTCTCGGTTACCGTCATGATCTTTTTTATCTCTTTCGGATTCATATCCTTGATCTTGTTCATTCCATTGCCACCTTAAAACCATGTTAATTATCTTCCGTTATATATTTTCCTTAAGGTTCCCATCCTATAAATATTAATATGAAATAGTGACCTTTTCCTAAAAAAACAAGCCTGAATCCACCTCGGATATGATGCTTCAGCTGAACTCGAACACAGCAAAAAGTGATATCATGATTCATTCATCATGGAACTGTGCATATAAAAAATATTTTTGGGGTATCAAAAGAGGGAAGATAAATTCCCGGATTGGGTTGGGTTGGACTGGTCTGGAGTGGAGGAGTTGCTCATGGAAAAGATGAATCGGGGAATTTTAACGGCGCTGTCGGCGATTGGCATTGCGCAAGGGCTGAAAATTTTAACGCATTATAAGCTGACGGGAAAGTGGGACTCGAAACAGGCTTTCACAACAGGTGGCATGCCTAGTTCGCACTCTGCGGGAGTGGCCGCCCTGGCATCGTATGTGGCAGCGAATAAAGGATGGCTGCATACGGAAACATCGCTTGCGACAGTTTTTGGCGTGATTGTGATGTACGATGCTCAGGGGATTCGCCGCCATACAGGCGAAATCGCTAAGCTCGTGAATGATCTTGAAGATAATATGGCCAAATTTTCCGGAGAGTTTCCGAGCTTTGAGTATGTTGAGCGTGAGAAGGAACTGAATGAACTGCTCGGACATCAGCCTGTGGAAGTGGGAGCAGGTGCGTTGCTGGGAGTTGCCCTTGGGCTTATTTCGGCTAAATTGGAGGATGGCAAGCCCTCAAAACCGAACGGCTGAAAACGGTGGGCAAGCCTTAATCCTTTAGCTCTTGAGGTAAGTACATAATTTGAATATAACAATAGGTTAATTTAAAACATGCCTATATCATTAACATCGGCATATTCTACAATAAAAATCGTATTATTGGAACCCGGTAGATTTGAAAATGACCTAGGCCTCTCAACTCTCTTAGAAAGGCTTAGGTCATTTTATGCGGAATTCAATTCTTCCGGGACATTTTCATTGCGAATGAATACATATCCGATCGGAATAACCCTTTATAATATTCTACTAAGTTACCATCAGAATCAAAAATCATTCGTTCTGTAATCAGTAAGCACATCGTTTCGGCTATACCCAAATGTTCTGCATCTTCTTTTGTTGGAAAGCCGCAGGTTATGATTTGTTCCGCTTCACAAAAGTCAATGTTCAATTCACCTTCGAGTGCATCATACAATACGGTTGTACTTAAATCGAATTTCGTCAATTTTTTTCCTAGGTCCAAAGAATAATAATGCAATTCAATGGCTATTGGGACATCCCCCTGTAACCGCAGCCTTTTAATATGGTAAGATTCATCCTCAAACCCATTTGCATCAGCTATATTTTCAGGTGTCATTACACGGCCATGATCTAGCAGTTTAATCCCCATGCTTTTAGTGGTTTCCGTAAAACTTATCATCTTAAGCCATTCTTGCACAGGTTTAAGGGAGACGAACGTTCCCTTCCCATGCCTCTTTTCCAATATTCCCTCACGAACCAGGATGGAAACGGCTTCCCGTACAGTGCTCCTGCTGACAGAATACATATCCATCAGTTCCCTTTCACTCGGGATTTTGTCTTTATAATAACCTTCCAAAATTTGATTTTCCAATATGGTTTTCAATTGAGCATGTAAAGGGATTGGATTTTTAAAGTCTAGCTCCATAAAATTTCCTCCAAACAGAAAAAGACATCATAATGTTCGTATCAGTTCTTATATTGTAAACCAAATAGTTATAATATTCAAACATGCCAGCGTTCAATTTTTCCCTTAAATTAGGATTATGTTGAGTTTCCAGCGTTCATATACCGTTTTCCTTCGAGTGAATAAAAAAAACCTGAATAGCTCTATGTATTCAGGGCTTATCCTATATGCAACCTTCATCACATTTTCAGGCATATATGAAAGCTTATATATTAAATGATAAAGTACGAAATTATGGAAAGCAGCAAAGAGGTAATGGTCATGGCCAAAAGAGGACGCATGGCTTTTGTTCGCAGTGCCTGCAGGCTAACATTCAGTCCAAGACCGATCATGGCCATAGTCAATATAAATGTAGTAGCTTTGGAAATGCCATCCATTACGAGAGGTGAAACCGTAATGTAACTTCCAAACACATAACTTCCTATTAGGCTCATGAATATAAAACCAACGAGGAACCATGGAAAATCAATTTTGGCATCATGGCCCATTTTCCCGGATGTTCGCTTTTTCATCCAATACATAAAAATGAAACATAAAGGGATGAGTAAAAAGACACGGCCCAATTTGGCGAGGAGTGCAATCGCTAGCGCATCTTCACCAGCCGGTGCTCCTGCCAAAGCAACATGGGCGATTTCATGAAGACTGATTCCAGACCAGATTCCATAATCCAAAGCAGATAGCGGAAGGATCGGACGTAAAAGTGTATAAACAATGGAGAAAAGGGTTCCCATTAAAGCGATTATCCCGACGCCTATGGCTGTATCCTCTTCCTTCGCTTTCACGATTGGAGATATTGCCGCGATGGCTGCTGCACCGCATATCCCGGTTCCTACAGCAAGAAGAAGGGAAATGGAAGAATCTGCCTTAATCCACTTTGCAATCAGGACCATCACGACTATGGCGAATGTTACTGTCCCTATGTCACGTACCAATAATGGCAGTCCCTGATTAAAAATCACATCGATATTTAATTTCAATCCGTATAAAATAATGGCAAAACGCAAAAGTTTTTTTGCGGAAAATTCGATTCCCGTCCGGAACTTTTCTGGATATCCCGCAATTTGACGATAAATCACGGCAATGATGATCGAGCATGCAAGTGGACCGATTCGATCGAATCCTGAAATCTTCGACAGCCCCAAGCCTAAGAGGGCAATGAAAAAAGTGAAAGCGATACCGCTCAGCCACAAAAGCACCTTATTTTGAAGTGGGTTTTGCTGCACCTGAGGTGTTTCTTCCAATGGCTCATATTTTTCTAATTCCATACATTCCTTCCCCCTTTCCAGATAAACTAAATATCATCCCATCCTTTCAATCGTTTGAAAAAAATCGGTTTCTTCTAGATTAGGAAGTGAATTCCCTTTGATAAAATACTCGGATTCCTTTAAAAAAGGCAAGCTTGGATTTTGATTCGTCCACAATTCAGGAACCGCTAAAGTCTGGGAACGATGTGACCTTAAGGCACGGATTTTTTTCTTTAAAGTCCCTGCTATATTAACTTCTGTGACACTGCCCGGCCCGTTTTCCTTTAACCATTCATCATAAAAAGCATGCCAAAGGACAAAGTACAAACTATGAACCTTAATAGCTGGAAATAATGGATCTGGATAAAAATCGGGATCACCGGAGTTTAAGAAAGCAAATGCGGCAGCACGGCCAATCGCACAATGGTCTGGATGCCCCCCGTATTTCTCATGGAATGTAATTAGTGCATCCGGTTGAACATCACGAATCACCTTTACGATTCTCTCCGCCAATAAATCGAAGCTTTCAAATTCAATCGTTTTATCCCTTACGTTTAAAAATCGCAGGTCACTGATCCCCAATTCTTCACAAGCTCTTTTTAACTCCTCCACCCTTAGTTCTGGCAATGCCTCCCTTGTTGTTACAATGGGATTTCCCATTCGTCTGCCCATTTCACCTTTTGTCGCACATAGTAAAGTTATCTGAACACCTCGCTCAGACATTTTAGCAATGGTTCCCCCACACAGGAATGACTCATCATCGGGATGTGCCAGAACCACCAATAACCTTAGTTGTGATTGCATATTTCCTCCTGTTTTGGATTCCCCAGTTTTCCCACACTGTTAGACTCAAAATGAAAAAATGGACATGGATGTCAAATCAGCTAGACATATCATGCCCATCTTCATTTTTTTCTTCTATATAGATAGCACCCTAAACCTTATCCTCTTTTTGATTAGCATAATTCACATAAAACGGATTTAACCGTTTCTATGACAAAGCGTAAATCTTCAACGGTCGAAGATAAAGGCGGTGCAATGATGAGTACATTACCATATCCAGGAACCGTATCACCATTACGTCCGATGATAAGTCCCTTTGCCTTGCAAGCCCCGATTATTTTACCCATGAACTCTTCGGAAACAGGCGTTTTTGTCTTTTTATCTTCCACTAATTCAATGCCATATAAAAACCCAACTCCCCGAACTTCCCCTACTTTATCCAGGGCTGTCAATTCAAAGAGCGCGCTTAGTGTCGATTCACTAAGTTCAGATACTCGTTGAACGATGTTTTCATTTTCCAAGATTTCAATGTTCTTTAGCGCAACTGCACAAGATGCAGGGTGGCCTCCATATGTTGACACATGCCTGAAATGATTTAAATTTCCGTTGTCTTTGAACTTCTCATAAATCCTGGAATTCACTGCCGTTGCTCCAAGTGGAAGATAACCGCTGGTCAAACCCTTTGCCATCGTAACAATATCCGGTTGAACCCCATCTGAGTGCATGAACCCAAACATTTTTCCGGTTCTTCCAAAACCTGAAACCACTTCATCCACAATTAATAGAACATCATGCTTCTTACAGATTTCCGAAACCCTCGTTAAATATTCTTTTGAAGGAATAAGGACCCCGCCACCAGAGATGAATGGTTCAAGGATAACACCCGCTACCGTTTCAGCTCCTTCAAAGTTAATGACCTGATCGATATATTCAGCTGCAAGCAAATCGGAGTTTTCAACGTTTTCCCCAAACGGGCTTCGATAACTGTACGGGGGTGGAACATGCAGGAAACCTGGAACCGCCGGATCATATTTCACTCTCCGATTAGCCTGTGCAGTTGCGCTGAGCGCGCCAAAAGTATTGCCATGATAAGCTCTATACCTTGAGATGAACTTGTATTTACCCTGATTTCCATTTTGGGAATGATATTGCCTGGCTATTTTAAAAGCTGTCTCATTCGCCTCAGAGCCGCTGTTCGTAAAAAAAGTTGTATAAGGGCCCTTTAAATGTTCACTTATTTTTGCAGATAATTCGATTGCCGGCTTATGACTTAATGTTAAAGGGAAGTAAGATAAGTTAATCATTTGTTCATAGGCTGCCTGGGCAATCTCTTTTCGTCCGTGACCAAGGTTCAAGCACCATAATCCGGAGACACCATCTAAATATTTATCCCCTTTAGTATCTGTGAACCATGAGCCGGATCCTTCTGTAGCCATCATGGGAGCATCCTTCTCATTATAGCGATGCATCGCATGCCATAAATGGTCTTTATCCATTTGAACAAGGTCTTTCGTTTCAGTTTCCATCTTCACTTTTGAAACCCCCTTATTATTCATTGAATGCAACTAAGTTAAGTTCCCATGCTGTTACAGACCTTTTAAAGTGAATTGGTGATGGTGCGATGACCCAAATCGTTCATCAAGTCATCGCAGCTGTCCTATCACCTTTTCTTATTTATCCCAGTTTTTATGATCTAAATGAGAATATTTTTCTAATAATCTAGTAGGCATTTTTAATGCATCTTTTCTAAATGGCGGAGCCAATTGTGTTCCATCCACTTGTATATCAATGACAGTCGGTTTGTTTGATTTTATTGCTTTTTCAATGACAGCGCCTAACTCGTCTGCTTTTTCCACCCTAATACCTACAGCACCCATTGATCGGGCAACTTCTGCAAAATCAGGATTTTGGATATCGGCCCCTACAAAACGGTTATTATAAAAATCGACCTGATTCTTTTTCTCTGCGCACCAAGCATTATTATTGAAGACACATGCTATGACCGGTATGTTTTCTTCAACGGCCGTACTCACTTCATGTAAGCTCATGCCCCACGCGCCATCTCCAACAATGGCTATAACAGGCGTATTCGGCTCAGCTAATTTGGCACCTAGTGCAGATGGGTATGCAAATCCAGTATTCCCGAATGTAAGCGCAGCGATATGCCTGCGTCCCTGATTGAATTTCAAGTAAGCGTTTGCAGTTGAAGATACATTACCGATATCTGTAGTAACGATGGCATTTTCAGGCAACACTTTTGTCAATTCCAATAGGGCCCGACGCGGATTGATCGGGGTTCCATCGATCATCGCAAGATTCACCAATTCTTCTTCCCATTTTTGTTTTTCATTCGTAACTTCTACTATCCGCTCTTTTTCTTGTTTTAGGTTTGGTTTATTAGCCTTCAACCGTTTCAAGATTTCACGACTCGCTTCGCGGGCATCTCCGATGATCCCCACTTCCACAGGGTGCGTCCTCGCTATTTGCCTTGGGTTAATATCAATTTGGATGATTTGCGCATCTTTAGGGAAATAATCAATGTCATAGCATGGTAACGTTCCAAATACCGATAATCTTGTGCCTACCGCCAATATGACGTCCGCTTTCTTAAGTGTATTCATGGCAGCCTTTGAACCCATGTAACCGATTGGGCCGACTGACAATGGATGATCAGCAGGAAAAGCATCATTATGCATATATGAGACAGCTACCGGAGCCGTTAAATATTCTGCCATATTCTTAATTTCCTCAATGCCATCTGAATCAACCGTTCCCCTACCGGAAATGATCACCGGATACTGTGCCTCGGCTAAAATTTCTGCCGCTCTATCCAAGGATTCAGAAGACCCGCAGCCCCTTTCATCCACGCGATATTGATGTGGTTGAAGTATTTGATCTTCCACTTCACCATAGAAGTAATCACGAGGGATATCGAATAAAACCGGTCCCCTCTCGGCATAGGCAATCCGAAACGCTGTCCTTAGGCAATCAGCGACCCGTCCTGGGTGTGTCACTCTAACCGTTTCTTTCGTGATTGCCTTGAAGATGGAAACCTGATCGCATTCCTGAAAACCATCCCATCCAACTGTTGGTGTACCAGCTGAAGGTGATATGACCACCATTGGAGTATGAGCTTGATTGGCCGCTGCGACAGAGGTGACCATATTCGTCATTCCAGGTCCGTTTTGCCCGATGACAACTCCTGCAACACCAGAGACACGACAATAAGCATCTTCCATATGTGCTGCACTTTGTTCATGGCGGACACCAATGAAACGAATGCCTGCAGTTGGCAATAAATCAAGCATATCCATGAAAGCAGATCCCAAAATTCCCGAGATATGTTTAACTCCCTCGGCCACTAATGTCTCAACGATGGCTTCACTTGGTGTCATTTTTACTTTCGTACCTCTTAACATTTTTGTTTCGACCATAGCACATTCTCCTTAATTAAATTTATTTCTGATAATGACGTTACGACGTCCGTACCAGTTATAAGATGTATAATACTACCATTATGCGTAACAGTCAATAAATAATTTGAATATTTAGAATTAATTTAAAATCTCTGTCTGTCATAGGCACTAACACATGTATTTGACTCTTTTTTAACCAATAAATATATCCTTTTTTTCAGTCAATCTGTAGTTGATTCTATCGATGATCTCCAATAAATCACCTATTTCATCAATTACGAAATCGGCACCTGCATTCAAAAAACGGTTTTCTGCATGCTTCATCCGTTTTTGCAGATCATAAGGATCCATTTCACTGATTTCTGCTTCTGAAAGGCCGATCTCACTGCCGCCCTTCAATACGGCAACAGTCCACATTCCCGCAGAAATTCCTTCTTTGATGTCACTGATCGTATCACCCACTTTAACGATTTTGCTGAGTGGATACACTTGGAGATTCATCGCCGTCTTAAAGCACATCCAAGGAGCAGGCCTACCTGTAGGCACTTCGGTGGACGCAACGATGGAATCGGGTTGATAGCCCCATTTTTCCGCCTCTTCTTTAACAACATCAATCATTTCACGAGTATACCCCGTTGTCGAACCGATTTTTATTCCTTGCTGCCTTAAACGGCTGACTAATTCAATTACCCCGGGTATTGGCTTGGCGTTATCCTTTAGAACCTTAAAAAGCAAAGCCTCAAAGTCATTATATAATGAATTTAGATCTCTTTCGTCCGGTTCTTTCCCGAATTTAGCACTCCACAAATTAGAGATTCGTTTCATTTTCAGGAGTTCCATAATATGATCCATTTTCAATAAACCCATAGGTTCCCTTGCTTCCTTAACGGTAATATCTATCCCCCTTATCCTGAATATCTCGACAAATGCTTGGACCGGTGCAAAACAACCATAATCCACCGTCGTTCCTGCCCAATCGAATATCACTGCTTGAACCTCTTTGCATTCTTTTGCCCTTTCCATCTATGCTCCCCTCCTCATCTTACCTCCTCCAAAATCACCTAACTTGCTAAACCAGGGTATAAAGAGAATTCAATTAACTTCTTCCAAAAATAACTGTAAATCTTCCTTTGTAGCTTCAGAGAGTCGTTTAATCTTTTCAAGGTCCTTTTCCGGATTCCCTGACTCCCCAATTAATGGGTAAAGGTTTTTCTCAATCCTTTCATACCAATCCGGGTATTCATCTTCCACTTGCTTTTCTATCGAATCCCAAACAGAACTCATTTCTTTTCCCATTTCTTGAATTCTCTCTGGATCCGCTTCCGCACTTAATTCTGATTCCAATCCTTTTATGGATTGAATCACATCGCCGACACCTTTTTTAATGACCTCCGCATTTTGGGCTTCACCCGTATTTGATTCCGGATTTTCATTCATGACTGGACTTTTTTCTTGTTGAGCCTCGTCCGGTTCAGCTGAATTGCCACAGCCTGACAGCAACATGGCTCCAAGGACAACTCCACTGGTTATTACACGGAAATCATTCAACATAATACCTCCTTCATGATTTAAAAGACAGATGGCACCAAGCACTTATTGGCACAATTCTCTTTTTCTATTGGAATCATATTCTAGCTGATTAGTGAATTGAAGAATTTTGTCTGAGGAATTCCATAGAAGTAACCTTAAATTAAACCAATGGTGTAGAGCCAAAGCTATAACTTTTCAGAATTAGGGGAACCAGAAGCAATATTTAATTCATTCTCCAAATACTTCGCTTTTTTTCGCCGAATGAAAAAGAATGAACAAATAACGATCAAGCTAAATAGCATGGTAAAGATGAACTGCGGACGCTGCGAATCGATAAAAGCCATTAATATTAACACGGAAATCATGGAAATGATGGTTGCATAAGTCAAATACGGGAATAACCACATCTTGATCTTGAATATTCCGGGATTCTCTTTCTCCATTCTCTTCCTTAATCGGAGATGGGAAACCGCAATGGCCAGATAAACAAGAATTCCGACTCCGCCCGAGGAATTCACTAAAAAGAAAAAGATTTTATCTGGTGAAACATAACTGAAAATGGTGCTGATGAAGGCGAATATAGTAGAGCCGACTACAGCAAATATAGGGACACCGTTCTTGCTCACTTTAGAAAATAGCTTTGGGGCGTCACCCTTTTGTGCAAGTGAAAATAACATGCGTGAACTCGTATATAATCCCGAATTCAAACAAGATAGCAATGCAATGAGAATCACTATATTCATGATCAGGGCAGCAGAAGGGATTCCCAGCATTTCAAGTACGGCAACAAATGGACTTTTCAGCAAAGAAGCCGAATTCCAAGGTAATAGCGTCACCAGTATGGCGATGGACCCGATATAGAAAATCAGGATTCGCCAAACCACACTATTCAATGCACTTCTAACTGATTTAACCGGATCACTGGTTTCACCCGCGGCAATCGCTGGTATCTCCACTCCAACAAATGCATGAAAAACGATTGCAACACCAACAAGCACAGAACTTAGCCCATTTGGAATAAACCCGCCAAAGTTTAAAAGATTGGAAGTGCCAGGTGGTTTTATCGTAGGGATAAACCCTAATATCACGGCCACCCCCAGGCACAAGAATAGTATGATACTGATTATTTTAATGATTGAAAACCAGTATTCGAACTCACCAAACGATTTTACGGAAAAAATATTCGTCATTTTCAATAGGATGATCAATGATAGACTAATGACCCAGACGGGAACGGAAGGAAGCCAGCTGTGAATGATTGCTGCTCCAGCCGTTGCTTCCAAAGCAATTACGATAACCCAAAAGAACCAATATAACCAACCTGTTGTAAAACCGGCCCATTCACCTATCCCCTCTCTTGCATAAACCGCAAAAGATCCAGTATTAGGATTCACTGTGGCCATTTCCCCAAGCATCCTCATGACTAACACAACGATCAAGCCTGCCAAAACATATGATAATATCGCCCCGGGGCCCGTTTGACCAATAATGATACCGCTTCCTACGAATAAACCAGCTCCTATGACACCACTCAAAGATATCATCGTTAAATGTCTTTGTTTCAGACCTGGTTTCAGTTCTTCCTGTTGATGTTTCATACCCTCCACCAACTTTCAATAATTTGGGGAATCAACTAAGATAATCGCTACTTAAATGTAAAGCAGGCTTTTCAGCTGCCTGTCCTTTACACTTTCACAAAGATAGTGGGAACTGGAAACATGGCATTTTCAAACAACACAGGGTATGACGCTATGAACTTAAGATTCTATATCACTAATCCTCCTTCCTTAAGGCTATTTTGAAAAACGAAGCGGATCTAACATCACTACGTCATGATGTTAGTACCACTTTCTATGTGTATAATACACTCTGATTTTTTTAAAGTCAATTTAAAAATCAGAATATTTAGATAACAAAATGAAAATTTTCAAATAAAAAACGATGTCCATTAAGTCTCCAATTTTAGTTATTTTACTTCATTTACCTTTGGTGTTTCATCCAACACACTTTCCGTAGCTGACGTTACTGCCTTTTGCTTCCTATCCAGCATTTTCTTTAAAAGATATGAAAAAAGCAATGTAAAAGCAATTCCCTTAACAATCGATGCATAACCATAAACCAGAAGGCCCAATATCAGTACGATAAGATTAATAATCCTTATTGTCGCAGCAATATCTATTTTTTCATTTTTGTGATGTAAAATTAAGGCGATCACGTCAAAGCCAACAGTGGAGGCATTTGCAGTTATACATAAATAATATCCTATCGCTATCAAAATCGACGAAATGAAGATCACTAAAACGATATTCATATTAAACTGAATGTTCAATGAATAAAAAAAATTAAAAAATACCATATAGCTAAGGGAACTTACGATCGACTTAAAAAAGTACTCTTTCCCTAGAAAAACTAAACAAATGATTAACAGTAATCCTGTAACCAAATTGGCGAGCATGGCAATGTTATAACCCAATAACGCATTCAATAATAATGCCGAGCTAGTTACCCCGCCATTGATGATTTCATTGGGGACGATTAAATAAGCATAAGCAAAGGTCATGGAAATGTTTCCTGCGATAATTTTCAATAAATCCTTCATACATTCTCACCATCCTGTTCGATATTTTGATAATGCTCTTCCCCCCCCTAAATATATATTTATACTTGAACGATAATAAGATTCGAACCTTTCACCTTTCGATATTTTGGAATGCTAATACGAAGAATCCATTATTCTGTTCAAGTGATTACAATTATTCGCTAACCAGAATCCTCTCTCCTTCAAAATAAAAAAATAAAACATCCCCTTAAAACTTGAAGATGTTCATGTCTACTACATAATCATTTAGACATTGCAGAGTTTCTGTACATGTAACTTGTGATTACCTTGAAACCCCAAAACCTTTGATTTAAATGATTAAAATTCCTCAGGGTTGGACAAGTAGAAGGCTTTTACATAGTAAAACTACGTCCCCTTACATAATCACATTGGTTAGAAGGCAAATATGCAAAAGCATACCCCCTATCATTCCCAAAAAGTATTATCCCACAATAAAAAGCTGAGGGGACCCCCCTCAACTTTTTATTGTTCCATTAATTATTTCCCAAGAAATGTTACTTTCAATAGGCTGTGATTATCCTTTTCATGTCACGGATAATGCTGACTCATCTTTCATAAGCCTTTTGCGATAAACCATATTGGACAGCTGTACACTCACCTCATAAAGCACAAGCAAAGGGACGATAACCAAAATGTCCGAAATTATATCTGGAGGCGTAATCAGGATCGAGATGATGACCAGGACGAAATAAGAAATCTTGCGAGACTTTTTCAACACTGTTGGATTGATGATGCCTAATCTGGTCAGGAACATGACCACAAGCGGCATCTCGAATAAAATTCCGAAAGGTAAGATCAAATTAATCATGAAGCGAAAATACTTTTCCGCAGTGAACATCATCTCGAACTGCCCGGCCGATAGGGAAGTTAGGAAACCCAGCACTATTGGAAACAACACAAAATATCCAAATGAGATACCTGTGATGAATAGAATGAACAGTCCGGGTATGAAGCGAAATGTAACCCTTCTCTCTTCCGGTTTCAAAGCTGGAGCCACAAAGCGCCATAACTGATAGGCTGCTAACGGAATCGTTGCAGCAATTGCGCAAACCCCAGCGATAATCATATATACCCATAGGATCTCACTCGGGCCGAGTACGGCAAGCTTTCCTTCCAAATCTTTAATAAGTAAATTATAAATATCCTGTACGAATATGAAGCTCATTATGAAAAAAGCCACAAAACCTATCAGTGTTTTAATGATTCTGCTTCGGAGTTCCTCCATATGCTCAATAACGTGTAAATCCTTACTCTCCACTTTCACTCCCCCTTTTTAGACATATTATTTGCCATTTTGCAAATAGCGCTTCCCCTCTAACCATTATCATGAAAAGAAGCAGGCGAGTCTTTCCGCCCGCTCTATCTCATTTACTTCATCCCTCTTTTTTAACAGCTCTTAATGCAGCTTTATTCTCATTTTCTTCTTCTTTTTCTGTATCATTCACCAATCCTTTGGTTGCACTTTTGAATTCGGACAATGTCCGGCCAAATGCACGGCCTATTTCCGGCAGTTTGGACGGTCCAAAAATAATCAGTGCAATCACAAGGACAATCACCAAACCGGGTATTCCTATATTTGAAAGCATTCTTACTCACTCCTTTGATCTTCTCATTTTTCTTCACTATATTCCTGTCAAGCATCATAAGGATTCCCTATCAATTAGTCACTTTCCCCTGACTTTTCATTCTTTGTTTTTCATGTGCGCGATTATGGGCACGTGTTCGATCTTCCTCAACTTCGTTCGTTTTTTGTACACCTTCCATAACCGCTGCTGAAGCAACCTTTCGCAGCCCTGTTTGATCCTTATCAAAAACAAAAGATGCTCTTGTCGATATATCCGCACCTGGTTCTGTCACGAATGGGACTACACGGTAATCCGCCTTCCATTGTTCTGGTGTTACTTTGCACCGTACATATCCCCTGTAATCATTAAAGAACTTTATATGCGGATTCTGACTTAGTATTTTATCCGTGTCCGCACGCTTATCCGCACCATTTCCACCAGATGTGATCGAAGTGCCGACAAACTCCACTCCGAAAATCTTTGAATTTGGATCATCGAAATCCACCTTTAAATTGGCGGCCCAGCTTGCATGTACATCACCGGTCAATACGACCAGATTTTCCAGGTGGTTGCTTTTGATTACATCAATTAAGCGATCGCGTGCAGCCGGGTAACCATCCCAGGAATCCATGCTGAATTTTGGGGCGGTTGGTGTTCCATAATTTCGTTGTGCAAAGAAAATCTGCTGAGGCAGAACATTCCACTTCGTTTTTGAATTTGATAGATTGTCAGTTAGCCACTGTTCCTGCTCTGGACCTAGTAATGTCCGTTTCGGATCAAGTGACTCAGGCGTTTGCGGTGAACTTCCATCACCGTTTGCCTGATCATCCCGGTATTGACGTGAATCCAATACAAAGAAAGAGGCCAGGTCGCCATATGTGAAATTTCGGTATAACCTCATATCCGCTCCCTTAGGCAATGATGATTTACGAAGGGGCATATGCTCATAGTAAGCCTGATAAGCGGCGGCCCTTCTCTTGATGAAAGCTTCTACCGATTGTCCTTTTTCCGGTATGACATTTGCATAATTGTTTTCAACTTCATGATCATCCCAAGTCACCACCCATGGGAAAGCTGCGTGTGCCGCTTTTAAATGGGTATCAGAGCGATATTGTGCGTATCTATTCCGATAATCTTCAAGTGTAATGATCTCTGGTCCACTATGTACACGGACATTACCTGTAGAAGAAACATATTCATTTGGTCCATATTCATATATATAATCGCCAAGGTGGAAGACAATATCCAGATCTTCCTTTGCCAAATGTTTATAGGCCGTATAATAACCATGCTCAAATTGCTGACATGAAACAAACGCGAATGACAAGCTCGAAACACTTGAACCTATTGGCGGAAGTGTTTTCGTTTTCCCAGTCTGACTTACTTCCCCGCCGCTTTTAAAACGGTAAAAATAGACTTTATCAGGTTTTAACCCGCTTACTTCCACATGTATGGAGTGGCCAAGTTCCGGCCTGGCTATTTCCTTGCCTTGCTGGACAATCTTTCTGAAATTCTCATCCTTTGCCACTTCCCATTTAACCGAAATGGCTTCTTTTGGCATTCCCCCTCCATTCAACGGATCCGGTGCCAACCTTGTCCATAAAACGACACTGTCCGAGAGCGGATCTCCTGAAGCAACACCGAGAGTAAATGGATAATCACTGAATTTCGGGGCAGCATTCACTTCAATACCGCCCATTGATTGGGCAAGAGCAAGACCTAATGAAAGTCCGGCAAGCTTACTCGCTCCCTGGATAAAATTTCGGCGGTCCATATTCTTACCTAATTCGCTCCAATTCTTAATTAAATCATCCATTGCTCTTTCATTATTCATTGATCTTTCCCTCCTATTATTTGAATCTGGTTCAAGTATAGAAGGCCATTTTTAAAGGTGTATGAAGATGTGTAAATCAATAAATCAATAAATTAGGAATTTTTAGGCAGGTCTTATGATACCCATTGAATACAAAAAGAGTTTTGATTCACTCATACATTTACATAGACCTACAAACTTTTACATATAACGACAGTCTTTCAGCCTAGTTCTCTTAACGAATCATTTATTTAATCGTTACAAATAACTTCCATGGGCTATTTTTACAATAAACCTTTAAAACTATAAAAGCCTAAAGAAGACAGCGAAATAATGGAATAAAAGAAAGATCGCCATTACTTGGTTGGATCCCACCGCAGTAAGGAAACCTTGATTCAAAGGAAGGTTTAGAACTCATCATAGTCATCTGTAATCGGACAATAATGCTTCAGCAATATTTTTATAAGTGAATACTCACTTTTTGTTTAAAAACATCCTAATTTATGTAATAATAGTTTCATAACAAAAAAAGAAAGCACTTGAGGATTCTGCATTGGAGAGTATGGAAGCATTATTTGAAAAAATTGAGATATTGAGGAAAGAACTAATAACCACCGGATTGATTTATGGATTTACTGCCCCAAAAACATTACATAAAAGCCAGAAACTAGATGAACTGTTGAATTTACTTACATATGAAAAAGAACCAAATGATTTAGAATATGTCTAAAAAGCGGAATAAAGCCTGATTGATTTTTCTACTAATACTTCATGGAATCATCACTATGTAGTTCATGCTTCTCTTACCTCTTATATTTTTCTTGGACTCGTGGTCTAATTTTTATGTATTATCCGTTAAATCATTAGGATAATTTTTAACATCGTCACTCTTCCTAATTAAAAAGCATCCAAAATGAATGGATGCCTCAGACTGTAGACAAACTCGAGAATTTGTCTACAATTTTTTTTGCTTGTACAAATTTGGAAGTTGATTGGAACGTAGGGCACTCTCTTTCCGTGGGCGGTCCGCCCTCGGCGCACTTGCGCCTGTGGGGTTTCCCTTGGACTCGTTATTCCCGCAGGAGTCTCTCACACCCGCTCCAATCAACTATGTTTAAAAATTTGTATAATACTCCTTTTGCCTACAGTCTTTTTTGTTTTAAAATAGATTTATTAAAACTTGAGATGATGAGTTTGCTTTCTAAAAATGATTCATTCAGCGAGATCAACTGGAATGATTTCTTTAGACCCACTGGTGCCAGCGAACCATTGAGTTCGTAAAATGGAGACTGCCATTGATTTCTCTTTCATTTATGATTTAGTGAAAGATATGTATTCAGAGAAAGGAAGTATTAATCCAGTTAGGTTTTGAGGGGATTTTTATTGAACAGTATTGGACTGCTACAAAAAAAAATAGAGACAATGAGGAAAGAAATAATAAATACGGCATTTAAACATTGGATCACTTCACCAAAAACTTTACATATAAGCCAGGAACTAGAAAAACTGTTGGAAAACTGGCTGTTTTTCGTCGGGAAATTCCCCAATTTCATAAGTCTAGCGTTTTCTAAGCATTCATTTTCCTATATCTTACGGTCATATCAACGATTGTCAATAATAAAACAAACCACAACATTGGATTATTCAAAGAGATTCCTACAGTAGATTTTCCGCCCATTACCGTTAATACACCTATTAGCACTAACATAAAAAAAATAAATACTGCTTCTCCAATTAATGAATTTTCACAATTTTTTTCAGTCTTTCGATTAATGACAATATAGACAACCGCTAATGGGACCATTCCAATTGTCAGTGCAGTTTTAGGAATGTCTTTGAGAACGAGATGAGGGAAATAATCAAAAATCATAAGAAAAGAAAATAATAAAAAGATACCTATTCTCAATAATATTTTCAAATTCATCTTATTCCCCATTTCCTCGATTTATTATTTCCCAAACCAGTAATTGCATTGGAAATATTGAACTGATTTAGGTGATGTGTAATTACTTTTGCCATAATGAACCACTGTCGCATGATAATTTCTTTTCTTTTCTACAATGCTATATGAACTTGATACCCAAGAACCAACGTAAGTTGGACTAATTTTGGACCAGCTATTTAACTTTACAAAAAGCCAATTAGCGAATACACTATCTGTCAATTTTTCAGGAATCCTTTTCATCATATATGCAAAAATTAGATTTTTGGCTTCATTTACACCGGTATTTTTGTAGGTTCTATAAATAGGAGCTATTTCAGTTTTTGTTGATCCACCTGAAATAGGTCCATATGCAGTTATACCACTAGAGTTAAGTGTATTAATACTCATAACTTCATTATATAGATTTTCAATCTCTTGCTCCGGTAAAATTGTATTACTTATTATTTCTAGTTCATTAAAAGAATAGGCATGTTCGTTTACTTCTTGTGTCGATGTCTCGTTGCTAACCTCTATACTTGCAAAGGAAGGAGCTACAAAACTAAATAAAATAATCAACGATAATGAAAAGGCATATATATATTTCATAATATTCTATTCCCCTTCTAGTAGATTTTTTCTTAACATTTTTCCTACATTTAAGAAATAAATTCTCTCATAGAAGATGCTGTTTATGGAGTGATCTAAGTAGAGACTGAAGGACAAAGGTTTAAGGCTGAAGGCTGAGGCGGGAACAGTTCCGATTTCTGTATCTGTTTATAAAATCCTCTCCTTTCCATGATTAGGTATTATCTACCACTTTATATTAACACGAGTGTGAAAATATAACTATATTTATTATATTTTTATAAAAATATATAAAAAACAGGGGTCTGAAGAATCATTATTCAAATTATCATTACCTCTTTTATAAGCTGTGGGATTTTACGAGTTCATTCAAACTTGGAATATGTCTCGGTCAAGATTTTTTTCGAAAGAAGTAGTTTTTTATGTTCGGACAATTCTTTTACTGGTTCACATAGACGTCGTAAAAGATACTATTTATTATGACTTCTAATAATTTTTAAATGTCTCATTTCCTCATCATTTAAATACTTTCATAATATTTGTTAAGCAATATCAAAATATTAATATTTTACGATATCGCAATAACGCTTATTGCTTTTAAAAAGCTCAAGACAATTATGCCTCATGTAAAATGATTGATTCGTTCATTCAATAAGAAAAAGAGCCGTTGTAACAGCTCCTTGTCCCCTCTTTCCCCCTTTTGGAACGAATGATAGAGGTATATTTCGCCTACTCATTTTTGACTCTTTGCAAGCGTTTGACCTTATATTGTTCAAAATCCCAATTCGACAAAAATTCTTTTGCAGAAGTATAGCCTGATTTATAGAGAAAGTTGATTTCTTCCTCATTCAGTTCAAAATCCGTTGCATTGATGCCGCCAACAGGAATTTGAATCGTGCGTTCAATCGTTTCTTCGTTCATATGTCGTAAATCATGGGCTTGGAGCATCGTTTTAAATATATTTTTGAAAAGGTGGATGGGCGTTGGGATAACCCCGCCTATGTTAACTTCATCTTTCACAAAATGGAATCCGAATGTTGGAAAACGAGGATTGTCGGTATCAAATATCCATATCGGGAAGTTACTAAGTAAACCACCATCTAAAATGTAGGATTTTTTCCGGTCTTTTGATTTCCAAATAACCGGACGGAAGAAAAATGGTAAGGAGGCACTCATCATAACAGCAGTTGAAACTTTTAAATCAGCAGGAGACATACCATAGCGGTCCAAATCATCTGGCAAAATAAGCATCTTTCCATTCGAAACATCAGAAGCAATGATCTTCAACTTTCCATCTGGAAGATCCGCGAATGTCTTTATCCCTTTTTCTGAAAGAAGTGAATCTACCCATGTCTCCAAATAATCGTTTTTGTAAATCCCAAGATGAACCATAAGTTCCAAAAAGAAGCCCAAAATGGGAATTCGATTCAGAATTGTCCTGCCTCGAAACTTTGAGTAATTGATTTCACTAAACCGTTCTCTAATTTCATGGCTTTTATAGCCACTAGCCAAAAGTGCAGCTATTACTGCTCCTGCTGATGTCCCAGCAAGTCTTTCCCATTCGACATTTTCCTCTTCCATTGCTTGAATTGCTCCAATAAAAGCAATTCCCCTGACCCCCCCACCTTCAAAAACGGCATCTGCTTTCATTTTTTTCCACCTCTCGATAAGAGTTATTATCATATTAACAATATTTGAAAATAATGTGAATTTTCACACTCTTTAACCCTTTGATGGCAATCTAACGTAATAACAATAGTAGGATAGCTTCTATTATCATGGTATGTAGAAAACGAAGCATTTGCATGGACAAATTATCAGATTAGGAAGCAGCCTTTGATAAAGGAATTCTTTAAATGATGTCGAAAAGGAAATGTAACAATTGAAGGGAGTGAAAAAATGGAAAATAACCGTGCCAAGAAAATGTATGATTACCATGTTTGGGCTAATCAGCAAGTGTTCCAAAAACTAAAACAATTACCGGACGGAGTTTATGGAGACACGATAAAAAGTGTCTTTCCATCCATCAAGGAAGTCCTTGTTCACCTTTACGCAACAGATATTACCTGGTTGGAGATAATGAAAGGAAGCACAGTTCAAGAAACTTTTAAAAAAGTTGAACAGCGGCGGAAAGAAGTGGAAGGAATCTCATTAAATGAACTGGAATCCTCATATGATGAACTTGCAAAGGATTATGACAATTTTCTTAATTCGCAGCCTGATCTTGAACGGACCATTGTAACCGAACATCCGAAAATGGGAGCTTGTGAGTTTGTACTTGCCGACCTCATCCATCATGTAGTGAATCATGGGACCTATCATCGCGGTAATGTATCAGCGATGCTCCATCAACAAGGTGAGAATGGGGCACCAACAGATTATGTATTTTACTGTTTAAAATAAGCGGTTTGACAACCTTTAGGAGTTGCAGTAACATTGCCGCTCATTCCAGATGAAAGCCGATGGTCCTCTTGTGAAGGAATCATCGGCTTTATTTGGATGATTAAAATTCATACGCCCGTAGTCAGTACAACTTTCTTCTATATATGTTACATGACCTTTAAAGCTTTATCCGTTGAAGGCGAAGTGCATTCAATACGACTGACACAGAACTGAAGGCCATGGCAGCACCCGCTAACCACGGGGCAAGCAGTCCGATTGCCGCAATTGGTATTCCGATTACATTATAGGCAAATGCCCAGAATAGGTTTTGTTTGATGTTTTTCATCGTCTTCCTGCTCATGAGGATGGCATCTGCAATACTGTTCAAATCACCCCGGATCAAAGTGATATCGGCAGCTTCCATGGCTATGTCCGTCCCGGTTCCTATTGCCATTCCTATATCGGCTAGTGCCAGCGCGGGCGCATCATTTATCCCATCGCCGACCATTGCCACTGTTTTACCGGCGGCCTGCAGTTTTTTCACTTCTTCCGCTTTCCCTTCAGGTAGGACTTCTGCGATTACATGGTCAATGCCAACTTGATGGCCGATGGCATTTGCTGTTCTTTGATTATCCCCGGTTATCATGATGACCTGGATATCCATTGCTTTTAACCTTTTAATCGCCGCTAGTGAGCTCTCTTTTATCGTATCCGCAACAGCAATGAGTCCTGCATATTCCCCTTCAATGCTAGCGAGCATTGCAGTCTTCCCTTGCTCTTCAAATTCTCCCATCGCTGTTAGCGCCTTAGTAATATCCACGTTATTTTGCTTCATCAATTTACGGGTTCCGATGAATATCACTTTTTGATCCGCCACAGCTCTAATCCCGTATCCAGGCATCGCTTCAAATTCCTCAACAGCTGCAAGTGAAATCTGTCTTGCTTGAATTCCTTGAACGATTGATTGAGCAAGAGGGTGTTCAGATTGTTTTTCAGCTGCACCGATTAATGATAAAAACTGTTCTTCCTCCATACCATTCTCAATGAGGACATCTGTCAACACAGGGGTACCATTCGTTACCGTTCCCGTTTTATCCAAGATGACCGTATCAATATGGTGGGTGGTTTCCAGATGTTCCCCGCCTTTAAATAAGATCCCGAATTCGGCAGCCCTTCCAGACCCTGCCATGATAGAGGTGGGAGTGGCCAGGCCTAAAGCACATGGGCAGGCTATGACTAGCACTGCAATCATCGCTTCAAAAGCAGGTGTGAATTCTCCAGGGTTAACCCAAATCATCCAAACCAGAAAAGTTAAAAGGGCGATTCCGACAACAATGGGAACGAAAACACCGGAAATTTGGTCAGCAAGCCGTTGAATCGGCGCTTTCGAACCTTGAGCATCTTCGACGACTTTAATGATTTGGGAAAGAGCTGTATCCCTTCCTATTTTAGTCGCTTTCATTTTGAGAAACCCATTCTTATTCAATGTTGAACCGATCACAGTATCCCCGTTTGTTTTATCGACCGGGATGCTCTCACCCGTTAACATGGATTCATCGACGGCAGAGTTCCCTTCGATTACCTTGCCATCGACAGGGATCTTTTCACCCGGCTTCACCAAAATCGTATCCCCTACGATGACTTCTTCAAGTGGTATTTCCCGTTCTTCCCCATTTCTTAGAACCAATGCCGTTTTGGCCTGAAGCCCCATCAATTTTTTGATGGCCTCGGAAGAACGTCCTTTTGCTTTTGCTTCAAACAGCTTACCCAAAAGTATGAGGGTGATAAGAATCGAACTTGTTTCGAAATAAAGTTGTGCCGTATTGTGATGGGAACCCATCGAGATGATCGCCTGATAAACACTGTAAAAATAGGCAGCGGATGTTCCCATCGCGACTAATACATCCATATTGGCACTTTTATTTCTCAAGGCTTTATAAGCTCCAACATAGAACTGCTTTCCAATCAAAAATTGCACCGGGGTTGCGAATGCCATCTGCACCCAAGGATTCATGAGGAAATCAGGCATATAGATAAACGAAGTAAAACTAAAATGGCTTACCATCGCCCATAACAATGGGAATGATAAAATGACTGAAAAGATGAATGTATTCTTTTGTTTTTGTATTTCTTTTTGCCGGAAATTCACGGATTCCATTTTATCTTCCTTAATGATCGCCCCATAACCCAGCTTCTCCACCCGTTGAATGATGTCAATTGGGGAGGCTTGGGAAGGATCATATTCGACGGTCGCATTTTCAAGCGCTAGATTGACATTAGCCATGCTCACCCCATCCATCTTATTTAACCCTTTTTCTATTCGGTTTGCACAGGCAGCGCAGGTCATGCCAGTAATCGTAAATTCCTTTTTCTCTTTTACTACATCATAGCCAAGATCCTGAATTTTCTTTTCGAGGTCCTGGTTGCTTACTTTTTCCGAATCATATTTAATAACCGATTTCTCAAGAGCCAAATTAACGGTGGCTTCCTCAACGCCTTCCATTTTGTTTAACCCTTTTTCAATTCGGTTTGCACAGGCAGCGCAAGTCATTCCTGAAATCTGTAAACTTGTTTCTTTTATTTGGCTGCTCACTTCATCCCGCCTCCCTATACCGCTATGGGGTATATTTCTTTGTAAAAAAGAAGTGCTTAACAGCACTCTCATAACTTACTCGACATCGTAGCCTTGATCATCGATTGTTTCTTTTATTTTCTCAAGTGATACTTTTTCCTTGTCAAACGCTACATCTACTTTTCCTGCATCCAAATGCACCTTTACGCTTTCAACACCCGAAAGTTTTCCTACATTCCCTTCAACTGCATTCACACAATGACCACAAGACATTCCACTTACATTCAATGTTACATTTTCCATTTTATCCACTGCTCCTTTATTTTTTCATTAATTTTTGTATCGTTACAAGCACTTCATCTATAACCTCTGTATCTCCTTCATTCAGGCGTTCAACCACACAATTCCTTAGATGCCCTTCCAATAAAATCTTGGCCACACTATTCATCGCGCTTTGTGTAGCTGCTATTTGGGTGATCACATCATCACAGTACGTATCTTTTTCAATAAGACCCTTTATACCGCGGATTTGACCTTCAATTCGATTTAACCGGGTCGTTAAGTTCTTTTTTACTGCTTCTGAGTGATGACTCTTTCGGCCGTGGGAAGAGGTCGTACAGCATTCTTCTTCATTAATCGCATCTTGCCCATTCATCATTTCATCCATTGCCCATCCCTCCTCAAAAATTAATATACCATACCCTCCTACCCTATGCAAAGAGAAAGATTTATGTGCATCATTTATTACTATCCGTATTTTAACATTTTCTATTCTTAAGCTAAGAAGCGCACATTTTGTGAGTTGAACAATCCAGATCCTTGCCCGCCAAGAACCTTTTTAAGAATACAATTAGTTAACACAAAACACTGCGATACTAATGTACCCTCAGCCAGACTGAAGACAAACTTAAAGAAAAAATTCAGTATATATATTCTTATTCATAGAAACCCTCCGTCCATTCTCATTACACTTATTGAAACATAAAAAACCCCGGATAAGGGACACTTTTTTATGTTTGTCCCTTATCCGGGGTTTTTATATTTTTGTTAATATATCAAATAGTTCTATTGCAATAATTGGTTCTCTAGATATTTTTCTATTAATTCAATAAATAAGTTCATAGATTTCGTATGCAATTCCTCAGATTCTGTTATAACTGAAAAATTTCTTTTTATCGGTGTCCCTTTTACATTTAATACTTGAATGGTACCAAGCATTCTTTCTTTTTTTACAGTAAGTTCAGATAAGTAACTAATTCCAAGCCCGGCTTCAACTGCTTCTTTTATAAGTTGTGTGCTGCCGAACTCCATTAGCTTGGAAGGACATATTTGTAAAGATTGAAATAATGTTTCTGTTGCCTCTCTTGTACCAGAACCTTCTTCTCGGACAATCCAATTCTCTTGTTCCACCTGTCTCCTTGTAACTTCCTTATTGAAATAAATTGGATATTTCCCCCCTGCCACGATATACATTTTGTCGGTGGAAACCGATTTTATATATATATTTCGAAGAGAAATTTCCCCCTCTACAATTCCTACATCAATCTCATGACTTGTGATTGCCTTGGCTATATCCCTTGTGTTGCCAATCTGTACCGAAGGGAAGATATTAGGAAATAGGTTTTTCATTCTTGCAAGTATATGTGGTAATACATACTCTCCAAAGGTATAGCTGGCACCAATTTTTAATGATCCTGTTGGCTCGTTATTTAATTCATTCACTAACATTGACATTCGTTTATATAAACCTGTTATTTCTTTAGCATGTAAATAGACTATTTCTCCTGCTTTAGTTAGCTGGACAGATTTGTTTGTTCGCAGAAGTAATTTTGCCCCTACATGTTTTTCCAACTGTTGAATTTGCTGGCTGACTGCAGGCTGAGTCAAATGAAGCTCTTCCGCTGCTCTGGAAAAGTTTCTTTTATCAGCTACAGATATAAATACAGATAATAGTTGATCCATATGTTCCCCTTCTCACTATCGTATTTACTTATTATAACTATAATAATCATTTATTTTCCTTATTGTAAAACATTAGTTACGATAAATTATAAATAATCCAACTAAGGGGTTGAAAAAGATTGGAACAAAAAGCGTTAATAACTCCCAGTCCAAATAAGCAAAAAAAAGCGAAAAAAAAGCTAAATGTTTCTTTGATTTCTGGAATTGGTTTTACATTGATCATAGCTGTGTTAGGTTTTATTTTGGCAGCGTTGCCAGGTCTAAATCATATTGGTCCTCTTGCGTGTGCCATTTTACTAGCTGTGGTTTACAGACAGGTTTTTGGATATCCACAAAAATTACGTACTGGTATTCAATTTTCATCAAAAATACTATTGAGATTTGCCATCATACTTTATGGTTTAAAGCTTAACATGATTGTGATATTTCATCAGGGTTTCCCCCTATTGCTAAGAGGGACAATAACGATCATTTTTTCAATTGCTGTTCTTATGATCATTGCAAAATGGCTGAAGGCAGATTTTAATCTTTCTTTATTATTAAGTCTCGGCACAGGCATTTGTGGTGCGGCTGCCATCGCGGCCGTATCGCCAATTATAAAAGCAAAAGATGAAGATACGGCTATGGGAGTAGGCATCATCGCATTAGTCGGCACAGTGTTTTCAATAATCTATACGTTAATATATCCTTTTTTATCAATTGGTCCTATTAACTACGGAAATTGGGTTGGAATCAGCCTGCACGAGATAGGCCATGTTGCATTAGCTGCTGCCCCGGCAGGACAGGATGCTCTTGCTCACGCATTACTTGCCAAACTTACACGAGTATTCCTATTAATTCCGGTTTGCTTTATCCTCATGCTTTGGATGAAAAAGAAAGGAAAAATGGAAGGGGAGGCAAGATTCGAGTTTCCATGGTTTTTAATTGGCTTTATCGTTATGAGTTTCGTGGGAAGCTATATCATTGGTAATAAGGTATTAGTATCACAAAAAGTGATGTCTTATATATCAGACTTCACATCTTTTATGTTAACAATGTCAATGACTGGATTAGGATTAAATATTTGCTTGAAAGAATTACGGACAAAAGCAATACGTCCACTTATTGCCATTATTATTACATCAGTTCTTTTATCATGGTTATCGTATATTAGTCTTTAACAAGGAATAAAAGTGTGAATTTTTACACACTGCAATACATATACGTCAGAAAATGTTCAAACCGAATATTTTTTTCTTTATTTAACTCATTAAAGATTCATGGATCATAGCAATATCGTAATTTTCCTTATTGGAATTTTGAATAATATCTGTATGGTTTTGCCCAACTAACTCAAATTTAAATGCTATTTCACTATTTTTGGAATTAAAATTTACCATGATTTCTTGAAGTATACCTTAGATAATGGGAGTAACTCCTTGTTTGTTGCATACAAGGTCTTAACAGGTCATTTCACCGCATCCCGTCGTCATATTTTTTAGCATAAAATTAAAATATTTAGTGAATTAATAATTTCGTTAATCTGATAAAAAAGGAGATGATTATGAGTATGATTGAAAACCCATTGAATAAAGAGAATGGTGAAACCTCTGTAGAGTCAGTTGAAGGTGAAGCTGCTATCAACTCTCCTAATGAGCGATACGACGCCCCTCCAACAACTCAGTCAAAAGATCCTGAATTCGATCTTTTCGGCACAGGTTTAAATGGGTATCTGTTTTAATTCAAAAAAAAATCACTAAATTAATTATTAGTAAGACAAGTTTTATCAACTTACTATAGATGACATATCTAAGTAATATAAGTAAGGCTACTCAGGATGAGTCGTTATCTTATGTCGAACTCTTCCAAAAAAAATCAATTATATGATTTTAAAGATGCTTATCCATACTTGTTTGACAAAAGACCTATAAAAACTCACAAATGCGGAATCAAACTAATAGCCTAAATCTATTTGTAAGGATAATGTGAGTATAAATCATCAACTTTGATTATTAAAAGCTTAAAGGACCATCTGAGATGGTCCTTTAAGCTTTTAGGCCTACCATTAGATCCTGGTGCAAATATGACCTGTTAGAAACATAGAATCTCATTATCCTTTCATCTAAGAATTATGAGGCTGCTCCAAATAATTTATTTCTGAATTGTAGCTGTAAACTATTCATAACCATCACCTCGTTTTATTTTATTCACATGTTCATAGAGCCTCAATGATTACTGAGATTCCTTGTCCTCCTCCGATACAGAGGGAGGCTAGTCCAAATTTCTTTCCTCGATTCCTTAACTCTTGGGCCAATGAATATATAATTCTAGCTCCACTGGCCCCGACTGGATGACCTAATGCGATTGCTCCGCCATTGACGTTTACTTTTTCCCGTTTCAATCCAAGCTCTCTCTCTACTGCAAGATACTGGGCAGAGAATGCTTCATTGATTTCGAACAAATCGATATCTTCAATATTGAGTCCTACTTTCCGTAAAGCTAATTGACTAGCAGGAACTGGTCCAATGCCCATAATATTTGGGTCTACCCCCGCAATCCCCCAGGATATGATTCTTGCCAGTGGTTTCACATTGTGATTTTTTTGTAGGAAGGATTCACTTCCAAGTATTAAGGCAGCTGCCCCATCATTTATACCACTTGCATTACCTGCCGTTACGGTCCCATCCTTTTTAAAGGCTGGTTTCAGTTTCGCTAATGCTTCAATTGAAGCATTATGGCGAATATGTTCATCTTCTAAAATGGTTATTTCCTTTCCTTTTTTGGTGAATATCGTGACAGGGGAAATCTCTTGTTGAAATCGCCCCGTCAGCTGGGCCTTTGCTGATTTTTGGTGTGATTGGACAGCCAAACTATCTTGATCGTCTCGGGTTAGTTCATATTTTTCAGCAAGAGTTTCCGCTGTTACTCCCATCCCACACCCTATATATTCATCGCTCAAAGTCTCCCAAAGCATGTCGTCCATTTGTGGAGCCTGTAAACCCGTACCAAAGCGGACATCTCGTAATACGTGAGGAGATTGGCTCATATTTTCGGTGCCCAGTGCTAGGGCGACATCAGCATCCTTTAAAATAATCGACTGAGCTGCCGATACGACCGCTTGCAATCCAGAACCGCATAAACGATTGAGAGTTAAAGCGGGGCTCTCGATTGGAACCCCAGCTTTCAAAGCAATATGCCTGGATAGATAGGAGGCATTTTTCGAAGTATGTATCACATTCCCTGCAAAAACATGCTCAACCTCATCAACTGAAATATTACTTTTTTCAATGGCTCCTTTACTTGCGATAACTCCAAGATTGATGGCAGAAACATCCTTTAATACCCCTCCAAAACTCCCGAATGGCGTCCTGGCTCCACCTAAAATATAAACATGACTCATAATTCATTCTCCTTTATTGAAGGTTGTTTGATTCGATTTGATGGACCGAATACATCTTTTCCATTTTTATTTTACCTTCTGACTTTATACCATTGTTCGGACATGATATTAATCAACGGTATATTGTATATTTTAAATGTTCCGTTAATTAACTTTAACCGTCAAAATAAATGTTGCAGGAGTACAATTGATTGCGTACCCATTCCTTCTTTTTCCTAGCCATTTTCATCATAAATGTTGAATAATTGTTGGACTGCGAGTGTGGGAGAAGTATGGCCGTTAAAAAGCAATTCTTCCATTTTAGTCATGTTTTTTTTCATCGATGGATTACCATAAAATCTCGCCTTTAATTGGTCTTCTATCATAGAATGAACCCAGTCAATCATTTGTTCTTTTCTTCTTTTTCCAAAGAATCCATTCCTACTGGTAACTTGTTTATATTTCTGAATGACCTTCCAAATGTGAGATACGCCTTCCCCTGTTAAGGCAGATACAGTAAATGCTTTGGTTTCCCAACCCTTGGTAATTGGCTGTAAGAAATGAAGGAGGCGATTGTATTCCACCTTTGCATTCATGGCAGCTTGTTTGTTTTCGCCATCCGCTTTATTAATGAAAATAGCATCAGCTAATTCCATCACCCCTTTTTTCATTCCTTGTAGCTCATCCCCTGCACCAGTCAGCATAATAACTAGGAAAAAATCCACCATGGACCGGACGGTTATTTCACTTTGGCCGACTCCGATGGTTTCGACGATTATTACGTCTTACCCTGCTGCCTCACAAATAAGAAGGGTTTCACGGCTTTTTCTAGTGACCCCTCCTAAAGTCCCGCTTGACGGTGACGGTCGAACATATGCATGTGGGTGGCGAGAAAGATGTTCCATTCTTGTTTTGTCACCTAGAATACTTCCTTTAAATACACTGCTAGTTGGGTCAACGGCTAAAACCGCTACACGGTGATTTTGCTCACAGAGCATCATACCAAAGGATTCAATTAACGTGCTCTTACCAGCCCCAGGAACGCCTGTAAAGCCGATTCGAATTGATTTCCCTGTATATGGAATCAGTTCTTTCAGCACTTTTTGTGCCATTTCCATGTGTTTGGGTAAATTGCTTTCAACTAAGGTGATCGCTTGAGCAATAATTGCACGATTTCCATTCATCACACCCTGCACATAATCATCAACCGTAAGGTGGATTCGTCTTGACGGTAAGAGTTGTTTGGATTGAATGCTTTCTTTTTCTGTCATTTAAGTAACCAATCCGAGGCGACGATTTAATTCTTCTATCACCTGTTGTTAACCGTTCCTGGTCCAAATATGGCAACTGCTCCTTTTTCTATTAAGTAACTGTAATCTTGAGCAGGAATAACACCGCCAATCACGACGGCAATATCTTCACGGCCTAAACGCTTCAGCTCTTCCACGACTTGAGGAAGTAATGTTTTATGACCAGCAGCAAGAGAGCTCATCCCTAGAACATGTACATCATTTTCCACGGCCTGTAAGGCTGCTTCCTCTGGGATTTGGAATAAGGGACCAATATCAACATCAAAACCAAGGTCTGCAAATGCAGTCGAAATCACTTTAGCTCCACGGTCATGTCCGTCCTGTCCCATCTTTGCAATCATAATCCGGGGGCGCCGGCCTTCATTCTCTTCAAATTGATCGGACATTTCACGGGCAATTTTCACTTGTTCCTCTTCCCCAAAGTCTGCACTGTACACTCCGCTAATAGAACGAATAATTGCTTTATGTCTCCCTACTACTTGTTCGTATGCATTCGAAATTTCTCCTAGGCTCGCTCTAGCGCGAGCTGCATTTACCGCTAGCTCTAAGAGGTTGCCTTCTCCAGTTTCAGCCGCTTTTGTAATCGCTTGAAGTGCTGCCTCTACCTTTGCTTTATCTCTTTCCGCCCGGAGCTGTTCTAAGCGGCGAATTTGCGCTTCACGGACAGCAGTATTATCAATATCTAATATCTCAAGCGGATCCTCTTTTTCTAAACGGTATTTATTCACTCCAATGATCGATTCTTTACCAGAATCAATATGCGCCTGTCTTCTAGCAGCTGCTTCTTCAATTCTCATCTTTGGCAGGCCTGTTTCAATAGCTTTTGCCATTCCGCCAAGTGCTTCGATTTCTTCAATATGTTCCCAGGCTTTTTCAAGTAATTCAGCCGTAAGTGACTCTACGTAATAGGAGCCGCCCCATGGGTCCAATACGTTGGTTAACCCCGTTTCATCCTGAAGGTATAATTGGGTATTTCGAGCTATTCGGGCAGAAAAATCGGTTGGTAAGGCAATCGCCTCATCCAGTGCGTTCGTATGCAGGGATTGTGTATGACCAAGAGCAGCAGCCATCGCTTCAATACAGGTACGTGAAACATTATTGAATGGGTCTTGCTCTGTTAAACTCCATCCAGATGTTTGCGAATGGGTTCGAAGTGCTAACGACTTTTCATTTTTCGGGTAAAACCTTTTCATTAGCTTCGCCCAAATTAAACGAGCTGCGCGCATTTTAGCCACTTCCATATAGTAATTCATTCCGATTGCCCAGAAGAAGGAAAGACGTGGAGCAAATCGATCAATATCAATCCCTGCTTTTAAACCTGTTTTGACATACTCTAATCCATCTGCAAGGGTATAGCCCAACTCTATATCGGCCGTAGCCCCCGCTTCTTGCATATGATAACCGGAGATGCTAATTGAATTAAATTTCGGCACATGCTTGGATGTGTATTCAAAGATATCTGCTATAATTTTCATTGACGGTTCTGGAGGATAAATGTACGTATTACGAACCATATATTCTTTTAATATATCATTTTGTATTGTTCCAGAAAGCTTCTCTTGGGGTACTCCTTGTTCTTCAGCAGCCACGATGTAAAAAGCCATGATTGGCAGGACAGCTCCGTTCATCGTCATTGAAACAGACATTTGGTCTAATGGAATTCCATCAAACAAAATCTTCATGTCTAGTATGGAATCAACGGCAACGCCGGCTTTACCCACATCGCCAACGACTCTAGGATGATCCGAATCATACCCACGATGTGTAGCTAAATCAAAGGCGATCGAAAGCCCTTTTTGTCCTGCAGCTAAGTTTCTGCGGTAAAACGCATTACTTTCTTCCGCCGTAGAAAAGCCAGCATATTGACGAACCGTCCAAGGTTGTGATTTATACATAGCTAGGTAGGGACCTCGAAAGAATGGTGCGATCCCTGCCATATAATCCAAATGATTCATTCCTATTGTGTCCATATTTGTGTAAAGAGGTTTAACATCAATTTTTTCATAAGTCGGAAAAGCTAAATTATCAAAATGCATATCAGAAATTTTCTCGGCATGTTTACTCCACTCGCTAAATTCTCCTTCTATTTCATCTGTATATGCTACTTGGGTAAAATCTGGTTTTGTCATGAAACAGCCACACCTTTCTTCTGTAGAAGTTGACTTAATATGTCATAGCAATTGGAGCCAACATGAACAAATTCAGTTATTCCAGCCTCTTTAAATCTGACTTCATCTACTTCGCTAGGCTTTCCTGCTAATAATACGGTTATTTGTGCATCTGTTTTTTTTATAGACATTGCAAGTGGAATGGCAGCTTGTTGATAGTCTTCATCTTTTCCACAAATGATTACAAAATCTGCCATGGACGCAACGACTGCCTCGGCTGCTTCTTTTATAGAACCAAATCCATTGTTTTGAATAACATCGAAACCACCTACTTCAAAAAATCCTGCAGCAAAATCTGCTCGCACTTTATGATCTGAAATAGGTCCTAAGTTTGCTAGAAATATAATCGGTCGTTTTCCAGTTTTCTGTGCCATTTCATCAATGGATTGACGAAGTTCTTCAAACTGAAGTGTACCTCTGGTTGGCTTGATTGCTTTAACACAAACCGCAGCTTCTGACTTCCTACCTGTTGCTTTGGCTATTTCACCTAACGATGCACCTTGTTTTGCTGCTCGGATCGCGGTCTCTGTTTTATTTGAGCTTACGGATAAACTTCCTACCGATATATGTGCTCGGCCAACTACTTGATTAATATGATCATTAATTTGGGGCGTTTCATTTAACGCTATCCAATCTACCTCTTTTTCTGCCAAATTCACATACATATTGGTGCCAACGAAAATATCTTTTCGGTGAGCGATGTTCCTCACTCGCTTTGAAGCTGTTTGTTGAACCACATTTTGTGGGAATTCTTTTATTAATGTCTGGATAATCCCACCTTTTCGCTCTGTTTCCTGGAAAAGTTCCCATGCCTTTTTGGCCACCTCATTTGTCAGTACTTCTACGTACCAAGAGCCACCGGCTGGATCGATTGTCTGCGCAATATGAGCTTCTTCTTTTAAAATAATGGAGGCATTCCGTGCAATTCGTCGCGAAAAAGCGGTAGACTTTTGAATCGCTTCATCAAAGCAACTAACATGAATGCTGTCAGCTCCACCGACTGCTGCAGAAAATGCTTCTGTTGTAGCACGCAGCATATTCACATAGGGATCAAAAACAGTTTTTGTCCATGCAGATGTTCGGGCATGCATCGTCATCTTCTGGGCTTCTTCATTCCCACCAAACGTTTCTACAATTCTGGCCCAAAGAGTCCTTGCGGCCCGAAGTTTGGCAATTTCCATAAAATAACCGGATCCGATTGAGAACGAAAAACGAATACTGCTGGCGGCTTTATTTATATCAATTCCTTGGGAAGTTAGTGCTTGTAAATATCCAACACCTGTTGATAAGGAAAAAGCTAATTCTTCAACCGCACTACTTCCACCGTCATGATAGACATTTCCATGGATTAGAACTGTTTGTAAATGGGGGGTATTCTCATTTGCCCATTTTGTTATGTCTGCCATCAATATATAACAATCTTCCAACTCGTAAGCCAATGTTCCACTTGCTACCAGTTCCGAGATTGGATCCATTCCTATACACCCATGTAAATCCTCCACTTGTCGTCCGGACTGTTCTAGATGAGCGATAATCAAAGCAAGGATTGGCAATGAATTTGCCCCAGCACCTACGTGAATAGGAACTATACTTAAGTCAATATCTTTTAGTGCATCGGCTATATCGGTTACCCCTGAAATCGATAGTCCTGCTTTCCCTACTTCTGAAGTAGCTTCACTCGCATTTATTCCACGTTTCGTTGGTGTATCAAGGACAATATTTAATGAGGTTTGACCCTTGCTAAGGTCATGCCGTGCTACTTTATTAAAAGAAGTAGGTATTCCAACATTGATTTCCTGATTGATTTCCCATCCATCTATAAGCGTTTTAGTGCCGCGAGTAAAAGGAGCCATATCTGGCAAAGACTGCAGAAAGGGAAGATTGGCGGCATCCTCCTTTCGATACATCGGCTGAAGTAAAATTCCTTCATATGTTTCTGTAATGAGTCTTTTTTCAAAAGAAGCTCCTTTTAAAGATTTTTCTGTTAGGTCACGCCACTGTTCATAACTTGGGATCTCAAATTCTGAAAATTGGTCCACTAATTTTTTATCCATTTTAAGTTGCGGTAAGCATCAATCACCATGCTATCGCTCTCTCCCTTCTAAACCATTTAACGGTAGGCGTTTTTTTCATTTGTCGTCTTTACACGTTTTTCTTCTATTAATATAGGTAGTTCATAACCTATTAAAGAAAAGATTTATAAAGGGATATTTCCATGCCTTTTCTTAGGTAATGCTTTCTTCTTGTTTTTTAGCATTTCCAATGCACTAGCGATACTTTTTCTCGTATCCCTCGGGTCAATTACATCATCAACAATGCCATTAGCTGATGCGACGTAAGGATTGGCAAAGCGTTCGCGATATTCATTTATTTTTTCTTGCCTAAAGGCCTCCGGATCTATACTTTCACTAATCTCTTTTGCAAAAATGATATTGGCCGCTCCAGCTGGTCCCATAACCGCAATTTCTGCATTAGGCCAAGCAAATACTAAGTCTGCCCCGATTGCTTTACTGTTTAAGGCAACGTAAGCCCCACCATATGCTTTTCGAAGAATCACGGTAATTTTGGGAACCATAGCTTCCGAATAGGCATATAAAATTTTCGCTCCATGCCGGATTATCCCGCCATGCTCTTGTTGAATTCCTGGGATAAACCCACTCACGTCTTCAAATGTAATTAGAGGAATCTTAAAGCAATCACAGAATCGGATAAAGCGAGCACATTTGTCAGATGAATCAATATCAAGTCCACCAGCCATCATCTTCGGATTATTTGCGATAATACCGACTGTATCGCCGTTTATACGGCCAAAGCCAACGACAATGTTTTTAGCGAATTTCGGCTGAACTTCCATGAAATTTTGATCATCGACAATTAAATGAATCACCTTACGCACGTCATAAACCTTCGTTCCATCAATCGGGACAACATCAAGTAGTTCATCGATTCTTTCAGCTAAAGGAATTTTATTTACTGGCTCTTTGTAAGGTGGCTTTTCTTCATAGTTTGATGGCAAGTAGCCAATTAATCTCCTGACTTGGTTTAATACATCTTCTTCTGTTGGTCCAGTAAAATGGGCATTTCCACTTATTGTGGAATGAACGGACGCGCCACCTAGATCCTCACTATTAATTTTTGCTCCCGTTACCGACTCAATTACCTTTGGACCTGTAATAAACATTTGACTTGTTTTTTCTACCATGAAAACGAAATCTGTAATCGCAGGAGAATAAACAGCCCCCCCGGCACAGGGTCCCATAATCACGGATATTTGTGGGATTACGCCTGAATAAATGGAGTTTCGATAGAAAATGTGTCCATATCCGTCTAGTGATAAAACACCTTCTTGAATTCGTGCTCCACCTGAGTCATTTAACCCGACTATAGGTGCTCCATTTTCTGCTGCTAAATCCATGATTTTGGTAATCTTCGTCGCATGCATTTCGCCAAGGGCTCCACCGAAAACAGTAAAATCTTGAGCAAAAAGGAAAATGAGGCACCCACCAACCTTACCGTATCCTGTAACAACCCCTTCTCCAGGAGCCTCACTTGATCCATATTCAAGGCCGCGATTTTCTATGAATGGGTTTATTTCAACAAATGTTCCTTCATCCACTAATATTTCGATACGCTCTCTAGCAGTAAGCTTCCCGCGTTCATGCTGGGCATCAATCCGTGTATAACCGCCCCCCAGCTTCACTTTTTCCCGTCGCTCTTCCATAATCTCGATTTTATCGAACATATCCATGCTGTGAGTCCTCTCCTATCATGTTTAAATTTTATTGCTTATGCTGTTTTTACGAGGAACAAGGGCTGACCATATTCAACAACCTGACCGCTTTCCACAAAGATTTCAACAATTTCACCACTAACTTCCGCTTCCAGCTCATTCATAAGCTTCATGGCTTCCACAATACATAGCACTGTGTCTTCCTTTATTTGATCTCCCACTCTTACATAGACATCAGAATCAGGTGATGGAGCCGCATAAAATGTTCCCACCATTGGGGAAATAATTTTATGAACCGATGTTTCCTCAGTAGTTGTCGATGGTGTTTGTATTCCTTCCTGCTTTTGAATGGGGGCGGCTTCAACTTTCACAGGTGCAACAGGAATAGTCGCTGGGACTTGTGTTTCTTCGATAAGCGTTACTTGTCCGACATTCACTTGTTTACTAATCGATATTTGCTGCTCATTTTCACCTTTAATCGTTAATTCTCCAATTGAAGAACGGTCCACTGCCCGAATTAATTCTTTAATGTCATTCATTTTAAACATAATAAAAACTCCTTCTATAATTTATTTTCTGTTATTTTTTCTTACTCATTTCAGATTTCTCAGTCCCGATTATCCGGTCATTCTCATCAACAATTCCCAAAAATTGTTTTTCCACCATTACCTCTTCACTTTACTAAATAATCTAGTGCTACTGAATACTTCAAATCACCTCTAGTTACTTAGTGGAAGCCGTTAAATCATTCATCTCTAAAAATTCCGTGTTAAAATTACCAGCTTTAAAATCCCGATGTTCTAATAAGCGAAGGTGGAAAGCGATTGTTGTATCAATTCCTTCAATTACGAACTCGCTTAAGGCTCGCTTCATCCTTGCAATTGCTTCTTCCCGATTCTTTCCATGTACGATTAATTTGGCAATCATCGAATCATAAAATGGTGAAATCGTATATTCTGGATAAACTGCGCTATCGACTCGGATTCCAAATCCACCTGGAGGTAGGTATAATCGAATTTTCCCAGGGGATGGCATAAAGTTTTTATCAGGATTTTCTGCATTAATCCGGCATTCGATGGCCCAGCCATTGATATGAATATCTTCTTGTTTGACAGATAGCCTATGACCTGAAGCAACTAGTAATTGTTCTTTGATTAGGTCTACTCCTGTTATAAGTTCTGTAACTGGGTGTTCAACTTGAATACGGGTATTCATTTCCATAAAGTAAAAGTTTTTATGTTTATCTAGTAAAAATTCAATCGTCCCTGCACCTGAATATTGTACGGCCTTCGCGGCTTTTAATGCCGCCTCACCCATTTTCGTCCTTAGTTCTTCATCAAGTGCAGGGGATGGCGCTTCTTCAATTAGCTTTTGATGACGTCTCTGGATTGAGCAATCACGTTCACCTAAATGCACGACATTGCCAAAGGAATCACCCATAATTTGGATTTCAATGTGTCGAGGCTCTTCAATGTACTTTTCTAAATAAACACCTGCATTACCAAAAGCAGTAGCTGCTTCTTGCTGTGCCATTGAAATTGCTTTTTTTAATTCTTCCTCGCATTCAGCGACTCGCATCCCTTTTCCACCACCACCAGCAGTGGCTTTAACAATAACGGGATACCCGATACTTCTTGCAATAAACTCAGCTTCCTCAATGTCTTCAATAATCCCATCCGTACCTGGAACAATTGGTACGCCAGCGGCTTCCATCGTTTCCCTCGCTACCGCTTTCGCCCCCATCTTACTGATTGCCTCAGGTGATGGTCCAATAAAAATGATATCGTTTTCAATACATATATTGGCAAACTCCGCACTTTCTGCTAAAAATCCGTAGCCAGGATGGATAGCATCTGCATGTGATACTTGAGCAACTATTAACAAATTTGTCATATTCAAGTAGCTCTTGGATGAAAGGTGTGGTCCAATGCAATAGGCTTCATCTGCTAGACGTACATGCAAAGCTTCACGATCTGCTTCAGAATATACAGCGACCGTAGATATCCCCATTTCCTTACACGCCCTAATGACACGGACAGCAATTTCTCCTCGATTAGCAATAAGAACCTTTTTAAACATATCCAGTTTCCTTTCCAAAAGTGTTGTCTATCAATTATTCCATTGATAGCAGAATTTTTATTGAGAAGAGATTCACTTATTAATCAGGAGTAATACATGTTCTATTCCAGATCTGTTTAAGAATTTACTAATACTTTTCTAATTTCTCTCGTTAGAAGCGGAATCAACTCAAACAAATCCCCCACAATACCGCAGTCCGCTACTTGTAAAATTTAGGCTTCGGGATCTTTGTTAATCGCAGCGAGAACTTTAGAGTTAGATACCACGGCTAAATGCTGAGTGGCACCTGAATTTCCGTAAGCAATGGACAAATCAAGGATTACGACTTTTCAAGTCTGTCCGATTTGAAGTTAATAATCTCAATATTCAGCACCTGCACATCCCCCAATTCCTCAAGCGGTTGTGTTCTATCAATTAGGGTCGGCAACGAGCTATAAGGTTGGATTTACAAATCGCTTCATGGCAAAACCGCTTCAAAAATTCCAAAGACTTTTATGTCACCTTCACTGTTTTATACCTGTACTTCACCCACAACTACTTTATCAGCCCTTTTTCTCTACCACTTTGCCAACAAACCTCCATTTTTCTTCAAATCATAACTGCCATGGTAATAAATGATTTGCAAGAAAGTGAGCGGAACAGGAGTACCATCATAACCGGCATCCTTAGCTGACTCCAAGCTGCAGAAAAATGGGGTTTTCATCCCCTATTGCAATCATCAATTTTTTTATTTTTCCTTTTTACACTGCCATGCTGCAAGGCTCTAACTCGAGCACAAGTAAATCTTTCACGTTTGCAAGCCCATTTGCCGGTTTTTAATTGGTTAATTTTGAGCTTTTTCTATGCTTTAAGCAGATTTCCGGCAATAACTAGACGCTGAATCTCTTGAGTCCCTTCATAGATTTGGGTGATTTTAGCATCTCTCATAAATCGTTCTACAGGGTATTCCCTTGTGTATCCATATCCGCCGAATACTTGAACAGCCTCCACCGCAACTTCCATGGCGGTGTCTCCAGCAAAAAGTTTGGACATGGCAGAGTGAAGTCCGTAAGGAATTCCTTGATCCTCACGCCATGCTGCCTGATACGTCAATAAACGGGCAGCTTCGATTTTTGTGGCCATATCGGCTAATTTGAATTGAATAGCCTGAAGTGAGCTAATCGGTTTTCCGAATTGGACGCGATCCTTTGCAAATGCGACAGCATTATCAAATGCTCCTTGAGCGATTCCAACAGCTTGGGAAGCAATTCCGTTCCGACCGCCGTCGAGAGTCATCATGGCAATCTGGAACCCTTCACCCACTTGGCCCAAAAGATTGTCCATTGGAACGCGGCAGTCCTCAAAAATGACCTCTGTCGTGGAGGAAGAGCGAATGCCTAGCTTTTTTTCCTTCTTTCCTACCGAGAAACCTGGGAAGCCCTTTTCCACAATAAACGCAGAAATGCCTTTATGCTTTAGTGCCGAGTTGGTCTGTGCGAAAACGATGTAAGTGTCGGCATAGCCTCCGTTGGTGATAAAGATCTTCGATCCGTTCAAGACCCATTCATCTCCGTCTAGAACGGCTGTTGTTCTCATTCCACTGGCATCAGATCCGGATCCAGATTCCGTCAAGCAATACGCACCAATGTTTTTTCCTTCCGCCATTGCCCGTAAATATTTTTGCTTTTGATGTTCCGTTCCAAACTTGTAAACCGGCCATCCAGCTAACGATGTATGTGCGGAAAGTGCGGTCCCAATTGAAGCGTCAACTCGAGACAATTCCTCCACCGAGATCACATAACTCAAGTAATCGGCACCTGCACCGCCGTACTCTTCTGGCCAAGGAATGCCGCATAAACCAAGTTCCGCCATCTTGTGCCAAATCTTGATATCAAAGTATTCCTCTTCATCACGTTGAGCAGCAGTAGGTTCACATTCGTTTAGAGCAAACTCTCGCACCATTTTTTGCATCATCTGATGTTCCTTAGATAATAAAAAATTCATTATTAGCCCCCTTTTTTGATTTTTATTATTCCAAACATGATATCTTTTGAAAAACTTTGTAAGCCATTTGCCATCGTAAGTCTAAAGATAATACTTTTTAAAACTCCAACCCTTTCTAGGATAGGGCTTTAATGTTGTTTAACTTTTTGTTCGATAAGCTTCCGGGAATAGATGGTTACCCATTTCCTTGGCAGCAATCCCACAGATTTAGCCATGAGTTTATTTTTAAAGCCTGGAATGATCACAGTTTTATTCTTCATTAACCCATCATATCCGCACTTGGCAACAACTTGAGGTTCTATTAAGTTCTTAATGAAAATTTTTGTTCTTGTTGAAGCCAACCCTTGCGTAAGCGGCGTTTTGGTTGAAGGGGGACATAATACAGAAGCTTGAACTCCGGTTCCTTTAAGTTCTTCCGCAATTGCTTCCGTAAAGAATAAGACGTAAGATTTGCTGGCCCCATACATCGACATCCGTGGGGTTGGCTGAAAAGCTGCTGTTGAAGCCACGTTTAAAATTTTACCTTGCTTTCGTTTCACCATGTCATCCGCAATAAGTCTAGTCAAATACGAGAGAGAGATCATGTTGAGCTGCAGGTATTCCATTTCTTTTTTAATATCCAATTCCGTCATCAACCCTAATCCGCCAGCTCCAGCATTATTAATCAAAATATCAATGTCGATTCCTTCGCTTTTCAAGTATCGATACAAGCCCTCTACCGCTGTATAACTGCTCAAATCGCCGGCAAAAGTATTCACTTGCACGCCATATTCCTTTTTTAAACTCTCGGCTTGTTGGTCCAACAACACCGAATCTCTGGCAACTAATACCAAGTTGTAACATTGCTCTGCAAAAACTTTTGTGAATTCATATCCAATCCCTTTTGTAGCACCAGTAATCAAAACCGTCTCTGCTGTCATTATCATTATTCCTCCTAACTGAATTATCTGTTAAATAAGAATATTGGGAATTTTTAAATATTATTACGTTAATGATTATACTTATAAGTTTTAATTAAATAAAATTAAAAATATTAATGTATAAATTATTATTATTAATATTTAAAGAAAAAGCCTAGAAAAGGAGAAGCCTCTTCGTCATGTGGACGCCGGGCTTCTCCTTTTTTTAAAAATCCAACTATCAAAATTTAGTCACATCAATAGGTTCAATTGCTTCAGCCGCGCAATGTTCATAGTATCTTTTCAGGAATGTTTCCCAATTGTCTCTGGCAACAATTTCTCCTTCTTCACCCAAATAGTCTAATGTTCCTTCTACAATATTGAAGGTGATAACATCTTCATCCCCTACTGCTATCGGCGTATGTTTGGAGCCTGCAGGCTCATAAACCATGTCACCAGGTTTGGAGATCCAAGGCTCCTCGAGATATCTCCAAGTCCCTTGGACGGTATAAACAATGACTGTTCCAGGATGGAAATGGGCCGGAAGCTGCATTTTCGCAGGAACACTTAATAACGTAACCGTCTGTCCTGTAACAGGGTTGGCTTTTAGCAATTTAAATTTCGCATCTCCAAAATATGGAATCCAAGGCAATTCATCTACGCTAACATTACCTGCATGAAATACTTCTACTTCTTTTACATCTTTTAAATTACTCACTTAAAATCCCCTCTTTCAATTAATATTTATTAAATTCGCTTATTGTTTTCGCTTTCATTAACAAGCAAATTAAATAGTCCAAGATTATTGAATTCAGTATAATCATAATTGCGAATTAAGTAAAATCGTTATTTTTTAATCGCAATTAAGTATGGTTAATTTACGCAACCAAATGTTTACTTAGCCCCAAGTCCACCATCAAGAGTCAAAATATGTCCAGTACAATAATCAGATGCTGCTGAAGCAAAGTATAGGAGTGCACCTACCAAATCATTGTCACTGCCTAATCTTCTAACAGGAACTTGTGAGGCAATGAAAGGACCTGCTTTGTGTACAAGTGTTCCCGGTATTTCTGGGTTATTCATTCCTGTAGTGAAAACTCCAGGAGCAATTGAATTTACATACACCCCATGCCGGCCCCACTTAACTGCTAGATCCTTCGTTAAAGTCATGACTGCACCCTTACTGGTTGTATATCCAACAGAATCCACAGCTTCCGGGTCAACTCCTTTAAAGCCGATACTTGAAGAAATATTAATGATTTTACCGTATTCGTTATTAATCATATGTTTTCCAACTGCCTGACACATCAAGAATGTTCCTGTCACATTTGTATCCAGCATAGCTTGCCATTGTTCTAAAGGCATATCCGTAGCAGGAGACTCAAAAACTGTTCCGCTGTTGTTGACTAAAATTTCGATTTTCCCAAAATGAGAAATCGCTTTCTCTACACCTTGAACGACAGATTCCCGATCCGTGACATCCAATGATAGACCAAGTGCCTGTCTTCCTAACGCCTCGATTTCCTTTACAACTGCTTCGCAAACCTCTAAACGCCGTGAACATACAACAACGTTTGCTCCGGCTTCTGCCAAAGCCAGTGCCATTACACGACCTAATCCGCTGCCGCCTCCGGTCACGATTGCTGTCTTACCATTTAAATCAAACAATTGGTTCAATGACATTCTAGTTCTCCTCCTGTTTTTTGAATATTCAAAGATTTTAAAATATTATTGATATTGATTATACTAATAAATTATAATTAAATAAAATTAAAGATTTTAATGTGGTAAGTAAGTATTACTAATATTTAAAAAAGGAGAACAGTCATGAATATTGAACAATTACTATATATCGTAGAAGTCGCAAAATACAATTCTCTGTCTATCGCAGCACAGAATCTACATGTGACTCAATCCAACATCAGCCAGTCCATAACTAACTTGGAAAAGGAGTTGGGGATTAAAGTTCTTAAGCGGTCACGGGGACACGGCGCTGTCCCAACCGATGAAGGAAGAATCATTCTGAAACTCGCATATGAAGTACAAAAAAAACTTGAGGAAATAAAAGAGACTGCTAACTTATTGAATTCCACGGAAGTGGGGGAACTAAAAATTTCGTCATTACCTGGATTGATGACGTTCCTGGTAAAAGCGATAGCATCGTTTAGACATGATTATCCGTACGTAAATTTGGAGGTTTCCGATAAAAGTGGATCTGCTGTAATTAAAGATGTTCGACAGCACAAGACTGACATTGGACTGATTACGTATTCAAGTGATTTGAACATAAACATGGAAGGAATAGCTTTTGAAGCATTAATTGAAGGGAAGCAGAAAGTATATGTTTCTAAGCATTCTCCCTTAGCCATCCTTGGTACTATAACTCCGCATGATATACTTGATCAAACTCTCGTGACATATAAGGGTGAATTTATGCAGTATTTTGTACAAGAATTCTTTCATAAATATAAGCCCTTGAAAATCTTATTTACTTCAAATAATATGGATGGAGTTCTCCAAGCAGTCAATGAAAATTTGGCAATTACATTTGCTCCTGATTTCGTAATGAAAAACTATCCCCTTATCATTAATGGCGATATCGTTCCAATTGATTTGGTGTATCACCCGACTGTAAATATTTCTTTAGGATTAGTTCGTTCAGAGAATAAACATTTGTCCAGTTTTGCCAACAAATATATTCATTATTTAAAATCAGAAATCATTAAGAATTAAAAAAGAAAAAAAGAGAAGGCTCTTCGTCTCAAGGTGGCGAAAAGCTTCTCTTTTTTAATATCTATCTCTACCTAACAGAAATTAGCAGTGTTATCTCTTTACCTTTTAATAGAAGCCTTTTGGCGATCCCCTTCACCACATGTCTTTTCCATCACTTCATCAAGTGAAACACCTTCTTGCGTTTCAGCAAGAAACATTCCCTCAGTAAAATCAACAAGCTCTACTTCCAATTCTCCACTTAAAAATTGCTTTTCAAAGAACTTGTTCTCACCTACTATATTCTTAATCTTTTTATTGGTAAGCAGTGACCCCATTCCCAATCATCCACCCCACAATTGTTTCTGCCCGCCTTTCTAACTCTTCCAGTTTTTTAGAAACTCATTTTCTGCTTCAAGGAATTTGATTCACGCTTCGGCATTCTTAAATTAACCCTCTACAAACAGTGGCTTGGAAGAAGGGCGTCTTATACTTCCTTTTCCACTGTGTTCCGTAAGAAAAGCCTTCCTCACCAAACCCTTTCAAAGGTATCATACCAGCGATGTAGACAACGCTTAGGTTGTTCCTTACCAATTATTTCGAAATTAAATCCATGTTCCAAGAAAATTTGAGAGGGGGATTTCCCCTTATTATATTCCTTAACAGCTTTTATTTTAAATTCATGATTTTAGGAGTTAGGCCGCTCTGAAGCACTTATGATAGTAGGATTCTTTTTAAGTTCGTTAATCTGAAATTCAGAGTCTCATGGAAATCCTCCTTCCATACTCTTTAAACCTATTGAACAAAGAAAACCCGATAAGGGACACTTTTTTATGTGTGTCCGTTATCCGGGGTATAGTTCAAATCCTGTTACGAAACTACTGAATTATTTAATCCTCCACTTCAATATGATCATCAGCGTAAGTCTCGGTTATCTTATCCTGACAACTCCAGCACTTGCTGCGATTTCGCTCCATAATAGCTAATTCTTCACGACACAATACACAACAGTCCATCTCAGAAACGGCCTTTTCATTTTTACACATAGTTTATTTCCCTCCTTGATTCACCTATTAATGATTTTTATACAATAACTTGTTCCTCAGGTTTTATCTGATTTTGGTTCACAGGACGGACAATGGCCCAAAACAATAATCCGATTACGAACATAACCAAAGAAGTTACTTGGAAGCCATAACCATATCCAATTGCCTCTGTTCCTGCATACTGGATAAAATACCCGAATATTAGTGGAGCAATAATGCTTGTTGAACTTGATAGAGCCACATAGGTCCCTTGAGCCTTTCCAATGTTTTTGGGTGAAAATAATTCCATTAATATGGCGGGTGCAAGTGAAAGAATAACAATCGCAAAACCCGGAGCAAGGATGAAGAATAGAATGGAAATAGAACTAGAATTAAAGGCATTTGCAAGAAATAAACAAATAGCGGATAGCACCATCGTAATCCCTGCAACATTTATTCGTGCTTTACGAATATCTCCTGTTTTGCGATAAAGCCAATCCGATAACAAGGCAAAGACAATTTGGCAAAGGGCTGCAAAAAGAAAAGGTAAAGACACTGCAAGTTTTAACATTTCCCCATCAAAACGTTTAATTTCGGTAAAATATGCAGGAAACCATACAGCTTGAACGGACAATAACCAATAGGCACAGCCTGCACACAAAACGATAAAAATAAAATTTTTAGATAATAGATACGGAAGAAACTGACGCCAAGAAACATTAGAAGAAATTATTGAGTGCTTATCTTCTTGATCAAAAGTATACGAACCGACTTCTTTTGGGCTTTCTTTTCCAAGAATCAACCATAAAACTAGCACCATTAGTCCAACAATTCCCATTGCTATAAAAGCAGATCTCCATCCATATCCATTGATCAAGGAGATTAATAATGGCGAAGCAATCGCGGGCCCGATTGTTGCTCCAAAGAGAACAGCACCAAAGCCTATACCATGTCTATGTTTAGGAAACCACTTTCCTATTATTGAAGTTGATATAGCAACTGCAGGACCTTCTCCTGCTCCCAAGACCATTCTTGTTAAAACTAGCAAAGACAGACTGGACACAAAAGGAGTGGTAAATTGAACAATTAACCAGATAAACGAGATCCAAGTAAACATTTTTTTCGTATTTCTTGAATCGGCCATTCCCCCTAGAATGAAAGATGAAAAGGTAAAGAACCAAAAAAACGAACTCCCGACAATTCCCCATTGTGAAGGACTTAAATGTAACTCTTCCATTAGAGGAACAGAAACCAAACCAATGATAATTTTATCAACCTGGTTGATCATACCTGAAGCTACAAGAATTAATAATATGATCCAAGAATATTTAGGTGTTTTCAAATTAATAATCTCCCCTTCTATTCCGTTAACATGAATCAATGGTGTTTTAAAAGTTTTTAAAGGTAAATCTTCCGTGTTTAACCTTGTCGAAACTCTTTATATTTATTAATCCCATTACCTCATTTTATCTACAATACCTCCAGCTGTTTTGTCGCGTACCGGAATACCACCGCGACCCGCTTTACCAGTTTTCTCATCAATGAACATCGCGAAGTCTGGCGCAATTTCTCGCCCATTTGGCATCGTGAGCCATAATCTTAATAAATGACGTTTGCGTTCAGGTTCTTCATAGTCTTCGTATACAGTACGTGAATGAAGAACAGTATAATTATTAACAAATTGCATATCACCCGGTTCCATCATCATATCAATATGCATGTTTTCATCATAAAGGAGGGAATCCATCAAGTCATATGCTTCAGTTTCAACTTTTGACAAATATTTTCCTGTTTTCACTTGTGCCGATTCGACATATCCGCGGTTATATCTGCAGCTTAATTTACCTTCGTAATAACTAAAGACTGGTGACGAATAAACAGGAGATTCACCTGGTGTTTCCTCACCACGACGATCCAAGAAATATGGAAGATAGAGAATTCCAAGATACTCTGGGTACCTATCCAGAATTTCATTGTAAACCGCGATGGAACTTACGATACTACTGTAACCACCAGCTTTAGCTTTTCGAAGACTTAATAATCCGACTACGTCAGATCCATCTACGTGAAAGGGAAGATGAGCATTCGTTTGGTAACCACGTACATTTGAATCATTAATGTCGAGACCTTGGTCAACAACATGCCCTAATAGATCACCTTTTGCGTTTTGCGTTACCGGGATGCCCAGGTGAACTCCGAGACCCCAGTATATGATGCTTGCTTCTTCATCTGTATACTTTTCTATTGGTAAGCCACGAATTAATAGAAAACCTCTCCCATTTTCCAGCTCATTTATAAAATAGGCTATTTCGTAAGAGAGATCCGGAATTGGAAAGTCCTCCTTGTTAAAATCAGGTGCCTTTAACCCTTTTTGTTTTACATAAAATAAAGCGCTTTCAAGATTTGCAATCGTTTTCTCTGACAAATAATAAATCCATGAATCATTTTTTGTTAAATCAATACCTTTCCAAGCTACTGGTCCATGAATTTTCCCATTTAAAATAGACGGCAACGAGACCCCTCCTTCGTTTTGCAATTTTAACTAATGAAAAAGTTTGGGCTGTTTTCCTACTTCAACAGCGACTGCCACAAACTTTCAGACCCTTATTCAAACAATTATTGCTTAATAAATGATGTTCCTTGTTCCACCCTTCACCTCCATGGAAGCGCTCTAAAAAACTTCTGACTGTTATAATTGTTATTTCGTTAATTATATTCATAATTTTCAGTAAAATAAAATTAAAAAATTTAATCTGCAAATCACATTTACTAATAAATGGAAAATACAATATCCTTGTACATGGAAATCGTACAATGCATATCATAATATTAATAAAACTTAACTGCAATTTAAAATTTTTAATTTTATATAATTATCATTTATAGGTAGAATCAAAGATAGAAATGATTAACTATTCTAATAAATAACTTTCAAGCAGAGTCTAATACAAGTTAATTCGAAACAGGAGGTTGAACTATGGACTTAAAATTATCTGGAAAAAAAGCACTTATCGTTGGAGGAAGCAGGGGTATTGGCAAAGCTATTGCCCGTCAGTTGGCTTTGGAAGGCGTAGATTGTACGATTTGTTCAAGAAACGAATCTTCACTAAAGAATGCAGCAGACGAATTGGCCAAAGAAACCAACAGAAGTATTTATCCAATCGTGGCAGATACTAATGATCCTGACTCTATCCTAAATTTAGTTGAAAAATCAGCAGCAGAAATGGGAAGCATTGATATTTTAATCAATAGTGGAGCCCGTGTTGGAGGCCATGAACCAGAGGAATTTAACAGCATTAAAGATGAACTTATCCTGAAAGATTTTGAGGAAAAGTATTTGGGCTATTTTCGTTGTATCCGGGCTGTTGCTCCTTATATGATTCAAAATAATTGGGGACGTATTATCAATATAAGTGGTCTGGCAGCTAGAATAGGCGGTAATTATTTTAGTTCCGGACCTCGTAATGCGTCTGTTGTCCATATGACAAAATCCGCATCATTAGAATTAGGAAAGCACGAAATTACTGTCAATGCTGTTTATCCAGGGATTGTCGATACTGAAACGTTTAGAGGCCGTGTCACTAATGAGGAAGCTATACGCCAGGCAGCATCAATGAATGCCCTCGGCCGCTTGATTACACCAGAGGAAATTGCTTATGTCGTTACCTTCCTAGCCTCACCTTTGGCGGCATCGATAACTGGCGATGTCATTTCGGTAACCGGTGGAATTGGAAATACCGTTTATTACTAAATGCCTAGTGTTACGATTGTTACTGTTTCGTTTGTAAAATTAAATAGGTTATTTTAAAAAGCGAGCCTCACTAAATTCTGAGGCTCGCTTCATTTAAAACATTTTCTTTCAATCTGTCCCAATTGTATATTTTAAGGAACTCAAGAACTTCTCGATCCTAGAAACAGTCAATTCTATGTTCTTTGAGAAAATATCCATTTGTACAAAAAATCCGTGGACCATCCCGGGTTCACATTCATATTCAACTTGAACACCAAAATCTTTCAGACGTTCAGCATAGGCCATTCCTTCATCCCGAAGCACATCATTTTCCGCTGTAATAATAATTGCTGGCGGGAGACCACTTAAATCTTGAGCTACCAAGGGGGAAGCATACTCATTACACCTGTCCTCACTATTCCTTAAATAATGATCACGGAACCAAATCAACTGTTCGCGATCAAGACCAAATCCTTTTGCAAAGGTTCGATGGGATTCCGTATTGAACTCAAGATTTGTCGCAGGATAGACTAAGACCTGTGCAGCGATGTTTGGACCTTTTTTGTTTCTAGCCATCATCGTAATTACAGTCGCTAGATTTCCACCTACGCTATCCCCTCCAACTACCAATCGAGAAACTTCTCCGTTAAATGAAGGCCCATTTTCAAAAACCCATTGCAATGCGGAATATGCGTCTTCTACTGGAGTCGGGAACTTATACTCTGGAGAAAGACGATAGTTTACGGATACAACAATACTTTCCGTTCGATTCGCTATCATTCGGCAGCTAGCATCCGATGATTCAATGTCTCCTAGAACCCATCCTCCACCATGGTAGTAAATAAATAGAGGGAAAGGACCTTGCCCTTCCGGTATATATACCCTGCATTTGATTGTTTCATCCTGGCTTACCGGAATCATGAATTCCTCAACTTTTGAAAGCGGTTCCGTTTTTGCGGCAGAACGCGGTGCTTTAGAAAGCATCTCTCTTACTGACTTATGATCCATCGTATGAATAGATGGCAGCCGATTAAATGCTTGTAAATATTTTTCTGCTTGCGGATCTAAATTTTCCAAAAAACATCATCCTCACTTCAGTTTTTTTAAAAAAATTAAACCAGTTATAGAAACATAAAATGGTGATTTTATTCATTATTTTCGTTGAATAAAATCACCATACAAGAAATATTGGTGATTATTATTACCACCGGTTTTTTATCTAATTACAGGTGCTCCTCCTATATAAAACTCGAAACCTGGAGCGATTTTTCGGCCATTTGGCATCATGAGCCACAATCTTAATAAATGACGTTTGCGGTCATCTTCTTCATAGTCTACAAATAGTGTACGTGAATGAAAAACGGTATAATTATTAACGAATTGCATATCACCCGGTTCCATCATCATATCAATATGAAAGTTTTTATCAGCAGTAAGGGAATCTATAAAATTAAATGCTTCGATTTCCTCTTTCGACAAAGAGATACCTGTTTTCATTTGTGCTGATTCTACATATTGACGCATATATCTGCAGCTTAATTTACCATCGTAATAGCTAAAGACCGGTGATGGAACTACTGGAGATTGACCTGGTGCTTCTTCCCCACGAAGATCGTGGGCGAAAGGACGATAGAGAATTTCAAGGTACTCTGGGTGTTTATCCAGCACTTCATTATAGATAGACATCGCACTAGCGATGCTGCTCAAACCGCCCGATCTCGCTTTACGAAGACATAGTAATCCGACAACATCAGCGAGATCTGTGTGATAGTCAAGACGTACATTCGTTTGGTAACCTCTAACTGTTGTATTATCATTGAAGTCTTTACCCATATTTTTGATATGCCCTAAGAGGTCACCCTTTTTTCCTTGAATGATCGGTAGGCCCAAGTGTAGTCCAAAACCCCAGTAAATGATACTAGCTTCATCGTCGGTATATTGATCCATTGGTAATCCACGAATCAATAGAAATCCCCTCCCATTCTCCAGCTCGTCAACAAAATAAGCAATTTCATCAGTGAGATCAGGAATAGGGAAATCCTCCTTGTTAAAATTGGGGGCCTTTAACCCTTTTTGTTGAACGTGTAATACAGCCTTGTCTAGAGCTGCAAGGGTTTTCTCTGACAAATAATAAATCCATGAATCATCTTTTTCCAGTTCGATACCTTTCCACGCTGAACGCCCTTGAATTTTTTCCTTTAAAATAACTGACATACATATTCCTCCTTTATATTTGTTATACCACTTTAATAGATCGAATATTTTGAATTTAATATTTATGGTACACTTATTAATTTTTCATTAAATGAAATTATCATTTGTAACTTATAAATAAGTTAGATCAATATAATCTTACTAAGAATCTTTCAATCTACGTTTTATATCTCTTAAATGCTCACATGCTCATCTGTTTCATTTATTGTGTGGCTTTCCTTTGCGGGACGTACACCGATCCAAAACAATAATCCGATTATGAGCATCCCTAAAGAAGAGGCTTGAAATGCGTATCCATATCCGATAGCTTCAGTCTCCGCATTTTGAATAAAATAGCCAAATACGAGTGGAGCGATAATACTTGTAGTACTCGCAAGTGCAATGAACGTCCCTTGTGCCTTTCCAATATTCTGAGGAGAATAAAACTCCATCAATATTGCGGGTGCGAGTGAAAGAATGACATACGCAAAACCCGGAGCAAGGGTGAAGAACAATATGGACATCGCCGTGGAATTCGCGGCATTTGCTAGGTATAAGCATAAAGCGGATAACATCATCGTTATGCCGGCAAGATTTATTCGTGCTTTACGAATATCTCCGGTTTTACGATAGAGCCGATCTGATAGAATGGCAAATCCTAATTGGAAAAAGGCTGCAAAAAGAAAAGGTAAAGACACGGCTAATTTTAATGTTTGACCATTAAAATGTTGAATTTTGGTGAAATAGGCCGGAAGCCATACCGCTTGTACGGACAATAACCAATAGGCACACCCCCCGCACAGAACGATCAGAATAAAATTTTTAGATATCAGATGCGGAAGAAACTGACTCCAAGAAACATTAGAGAGGCTGGATGATTGCTGCTCCTTATGCTGTATCGACGGACAGCCGATTTCTTGAGGACTTTCTTTACCGAAAATCATCCATAAAACCAGCACAATCAGTCCCAGAATACCCATCGCTATAAATGCAGATCTCCATCCATAATGATCAATCAAGGAGATTAATAATGGTGAAGCGATCGCAGATCCTCCAGTCGTTCCTAATAGAACCGCACCAAAGCCGATGCCGTGCCTATGTTTCGGAAACCATTTTCCCATGATTGCCGTGGATAGAGCGGGGGCAGGACCTTCACCAGCTCCCAAAATCATTCTGGTTAACAAAAGCATAGACAAACTGCTAACGAAAGGGGTAACAAGTTGAACTATCAACCAAATCAAGGACATCCAAGTTAACATTTTTTTCGTGTTTTTTGAATCTGCCATGCCGCCTAGAATAATAGATGAGAAGGTAAAGAACCAAAAGAAAGAACTTCCTACGACTCCCCATTGCGTTGGACTTAAATGTAACTCTTTCATTAAAGGAACTGAAACCAAGCCAATAATTATTTTATCCACTTGGTTGATCATCCCGCTAAGAACAAGAAATAATAAGATAATCCAAGAATATTTTGGAGTGCTTGTCATGTAAATCCCCCACGTTTTACTATATAAGGAACACCTTTTTCTGAGTTCTAAAAGGTGTTCCCACTCGTTCTTACTAAACGTTTTATAAAAATCACTTCAGGGTTTCTACAATACCACCAGATGTTGTTTTACGTTGCGGTACGCCGCCGCGACCTGGTTTACCCGTATTCTCATCAATAAACATCGCGAATTCAGGGGAAATTTCCCGACCATTTGGCATTGTGAGCCACAATCTTAAAAGATGACGTTTGCGTTCCGGCTCCTCATAGTCTTCGTATTGAGTACGTGAGTGCAGAATCGTATAATTATTGACGAACTGCATATCCCCCGGCTCCAACATCATGTTATAATGCAAATTCTCATCATGAAGGAGGGAATCCAGTAAGTCTAATGCTTCAATTTCCACTTTTGACAATTGGATGCCAGTCTTTGCTTGTGCTGATTCGATAAATAACCGGACATATCTACAGCTCAGTTTACCATCATAATAATTAAAGATTGATGATTTAAATACTGGAGGTTCTCCCGGAGCTTCCTCTCCACGGCGATCAAAGAAAAATGGACGACAGAGAACTCCAAGATATTCCGGGTTCTTCTCCAAAATTTCATTGTAAACAGTCATCGAACTTATGATACTGCTGTGCCCTCCAGATTTCCCTTTTCGCAGGCTTAATAATCCAACAACATCAGATCCATCAGCATGAAATGGAAGATGCAGTTTCGTTTGGTAACCACGTACATTAGAATTTTCTAAGCTAAAACCTTGATCTTTGACGTGCCCTAAGAGGTCACCATTCGCGTTTTGCGATACCGGAATGCCCATGTGAAGTCCCAGACCCCAGTAAATGATGCTTACATCTTCATCTGTATACCTTTCAATAGGTAATCCACGAATTAATAGGAACCCTTTCCCATTCTCCAGCTCTTCAACAAAGTAAACGATTTCTTCATATAAATCAGGAATCGGAAAATCCTCTTTGCTAAAATCAGGTGCTTTTAAACCCTTTTGTTTAACATGAATTAAAGCGTTCTCAAGAGAGGCAATCGTTTTTTCAGACAAATAATAAACCCATGAATCATCTTTAGCCAGATCAGTGCCTTTCCACGCTACTTGCCCTTTTACTTTTTCCTTTAAAATGGTTGACATAATTAATCCCCCTTTAATAAGTTGGTTCTTTTCTTACTTCACTTCTGTCAATTCTCTTAACTCTCTGCGCAAAATCTTCCCTGTTGAATTCTTAGGCAGTTCTTTAAAAAATTCTACTCGTTTAGGAAGTTTGTACTTCACCAGTCTATCCTGACAGAATTGAATAATGTCATTCATGGTGATACGTTCATCCTTAACTACGACAAAAGCTTTAACACTTTCACCGTATTCCCCATCTGGAACTCCGATTACGGCAGCCTCTACTACAGCAGGATGTTGATACAGGACTTCCTCCACTTCACGAGGATATACATTGTAGCCTCCAACAATAATAATGTCCTTCTTGCGGTCAACAATGTAGATGTATCCTTCTTCATCCATTGTTGCGAGATCACCAGTGTAAAACCACCCGTCATTAAAAGCAGCTGAAGTAGTTTCCGGCATCCCCAAATATCCCTTCATTACATTTGGCCCTTGAACAACTAATTCTCCGACTTCTCCTCTCGGCAATTCTTTTCCGAACTCACCTACAACTTTGCTTTGGACAGCTGGAATATTCAAGCCGATAGAACCTGGCTTGCGAGTTCCTTTTAATGGATTAATAGCGACTAGAGGAGCAGTTTCCGAAAGCCCATATCCTTCCAAGATAGAAACATTAAACTTGTTTTCAAATTTATGCAGCAGCTCTGCCGAAATCGAGGCACCTCCAGAGATACACATGCGAATAGATTGGCAATCCTCCGCAATCGCTTCAGGCAATTGATAGATAAAACTGTACATCGTTGGTACTCCAGCAAACACGGTTGCCTTTTTTTCTCGAATGGTGCTGACCACGTCATGAGGGCTGAATTTAGGCTGGATAAGGACTGTTGCCCCACAAGCAATTGGCGCATTCAGACAAACTGTCATACAGAATACATGGAACATAGGCAGAACAGCTACTACACGATCTTTATCATCGAATTCTAATAATTTTGAAATGGAGTCCGCATTTGAAACCAAGTTCCGATGCGTTAACATTGCACCCTTTGGTTTCCCGGTTGTTCCTGATGTGTATAGAATGACTGCAAGATCTTCATCATCAATGTAAGGGCTTCCACAAGCATTAATACTTGTGCTTGTTTCCATGAGACGCTCCCATGTCGATTCCTGATCCTCGGCTTCGATATAAACCACAAGCTTCAAATTTTCCAATTGCTTTTTTACTTCAGATAACTTCGGTTTTACAGATACATGAGTAATGACCGCTTTGGCTTGACAATTGTCTAATAAGTATTTGATTTCCCCTTGGGTATAAAAAGGATTGATCGGAACAACAAATGCACCAAGCCGTAAAATACCGTAGTACGCAATGAGAAATTCAGGGCTATTTCCTAAAATAAGAGCCACTCCATCTCCCTTCCTGATTCCTTGTACATACAGACCAGCAGCCAATTGATCCACCTTCTGATTTAGTTCTTGATAAGTAACACTTTTATCTCCATAGATATAAGCGATACTTTCTGGGAAATTACTTGCGCTTCGTATTAGATTTTCGTTTAAGTTATAACTCATTAAATGAATTCCACCCCTTTTCTCACATAGAAGGCTTTGAATTGCCAACTATTTTGAATATTTAAACTATTATTACATTTTTAGTATACTCATAAATTATAGTTAAATAAAATTAAATATTTTAATTTGTATATAAGTATTAATAATATTAAAAAGGAACTTCAGGATTACAGAAGGGCTACTTAGATGATCTCTCCTTCTACTTCAAAAAAAAGACACTGCCTCATTAAAATGAACTATGCCCCTTTTTCGGACAGTATAACAAGGCGCCTATGCGGCTAATAGGTGGTCCCAGTTTTGTACCGGTGCCATTTCTTTAGTCCCAATCGATAACGAGACTCATTTCTCATTACACCTATTGAAACATAAAAAAACCCGGATAAGGGACATTTTTGATGTGTGTCCGTTATTCGGGGTATAGTTTATGTTTCTTCAGCGTTATTATTTTCTTTTAGTTTAAGATTCCAATGTGATTATCACAGTTCTTTTGAAATATTATTATTCCTTTTCTTTTTCACTAAAAGAATGATGCCAATGATAAAAGCAACTGCGCTGTATAACCAGGTGTACATAAAGGCAAGGCCCAGTCCGATATTTGCGTCCATATAATCGTTTTTCACATGATCTATGGCTAAATATAAAAGCGGAGCAGCTCCAATGATGAACAGGATGACCCAGAGAACATTTCTTTTCGGATTCTTGGTTGATAAAATAATAATGATGAAGGACAACAAGAGAAACGCTTCTGAAACTATCGTCAACGTTACCAGATTGCTCATAATAATTCACTCCTAATCGTGGTTGCATATAGGGAATTTATTTTATGTTCCCTTATATCTATGCTACTTTTCGTTCCTATATTATTAACGTATAAAACCTGAACCCTTCCAACAGGAATGAAGGATCCAGGTTTCATGTTAATTTTTCTTGGATAATTGCAAGGCATTCTTGATGCTTTTCAGTGATTTTGAGCTACCGTACATCAAGACTCCACCACGATAGATTTTTGCTCCGATTATTCCAAGTAAAACAATCGTTAAGATCAACACTCCTATGCTGATGGCGATTTCCCAGAATGGAACCTCAAGCATCCCTACGCGCAAGAACATGATCATCGGCGTGAAAAATGGAATGAATGATGTAATCGTAATATAACTGGCTGACGGATTCCCCAGTCCAAACATTGCAATCATGAAGGCGATGACAACTAACATGGTCATCGGTGAAATCATTTGCTGGACATCTTCAATTTTGCTGACAACGGATCCAAGGCATGCTGCAAGAGTCGCGTACAGAAAATACCCAAGCAAAGCGAAGATGATTGCATAAATGATCGTTGAGATATCTGTGCTGCCGAAACCGAAAAATGAAAAGAATCCTTCATCCATACCTGTCAAGTTTTGTTTAATCGAGAAATAGCCCACCCCAAAAAATAAAATCATTTGAGTAAGACTAAGTAAAGCAACACCCATTATTTTGGCAAACATCTGTGTGACTGGCGGGACACTTGAAATCAGGATTTCCATGACTCGTGATGTTTTCTCAGTAGCCACTTCCATTGCAATCATCGTTGCATACATCAACACACCGAAGTAAATCACAAATAGGAGCACATACACGAGACCGCGTGCTTGATTGAGATCCTCTTCCGTTTTTGCATTTTTCTGAAGAGCAATCGTATCAAATGCTGGGGGCGTATTCAATTGAGCGATTTGTTGCTCTGTCAAATTCAATTCCTTCGCCGTTATTTGACCCTTCAATTGAGTAAGCGCTAATAGTAAATCATTACTTACCGCAGAATCTGAAATTTGATTCGCTTTGTACGTTCCCTTGAAGCCGAGAGTTTTATCCTTTTGGATTAATAAATACCCAACGATTTCTTCCGCGCTGACCATTTCCTCCGCTTCCTTTTCATCCTGGGCGGATATTATCGATAGGTCATCGTTCACACCTGCTACCGCTTTTTTATAAGAATCAAATAAACCGCCTTCAGTCTGATCGATTACGGCAACCTTTTCCTGTTCATCACTGTCGAATTTATCAATAAGATTCGAAAGATTCGAAAGAAGGAGAATCAGTGCCATCATAATGATTGTAGAAATGATAAAGGATTTCGTCTTTAATTTTGATAGGTATGTATGGGAAAGGACAATCCAAAATTTATTCATAGACGGCACCTACTTTTTCAATGAAAATATCCGTTAGCGATGGTTCTTCCAATTCGAATTTCCGGACGAAACCTCTTGGAACAAGATCACGTAGCATGCTCTCAGCCACATCTTCACCAGTTACTTGAAGAATTTTCCCTTCCATCGTGTTCTTGACTTTTGTTACACCTGAATAATTATCCAAGAAAGATAGATCAAAATCTGCTTTAATTGAGACATTCTTTTTACCAAAAGAACGCTTGATTTCTTTTAACTTTCCAGCCACAACAGGTGAACCTTTATGCATGATGCAAAGATGCTCACACATCTCCTCGACATGCTCCATGCGATGGCTCGAGAAAACGATCGTCGTGCCGCTGTCCCTTAAGTCAATGACCGCTTTCTTCAGAATTTCCACATTCACTGGATCCAGTCCGCTGAAGGGTTCGTCAAGGATAAGTAATTCAGGTTTATGGATCATGGATGCGATCAGCTGGATTTTTTGTTGATTTCCCTTTGAAAGCTCTTCAACTCGCTTATCGATATACTCGGGCACCATAAAGCGGTCCAGCCAATACTCCAATTCTTTCAAAGCATCCCGTTTGTTCATCCCTCTTAATCTAGCCAAATAAACAATTTGATCGCGCACCTTCAGTTTTGGATATAGTCCGCGTTCCTCAGGAAGATAGCCAATCATTGAACTTGTCGTATAATCGATTTTCTTACCATCCCAGACAACTTCCCCTTCAGTAGGGTCAAGCAGGCCAAGTATCATTCGGAACGTGGTCGTTTTCCCCGCTCCATTCCCGCCTAAAAAGCCGAACATTTCTTTTTCGGGAATAGTTAAATCAAGCTTGTTGACTGCTGTGAAATCCCCGAATTTTTTCGTAACTTCTTTAATGTGTAAAACCAATGCGCAACCTCCTATTATATGATTCTAATTATATGTTAACGGAAAGGTTTTCCAATTTCAACTATCACCAAGAACCAAATAACACCCTTTCTCCTTCGATTATATGCAAATTCAATAAACAAATTTCACTATCTAACCCTTGAAAATAAATTAAATGTAAAATAGTGGGTGAAAACAATAATTTTGCGTTATTGAGGTTGTTCTTGTTAAATTTTGGATTATACTGAAATCAAGTTTTTCATCACTAAAAAAGGACTTTTACGCCTTTCTTTTGCATTGGTAAATTTGTGGACTTTTTTGGGTACAATATGAAATGAACTAGTAAACGTTATCTTAGTTTCGGGAGGAAGTTTATATGATTAATGAAAAAGTGGCTTTAATATTAGAAGATAAAATTAACGTTATTAAAAGTGATGAAACATCCATTTATTTAGTCGGCCCAATCAAATTACCCGTAAACTTAGAGGGCGAAACAATTATATTCCAGTGGTATTGCTGGTTACGATGTGAGAATATGGCTGGTCATTTTTGTGGTGATGGCACTTATAATATAGATAAGATCATTGAAACTTTAGCCTCTTCCAACTTAGCGGAAATGCAGCAATCAAGTGTGTTACTGTATGGAGATTTTCAAAGCTCCTCCGATGCCCTTATCCGGATGCATAGTATATGTCATACTGGAGATATATTTGGCAGCAAACGCTGTGATTGTGGCTTTCAATTAAAGCGGGCTATGAAAATGATTGCAACTCAAGGATCCGGGGCTTTATTTTATTTAGCCAATCACGAAGGAAGAGGCATCGGATTATTTAGTAAAGCCATGGCTTATGTTCTGCAAGAAAAAGGATTGGATACGGTGGAAGCTAATTTGGAGCTTGGATTTGTGGATGATGCACGCAACTATGATGACGCCATTCGGGTGTTAAAAAAACTGCGCTCTAATCCAGTGACCCTTATCACCAACAATCCGAGAAAATTAGAAGCCCTTCAAAACTCAGGTGCCAATGTTGCAGGAAGAGTTCCGTTATGGGGAGACATTTCCGAGTTTAATGAAAAATATTTAAAAACTAAAGTGGTACGTTCCGGTCATTTAAAAGATAGTAAAAATGAATGAATTATTTGTTTTATATGAAATTGTTTCTACCCCTAAATAGGTTTGAAGTGAAATAAATCAACTTGTTACCGTATGCTTTTCCTTATTAAGTTCTTTGATTTATAACATCACAGGTTACCGTAAAATGAAAACACATACGAGTATAAGGATATAAATAAAATTGCTCACGTCTGGATAATAAGAAAATACATAAAAACAGGATGCAACGGAAAGTTGCACCCTGCCTGAAAAAGGGGTTTGCTTCATTTCGAATCAGCATAAATTCTCTGCGATAAACACCTCATCTACATTAGAGTAAGAACTGGTATCTGACTAGAGTTTACCATCCAAAGCAACCATCCCCTATATCTTAAAAGTTTCATCAACTTTCAAAGCATAAATGACAATTATTGAATGAGTTTTCTGCTTTTACGTGCAAGAGAACCATCTCCTTGCTCGAATCGATTTTTTAATGAAGCTATCAGTAGTTAAGTTAAACGTCTTTAACTAACACCTCATTTACTATATGATGTGAATCATACGTAATCAGTAGCCCCTTCTTCTTTATTTATAATGACCATCAGCGGCTAAAAAATAACTGGTTGTTTATGGATATCAAGAGTTCTTTCAAACGATTTCCAGCAAACAAAAAGGAATTTAATGGGATTCCAAACGAAAATCTTCGCAATCTCAATGGCATAACAAATGCTTTGTTCCCTAACGATCCTTTTTAGCACATTAATTAGTGGAATTAAGCTAAACTAAACGATAAACTCTACACTAAGTTCAACTCCCGTCAGTGGAAATGGCGGGTGAGCAAAAATAAAAAAGGCGCCAGTCAGTTAGTTTTCAACGACTTGTACACCCTCTTCCAGTATTTACTTTATCATTAATTTAGAAAGGACAAAGCGAATAACCTCGCTTTGTCCCTCCCTCATAGCACTATGAAGAGTTTATTATTGCGCTATGATTATTACCATATTATTGCCAAACTATGAAAGATAACCTTGCCAATCCCTGATAGTTCAATGTTACCAATACAGGAGTAGAAGAAGAGTTTGGTTCTTTGTTTGGCTGGGACTTACCTGAAGACACAATCTTTTATGATGAAATTTTCTATACGGAAACGATAACTAGACTTGCAACAGAAATGTTGAAGAATAATGAAGAAAAAATTATTAAAGCTGCTTTAGTCGGGAATCCAGATGTGTTAGATGAAAATATAAGTGAATATTACATTGCTGATAGTGTCATTTACGATGATGAATCTTATTTCGTCGGTAAAATGTATGATTTTGCATTCAACAAAGCATCCTATCTAGCAAAACCTGATTTCTCCGCATATCTAGATCTTAACACGCTAGCTAAGAAGGTTCGACCTAAAAAACAAGGCTTTAAATACGCAGCTACATTAGCTGCTAGAAGAGCCGATGTTCAATCTGCGCATAAATTACCTAACAACAGTAAAAAAAGCATTGCTTTAACAGCAACGCTTTTTTTACTACTTGATATTAAAGCCAACACCAACAACAAAATTAGCTTTAAATTAGACCCTATACTTTGTAAATCCCCTATAAAATTCCTCCATTGCTTGCAATTACATTTTTATACCAGTCAAAAGATTTCTTCTTGCTTCTCTTTAATGTTCCATTACCATCATTATCTTTATCTACATAGATAAAACCATAACGTTTTTTCATTTCACCAGTTGTAAAGGAAACCAAGTCAATGCATCCCCAGGGAGTATACCCCATTAAGTCTACACCGTCTAAATCTATTGCCTTTTTCATTTCTTTAATATGAGATGCAAGATATTCAATTCGATAATCATCATTACAACTTCCATCTGCTTCTTTTACATCGATAGCACCAAAACCGTTTTCTACGATAAACAATGGCAATTCATATCTCTCATAGAGAGAAGCTAAAGCATACCTTAATCCAACTGGATCGATCTGCCATCCCCAGTCACTTGCCTTAACATATGGGTTTGGTACTGAATATTGATTTCCACCGTCTACTAGCTTACTAGTATCTGTATTTGTTTCTGCTTTAACCACTCTTGACATGTAATAACTAAACCCAATATAATCAACCGTTCCTTCTGCCAAGATTTTGCTATCTTCCGGTTCCATTTTTATATCATATCCTTTTCTCTTCCATTCACTTAATGCATAGCTAGGATAATGACCTCTTACATGCACATCTGCAAAGAAGAAACGGTCATGCATACTTTCCAACGCAAGAATCATATCATTTGGATTACATGAGTAAGGATACAGTGGCACAAAGGCACACATACAACCAATTTTCAAATTAGGGTTGATCTCATGTCCTTTCTTCACCACTAAGGCACTAGCCACTAATTCATGATGAACAGCTTGATACATGCTTTCCTCAGGGTTCTTGCATTCGGAATACTTCACTCCAGAACAGGTCCATCCAAAAATATCATTAGAGATATTTTTTTGATTATTAATTTCATTAAAAGTCATCCAGTATTTCACCTTATCTTTGTAGCGTTCCATTACAGTAGTAGAAAAACGTACGAAGAAATCAATGACCTTTCTGTTTCTCCAACCGCCATATTCTTTTGCCAAATGATAAGGCATTTCAAAATGGCTCAATGTAATAACTGGTTCAATCCCATGTTTCAACAATTCATCAAACATGTCATCATAAAATTGCAATCCCTGTTCATTCGGTTCGCTTTCATCTCCATTAGGGAAAATACGTGTCCATGCGATGCTGGTTCTAAAACATTTAAAGCCCATTTCTGCAAATAAAGCGATATCTTCTTTATATTGGCTGTAAAAATCAATAGCCTCAAGATTAGGATAATTTCCCCCCTCAATAATACCGTCTGTAATTTCCCTTGGTACCCCGTTGGCACCAGCAGTCATGATATCGGCAACACTTAATCCTTTTCCACCTTTATTCCAGCCACCTTCCAATTGATGGGCGGATACTGCTCCACCCCATAAGAAACCATCTGGAAATGTTAGTTTAGTCATTTTCATTCTCCTTTTTAATTATTTATTAATAACTCTTGTAAGCATCTTCTAAACGGAGTTGTCAGTTTGAAACTACATCTCTAACGTTTCAACAAAATTTAACTAATGTGTCTCTGATCCTGCTTTTTAATTAGTGTTAATACTTCTTGAGTATTAGAAAGAGTATGCGGAATAACATCGAGATAATGATCTGTATTTGTGACAATAATTGGTGTTGTTAAGTCAAAACCTGCCTCTCTAATTTTCTCTATATCAAATTCAACTAATTTATCTCCCACTTGGACGAAATCACCTGTTTTTATAATTGGATTGAAGTATTTTCCTTGAAGGTTCACTGTGTTTAAACCGACATGAATTAATACTTCAGCACCGCTGGCAGATGTAATGCCAATAGCATGCCCTGTCGGGAATACAGTTGTAACAACACCGTTAACTGGTGAAGTGACCATCCCTTCAATTGGTTCAATAGCAATTCCTTTCCCTATAGCACCTGAAGAAAAAACTTCATCATTGACATCCGTTAAAGGTACTCTTTTACCTTGAACAGGCAAATAAATTGTTTCATTTGAATTATCGTTGACCTCATTTTTCAAATCAGAAATATTTTCTGTTGTTTGATGTTTATTTACAGTAGCTTTACTTTCATATCCAAAGAAATAAGTAAGAGCAAGCGCAATAATGAAACTGGCCGAGACACTCAGTACATGCATGCTAATTGGTGCAAAAGCCGGGATACTTAACATGCTATAGAACGAATACGTTTTTAGTTCAACACCTAAAGACGCACCTAAAGCACCGCCAATAGCACCGGAAATTACAATATAAGGAATTGTTCTTCTGTATTTCAAAACGATACCATATAGAATTGGTTCGGTAACACCGGCCATCATCCCTGTAATAGCTGCTGGGCCGGCAATTGCCTTTAATTTTTTGTCTTTTGTTTTTAGAAAGACCCCTGCTGCAACGCCCATTTGAGCAAATGTAGGTCCTGCTTTCATCGGACCAAGCGGGTCGCCTCCATTTTGTAAATTTTGTAATGTAATCGGTACAATCCCCCAGTGAAGTCCAAAGATTACTAAGAACATATACCCACTACCAAGTACAGCACCTGTTAATATGGGACTGAAACTTAATAATACTTCTATTCCATTTGCAATACCTGCGCCCAAATAAGTTCCGAATGGACCAAATGCTAGAAAGCTTAAAGGTACGATAACAACTAATGAAACTAATGGAACTAAAAGGAATTGCAAATCTTTCAAAATAATTTTCTTTAATAATTTTTCTAAAAATGAGAAAGCTATGACTGCAATAAAAATAGGAAAGACAGAATTTGCATAGCTGACAGGAATAACTGGAATGCCAAAAATATCAACTACCGAGGCTCCTTTTACCAAAAGGTTTGTATAGTTCGGCTCAAGTAGGGCAGCGCCAATTACAGCACCAATATATCCATTTGCATTTAATTTATTAGCAAGCGTGAATCCTACAAAAACCGGCAAGAAATAGAATATAGCATTACCGGTTGCCGAAAGTGAGATATAAAGACCACTTTCTTTCACCATCCATCCAAATGTAATACATAATGTTAATAAAGCTTTAAGCAATCCGCACCCCGCTAATAATGGAATCAGCGGGCTGAATGTTCCGGAGATGATATCAAAGACTTTGGATATTACCCCAACCTTTTCCTGGCTTTTGTCCGCTGATGCCGATGCCACTTGTGATAAGTTTGTTTGCCTCATTATTTCCTGATACACATCCGCAACTTTTCCACCAATGACCACTTGAAATTGTCCACCGCTTTCAACGACAGCTAAAACATCATCATTCCTTTGCAGCGCTTCTTTGTTTACTTCAGAACGATCTTTCAACGTAAATCTCAAACGAGTGGCACAATGGACTACTTTAATGACATTTTCTTCCGAGCCGACATTCTCTATTACAAATATCGCTAACTCTTTTGTGTTCATTTTTTTATTCTCCTTTTCTTCTTTTTTATTAGAAAAAATAAAAACCTGATAAAAAAGACTCTTTTGTCTCTTTTACCAGGTTTTGCCTACCGAAAGTCACAATCCTTTTAATTTAACTTATCTTGAAGTAACTCGCTGAATATGAATCATAAAATAAGTGAGTTCTTCTTTAGATAATTCCGTATGATATTTAATTTTTAAATACTCGTTTATTTTGAGAGCACATTGATATGCAAGTGGATAGTTTTCTTTCACTTGCATAAATAACTTCTCATCTTCCTGAGAAACTGGGTCACGGTTTTGGATGCGATAGGATAAATATCGCAAGTGAGTGACAAATCGATGATAATTCATGGAATCTTCGTCTAAAGTTGTTTTATAAAACAATTGAACGATATTAATAATTGCTTGAATCATTTTCGTGAATTCAACGGTTCGGCTCATATTTAGACTATCTTGTTGGGCGTTTAAGAAATGCAATGCAATAAATCCAGCTTCGTCTTCAGGTAAATTTATTCCTAATTTTTCATTGATAACTAATATCCCGTAAAGTCCTACTTTATATTCCTTCGGGTACAATTTTTTTATTTCAAATATCAATGTGTTTTTTATATCTTGTCCTTTTTTATGTCTATCAATGGCGAAATTTAAATGATCCATTAAACCAATATATATCGATTTACTTAACTCTGCATTGATTTCTTTTTTACCATATTGAATAATATCATCAGCGATCTCAAGGTATGTCGGCGGAATACCGCTTAATAACTCAGTCATTTTATGAACATTTTCTTCTGATTCCAATAAAAAACGTTTATCAATCAAACTTTCATTAATAAGATCACTAACCTTTTTTTGGAAGGAGATTCCTTTCCCCATAGCAATCATTTCTTTTTGATTTTCATCTTCAGTTAACACCACATTATTATTAAAAATCTTTTTGATGATCAATTTGCTCACCTACCTCTCATCGACCTTCAAACAAAAAAACCTAGATAAGCACGTCTCTTGCATAAACAAGAAACTTTACCTATTTAGGTTTTGCCTGTTTTACCAGTCACAATCCCAAATAATTTATTCGATAGATACTTATTTATAAAGCATCAATAACACGCTTGCAATATTTTATATATATGGCTGTCACACCTCTTTTAATATATTTTGTGTAATCCAACAATCTAATTTCTCCTTAAATTGTTGTCAACAAATTCATTGTTATTTTTTCCGAATTTGCATCAGAACATTTTTTCTATATTTCCTGATTATAAATTATAGCCTTTAAAACTTTTTGATTTAAACTTTCTGTAAACGCTTGTTCAGCTTCAACCATAGGAAAAAATGAAACTATTTCTCTTAATTGATCTTTATATTCAATTAAAAGTTTACTAGCGTCATTATAATCTACTGGATCACTCCCATAACTTGTTAGTAAGGACCACTCATTACGAACTAAGTCCGTTAAAAACAAAGGGGTTTCTTGTTCATAAAGAGCTACCACAACAATTTCTCCCCCTTTCTTTAAAGCATTAAAACCTGTTTTTAGTGCCGCAGAGGACCCAGAACATTCAAATATATAGTCAATAGGCACTTCTAGTTTTTGTTTATCAGCGATTAATGCAGTCATACCAAAGTTATTAACTTTTGATAGTCTGTATTCATAGTCTTTTTCTAATCCAGATAGAATGAGATTTGCCTTTTTATGTGCACATATTAGACCAATAAAGAATCCTATAATGCCAGGACCTTGTACTAAAATAGTATCTTCAGCACCTATATTTTTAATTTTTTTAACAGCATGAACTGCGATTGACATAGGCTCTATAAGTGCTGCGATATCTAATGGCAAATTTTTATCGGTTTCTTTAACGAAATTTACATTTATTTTTACAAATTGAGCCATACCACCGTCAAAATGAAGACCAATGACTTGGTTGTTATAGCATATGGAATACCTTTCCCGTTTACAGTTTTCACATTCATTGCAATAATACATAGACTCAACTATCACATTTTTATTAATTAAGTGCCTATTCTCTTCATTAAATACTTCTACGACTATACCGGATATTTCATGACCGAGAGTCGTATTTATTTTCACAAATTCGTATCCCCTAGAATGATTAAAAGCATGGAGATCGCTTCCACAAACTCCACAATAAGCAACTTCAACAAGTATTTCACCGTCATTTAAAAGGGGTAAAGATCTTTCTTGTAAATCTATTTTTTGTGGTGAATTTGATTTAACAACGGCTTTCATGATATCTCTCCCTTATTGATTTATGATGCAGTCCAACCACCATCTACATATATTGTCTGTCCTGTAATATAGTCAGAAGCAGAGGAAACAAGCAAAACAGCCAATCCATTTAAATCTTCAGGTTTTCCTGTTCTTCCGGTTGGTATTTTTGAAAGAATACTATCAGCCCACTCCTTATCTTGGAATAAAGGAGCAGTCAATTCTGTATGAAAATATCCAGGAGCGATGGCATTCACTTGAATATATGGAGCCCATTCTATGGCCATAGCTTTAGTTAATTGATTAATACCGCCTTTCGATGCACAATATGGTCCCATGTTTGGCAACCCTATGTGACTGCTTAATGAAGCTAAGTTAATAATCTTTCCCCTTTTTCTTTCTAACATTTTTTTTGCTACTATTTTTGAAGTGAAAAATGCTCCCTTCAAGTTAACATCTATTACATTGTCCCAATCTTGTTCACTTATATTGAGTATTGGTTGACGAGCATTGATTCCAGCAGAGTTAATTAATATATCGATAGTAGAATATTTATTGACTACTTCTTCTATATTTTTGATCATTGTGATGTCAAGGTGATCATAAATTACATGTATATTCTCTTTTGAAAACTCATCTTTGATAGAAACCACTTTTTGCTCGTTTTCTATTCCAGTAATGACCACTTTCGCTCCTGCACGACCAAGAGCTTTCGCTATACTTTTCCCTAGAGTACCTGTACCCCCAGTAATTAAAGCCGTCTTATCAGATAGATTGAACATTTACACTACTCCTATATAATCATTTGAATAACAATTAACTTACAATTTAGAAATTAAGACGACTTCACCCCATTTCACTAAAAAAATCAGCTTCAAAAAGAAAAAGAATCATTGTATACGATATACAGATAATAATTTTCTTTTTCTTCACTAAATTGTGAAGAATTTTCGTTGCCAGCGACTTTTTCAGTATCCTTTTTCACTTCGGGTTACTTTTTAAATACTCAATCTTCTTTACGTAATTTAACAAACAAAACTAAAATAGAACCAATAAGATAACAGAATGATAAGAAACCTACCCCTGTTAATTTGTTGCCTCCTGCCATTAGCACACCAACAACAAATGGTCCGACGAATCCACCTACATTTCCGATCGAATTCCAAAGACCTGTCATTCCACCAAGTATATTTTTCGGGAATACGTCCGCAATTAATGTCAAAAATACAGAAGAAGAAGCCATCCCACCAACAATGGTAATACTAATCAAGGAAATAGCTAACCATATGTTAGACTCAAGAACAAGAATCGCGGAAAGTAAAGAAATCCCCGCAATGACATTTAATAAAAACAATAATACTCGTTTATTTCTAAATTTATCATTAATAACCCCTACCGAAACCATCCCAACGGTACCAATCAACCACGGAATTGCCGAAATGAACCCAACTGCGGTATAGCCAAAATTCGAAAACTCTTTAAGAATTACTGGTAACCAAATAATAATTCCATAGTTTCCAATTCCCCCGGCCATAAAGTAAGCAAGTGACACAAAGATAAAATTACGATTCAATGCCGCCTTCCAATAGGATTTTTCCTGAATCGCTTTAGGCTTACTTGCTTCAATCTCTTGTTGTTTTAGCAAAAAATTACGTTCTTGAGCACTGATTCTCGATGATTTGGACGGATGATCTGGAACTAAATAGTAGAACAGTAAAGAGAAAAGTAAGACCGGAATCCCTTGTGTAATAAACACCCATCGCCAACTATCCAACCCAAACCAATGAATATTCGAAATAATGTATCCTGAAACCGGCGACATAATCAAAGGAGCAACTGTAATATATAAGTAGAAAGAACTTGTAGCTCGCCCACGTTCATTTTGAGGAAACCAATTCGCTATTAACACACCCATTGCTGGATAAATTCCGCCTTCTACGAGCCCTAACAAGAAACGAATAAAAATGAGCATTTCAACACTATTAACCAAGCCCTGTAGACTCGAAAAAACACCTGTTAATAACCCTAAAATTAAAACAATGTTGCGCGCACTTTTTCGGCTCGCAAAATGACCCATTGGTGCCATTAATAAGATATATCCACAAAAAAATACGCCTGCGATAAACCCACTTACCGTTGATGTAATAGCAAATGTTTTTTGCATCTCAGTCAACGCAAACGAAATATTGGTTCTGTCGATATATGCCATTAAATACATGACAAATATCATTGGAATGATCACTTTCCAGCGATAACTGCCCTTTATTGTAGGATCTAATTCTTCTTGCTTTAAAATCGCCTTTGCTTCCATCCTTTCACCTCTGTCCTATTATTTATCAAATATAAACCTTTCGAAAAACTTATTAGTGCAGCATTTCCTTTCTTACTACTGGCAAATCTTTCTTAAGTAATTTCTCAACGTTCCCAAATACATAAATCCATTTAGCCCTTCACATTTGAAAACCCTTTCATAATAATGAATAAAGCCCAATACAAACTGCCACTATCCTGTATTTAAATAAAGATGTCCTAAACATTCTTTGATTTAGGAGATATTCATACTTATTGGTAGAAACCCGCACTTTCTCCAGGTATCTCCCTCGGCCTTTATATGTGTATGGAAAAACTATCTGCATGTATGACAACGTTTTCTTTACTTTGCAATGAATTTGTAGATATAAACTTCATCAGTATAAAAGAATCCTTAAAAGGTTTTTACAAAAAAGACAAAACCAACATAGTGTTTGATTTTGTCTAATTTCATACTTAATACAGAAAATATTATCTGTTAGTATAGTAGACATTCCTTAAAGATTACTAATTACTAAATATATTTATTATTAGTAATAAATTTCTTTTTCTTGTTCTACTACTGTTAAATTAAGATTATTCTGTTATTTTAGTAGTAAAGTTTTTTATCATTTAAAATCTAGATACCTACCAGTATCTTTAATTAACAAAAATTTCAAAAAGCTGTTGTATTAAAACGTTAAATCTTTCACAGGGATATTGTATTTCTCACAGTAGTCTAAATACTTTTTCATTCTATAAAAAACATCATCCTGTTTTACAACATTTCCTTCCTCATCGAAATATTCAATGACTCCGCTTAAATAAAACAGTGTAATCATATCTTCTTCTCCATCAACCACTAAAGTATGTACATCGCCCGGTGGTTCGTAGATAAATGTACCTGGTTTTGCTACCCAATCTCGCTCCAAATATCTCCATGACCCTTGAAGTGTATAAGCTAAAACTGTACCCCCAGTATGTCTATGTCTAGCATTTCCTTTTTTAGCTTCAAATTTTGAAATGTGTATCCAACTTCCTGATGTTAAATCAAATCGAATTGGCTTAAACCACACTCCATCGTCTTCCCCATGAGTTGGAATCCAAGGTATATCATTCACATCGATAGCTTGGTCTGGTAAATTATACTTTTCTGTAAATCGTAGTAAGTCTAGTTCTGGCATTTTATCTCCCCCTCTTATTGGTAAGCGATTCATCATCACAAATTCATTTTATAATAAGTCTATTGATATATCTAATATACATTTATATAATAATTAATATATAAAAAATATTAATTGTGAGGTGAACAAATTGGAGTTGCGCCATCTTAGATATTTCAAAACTGTTGCCGAGGAGTTACATTTCGGTAAGGCTGCTGCCCGTTTAAATATGGAACAGCCACCATTAAGTATTCAAATTCGTCAATTAGAAGAAGAAATTGGTGTTCAGCTTTTCCACCGAACGAAAAGAAGTGTAAATTTAACTCAAGAAGGAGAAGTATTTTTGGATAGAGTTTATCAATTATTTGATAATTTAGAGGATTCCATCAATACAATCCAAATGATTAATCGTGGGGAGATTGGCAAAATTATTATTGGTTTCATTGCTACAGCTTCCTTTGATATTCTTCCCACCATAATTAAACAATATAGAAAAGAGTATCCAGCTGTTCAAGTAATTTTGAAGCAACTCACATCTGCAGAACAAATTGAAGCATTACAAAAAGGAAACATCCATGTAGGTATTGTAAGTGAACCCCTTGAGAATGATGAGTTTTCTTTTCAAATATTAAGGCAAGAACCGTTAATTATTGCCTTGCCGAAGGAACATCCTTTAGCCACTGAAACTTCTTCAATCGACTTAATCAATTTCGCCAATGATTCATTTATTATGACGAGCAGAATGGCTAATCAAGTTCATTACGATGGATTAATTAACTGTTGTTTCCAAGCAGGATTTAGCCCCAAAATAGTACAAGAAACAGATGAGGTGTCTACTGTTATATCATTAGTTTCTGCTGGCATAGGTGTAGCTTTAGTAGCATCTTCTATAAAATTTCTTTTGCAAAATGAAGTTGTATATCGTGAAGTGAAAAATCCCCCTTTTTCTACCGTCACAGCTCTAATTTGGAAAAGTGAAATAAAAAATTCAATAAACAAAGCGTTTATTGAATTTGTTAAAGGTTCATACATTCCAAAAACCCATGAGATCAGTTCTAATTAGAACTGATCTTATGGCTTACTTTCACTATTCTACTTGTGATAACCATTGATAGATCCTCTCATTATTTTATGGTTAATTCACAATAACCCTCCAAAAAAATATCATGATTTGTGTTAGGGGGAGTACCAGCGAAGGTGTTACCACCAGTAATAAGAAAACTTAATCTGCGTATTTAGTTGGCATACTTTAATTAAGACAACTACGAAATATCGGTCTTATATAGAAATTTGCCTAACAAAAGAAAATAAGCCTGAACCAGAATAAATGGTTCAGGCTTATTTTTATACCAAAATATTTTTGGTAGCATATCGTTGCCAAACGGCAATTATATGGTAATAGTCATAGCGCTTTCAAATCTGCACGATAATCGTCTATAATCGCTTGTATCTCCGGATCAGCCGGAACATTTGTGACGTCGTAGAGGAATCCATCGGATTCGACCAAAGTCATTTTGGCGTCAACGACTTCAAAAGTCAAATTAAGACGGCCCAAATAATGTTCTTGTTCTCCGCCAGCTTGAGTAATTGGCACCATCACCTCTCCGTTGAATTCATATTCGGGAGTTTCGATGACCTTGTGTGTATCTGCCCCGATTACCGCCGAAACTCCGGGAACCTGAGCCAGCTTGTGGTCTTCGGGATTTCCAGCATGCGAAAGGACAATGTTTACGTCTGACTTCTCACTCACTTCAGGAAGCAACGCATTCAACGCTTCAACCGGTTCGATGAAATCGAGGTCTGCAACATCATCCCAACCTCGAATTTCCGGCTTCATCGAAGTAAGGCCAATCATGCCGACTTTAACGCCTGTGAAAGTAAAACTCTTCCAAGGTTTTACATTCTGTATGTACTTTCCTGTTTCCCTGTCAATTACATTTCCAGTAAGGATGGGGAAATTCACGTTGCGGTGGTAATTCTTTAACTGTTCATAACGGCTGTCCGGCGTGCCCTCCCCGGCAGGGTAAACGCGGAAGTCGTTGTTTCCTAGAGCCATCGCATCATAGTCCAAAGCTTTCAAAAGAGACGTCTCCAACTCTCCTTTACCCTCCTGAAACTCGCCGCGCAGGAAGACATCCCCGCCATCGACGAGAAGCACATTCTCCTCTTCATTGCGCACATTTTCAATGATGGTGGCGTACTTTGCAATAGAATTGTGATGAACGGTTCCATCATCCAGCGTGACGATGTCATCCAGATGACCATGAAAGTCATTTGTCTGGAGAATGGTGAGTTTAAACTTCTCTCCTTCCTTGAGCTTTTCCTCCGCAACTGCCGTAACGGGCTTTGCGACAAAAGCGGAAGCCATCGCCAGCGAAAAGCAGCCCGTCAAAAATAACTTCCCCATTTTTTTCATACTATTTCCTCCAAGCAATTACTCTATTAAATTGTAAAACAAGTTATTTAGTTACCAGTCTTTTCGGATTTCTCAAGAGCAACTAGTTTATTTTTTCTTCAGAGTTAGTATTTTCTTCTTTATCATTACTGATCAAATCATTTGTCGCTTTTTTAAATTCTTTTAAAGTGTTTCCAAAAGCCCTTCCGATTTCGGGTAATTTAGAAGGACCAAAAATGATTAGCGCTATGACTAGAATGAGAATTAGACCTGGGATGCCGATACTGGATAACAAACGTCTCACCTCCTATACCATGATCGTTTGTTAGTTCTCAAAAAATGCGATCATTACTTATAAAATTGGCATGCCATGACGCTCTAAAGCTGCTGCTTCTAATAAAGACATGCCTTGTTCTTCAGCGAATGCAGCAAGTTTATCCGAAACAACAGGAGCAAGACTTGCTGGCGGCAAAGCCTGGTTCATAGCTCGTCTACGGGTAGAATTTCTGCGTGCAAATGGTCCCCAAATCGCAAAGGTGATACCTGGTGTTTGCATATTCACAAAGAAAGTATTGCCATCTGGAGAAAATGTAGGGCCAGCAAATTCAGAACCGTTCATCATATTCTCAGCGAAAGTATAAATATTTCCTTCAGGAGTTAATCCGACGATACGGTCATTGCCTCCACCATCTTCGGCGATCCAAAGATCTCCCCAAGGAGTGATCGTAATGTTATCCGGTGCTTCTAAATCATTTTTATCAGTAGACTCATAGAATAGTTCTAAGTTGTTTGTCGCTGGCGTGTAGCGATAAACACGGCCAAGGCGTGATGAACCTGCACTTGTATCATCAAACCATAAAGTACCTTCAGAAAAATAAGCCCCTTCTAAGCGGCTAAACTGAATACAGCCTTTATCCTTAGCATCTTGCTGTGCGATTTCAGGATTTAATTTTTTCCAAACAATCCCGAATTTTTGTCTAGTACTAAATTGACTTGCTGCTGCAGCCGGCAATTCATCAATCGCTGCCGCTTCAAGGATACCGCCCTTTTGCAGAGAACCTAGCTTTTGACTACGGTCATGTGGTGTAAAACGGTACAAGAAGCTTGGACTTGCGTCTTCGGTTAAATACCAAATTCCTGTTGAAGGGTCAACATGCCCAGCTTCATGGGAGAAATACCCCATATCACGGATTGGTGTTCTTGACATTTCGTTTTCAGGATCAAGCGGATTTACTTCAAATACAAAGCCATGCCCCATATCACGGGTTTCTTCCATTGTTAACCAAGTGCCCCAAGTTGTAGCTCCACCAGCACAGTTACGGATTGTACCTGAACTTGATACATACTGATCAATGACCTTGTTATTTTGTCCAACGATTAATGTGGTTGTGCCGCCGGCAGCACCAGCACTCCAAGGTTTTTTTCCGTTTACAGGGTAATCCGAATTTGTCCCATTTTCATGATTTCTTACAAGAATGGTTGTACCCTTCTCTCCTTTATAGGCAGCCATTCCATCATGGGCAGAAGGGACAAGGTCACCATTAGGCATGATATCACCAGTTCGTGAAAGCATTTTGTAATGAAATCCCCTTGGCAGATCAAGAACTCCATTTGGATCTTTTACTAATGGGCCATAGCCACCAAATCCACTTGTTGGATTGCTGGATTCCGCTGCAAATCCTTTTGTAGCTCCCGCAAGAGAAAATACCCCAGTTGAACCAAGTGTTAATGCTAAAGTACTCATTCCGCCAACTTTTAAGAAATTACGTCTGTTTAAACCGCTATTGCCAGATTTCATCAACATTACCTCCAAAAAATCTTTTTGAGGGATGCTATATTCCTTATAGCAAACTCTACCCTTAAAATTAACAGACCATTTTAAACGCTCTGTTAAACCCATGTGATTTTATTCCTTCACATGAAAGATAAACCAAAAGTCACTGTTTTCACAAAACAATGGAGGTTATAACGACATTTTTAACATGTAAAGGGTGGAAATTGATGGTATTAGTCAAAAGTGGAGAAAAAACTAAGGATTTTGTCATAAAAAGACCGATGCAGAATATTAAAGCTTATTAATCGTTTGTAAATATAAGAGATACACTATGACAAACTAGTTAACCCGATTAATTCCACCAAAATCTACTGAATTTTTGGAAGAGGAAAGGCAAAGACTTGATATGGTGGAATCACGCTTGGATCTATTCGCACAAAGTGAAGCATGCAGAAAAAATCAGCCGATGAGTTTGATGATTGTAGAACGGACAAAATGCACATAACAACCAAAAATAAAATCCATACGATTGTAAGACAAAGCGACAGTCTTGTGCAGTATTTGAGTAATGTAAATAGCGAGACAACACCCCAAATATATATTCTCTTTTCCTATCGCTTAATGAAGCTATATCAGTATAGTCACCACAGTCATATCAGATTAACCCTTTTATTTTGATGCAATCAGGATACCAAAATTGACTACAGGACTACTCAAAAACAATCAATAGCTTTTACATAGCCAATTATTAAGTAAATGGTGTCGATTTATTTTTCGACATATTCTTTTCTTAAAAGGAATTAACACTTGGATAATCGAATATAGGTATTTAAGTTTATTAGAAGGGGTGATTCAAGTGAGTATTAACATGGCTGAACACAGACTTGTCAAAGAAATAGCGATTTCAATCATCTCTACCCGTTTAGAAAAAAGCTTGGATGAACTAGAAAACTTATTTGGTGTTATTCTCGATACAGAACCGGCAGATGTATTGGCTACAAAAGCAAAACAGTTAGCCTCTCCAACAACTGTAGAACAATGCATTGATATTTTTATATAGAAGATTGAAACATAAAAGGCATTACAATAAAAGGTACTCAACATTGTTGTGAGTACCTTTTTGCCTAAAATTTCTGCTTTAAAAAATGAACATGAAAACGATTATTTCACTTCCATAATCCATTTTGCTTTGCTACCCGTAGTATAATCTGTGAAAAAGATTTCATAAGGTGCATTATCGGTTACTCCCAAAGCAGCAGGTCCGTTAACGTGCTTACCAGCTTGAACACTCTCGGTTAATGTATCGAGAGCATATACCTCCATCTTTTCACCTTTGCTGTCATACACTTCAAAATCACCTGCGCTAACTACTTGTTCTTCTTTTGTACCATTTTGGTATTCAATATCAAATCCCAATACTTCTTTGGGCTGTGTTTCTTCGAATTCGTTTCTTTCCTTTGTGTAATGTACATTTGTTAATGTTATGATATGACCTACTACATTTACCTTTTCACCTAGTTTAAAGGTTCCAAGCTCTTTAGGTTTTTGTTCGGAATCTTCATCGAATTCAATAGGCTTCTTGTTTTCCGCAATAACTGTGTGGCTCAAATCAAAGGTACGGATAGTAGGTTCTTTTTTATCATCATAAAGTTAAGAGTGTCTATATAGTTCTCGTATTTAGGCATCCATAATAGCTGCTTGCATGCTGTTCTCAAAGCTTCCACCATCTGAGTTGTTCACTTTCATTTCTATCGTTTTAGAGTCTTTTAATTCAATGCTTTTATAAGTGATAGTTTCTTCATCATCAGGACCAGCCATCTGTTTTAAAATTGTTTTGAAGTCTTTTTTAGGCATATAAATTTTAGCCCATGCATCTTTATCAGGATTCTAAAAACCATTTTAGAAAAATCTTCTAAAGTTGAGAATTCTTTTTGTTCCTTCTTTGGTAAAGAAAAACGCCATAATACATAAAAGTATAACAACGATGGTATTCTATATTACTAAACTTGGCTATATTTCTAAATAATAGATGGGTACCCATAAAAAATAAGTTCTCCATATAGGTGAGCTAGAGAAATTAAGTAGCCAATTACAGTATTGGTGCTAGTAGAATGGCATAGTCTATTCCACTTGCTTGTTGAGAGAATAATCGTTTTAATCTTTCTGTTAACATCAGTGCCCTTCCTTCCATACCGGTGTTTGTTGTATTTTTAATTTCACTATTAAATACAACTAAGGTTTTTCAAACACATAAAGCCAAAGGGTTAAAAACCCTTTGGCCAAAAGAGCAACTTAATAGTAAACGGCTCTTTTATCTATTGAATGTGCCTTCTATTGCGTGTCTATTTCTAAGTTCCAATAAACTCTCCAATTTTCTCTTCACTCTCTGCAACGCATTATCTATAGACTTGGCGTGAGTATTTAATTTATCAGACATTTCTATATAAGTAAGGTCCTCTAAGTAATAAGCCAAAACCTTCTTTTCTAACGGACTTAGAACCTCAGATAATTTTAATTCCAAGTCATCAGCAGATTCTTTATCTATCAATATCGCAACGGGATCAGAAATAACGGTGTCTGTCATTACTTCCATAAGAGTATGATCCGGATTTCCTTCATATATAGGCATATCAAGCGAAATAGAAGAATTTAACGGAGTATGTTTTTGACGAGTAGCTGCCTTGATGGCTGTAATAATCTGTCTCGTGATACATAGTTCTGCAAACGCTTTAAAATAAGATTGTTTCTCGCCATTAAAATCCCTGATGGCTTTGAACAATCCTATCATCCCCTCTTGGATAATATCTTCTCTATCTGCCCCAATTAAGAAGTATCTGTTAGCCTTAATCTTTACAAAAGATTGATATTTTTTCATCAGTACTTCTAGTGCCTCCATATTTCCTTGCCGGACCTTTTCTATTAATACTCCATCTTCAAAATTAGCACATAGGAATGACGGTTTTTCTTCGATAGCTATACCCACAAAAATCCCTCCACCGGCTGCATTCAATTGAGCCTTGTTGTTTAAACGGACGCCCATTTTATATGCGGTAAATTACCATATTATTTAATATTAACCTATAACAATCACCAATGATATTAGATTATTTCGACAATTAAATACATTCCTATACACCTTTTTTTAGTTAGAAGGATCCGTTTACACCCTCTTTTTAGGCTGTTTTCTAAAAGATTGTTGCCCTTAGGATAAAAAATTAAAAACTTGAATTTTATGGTAAAATACAAGGTGGTTCTTATTCAAAAAACGGGCAGTTTAATGGAGTTGCATTTTAAACGTTTGTACTAGGAGTCAATCTGAGGGTTGTTTCCTATTGTAGCATTTATAAACAATGAAGGATGAGGGATTTCATTCTTTTTTACAACTCTATTTTACTACTTCCTATGCAACTATCCTGCCCCGCCATTTGCACTAAATCTGATTTATGTCCAGATCTAATTAATTGGTTACTATATGTATTTTGAATAAATCTATCCAAATTATAAGTTTCTACAATTACTTGTAAATATTCTATCTGTCCATTACTGACAATAAATAAGGGATACTTTTTACTTAACTCATTGGTGCCTTTGAGCCCACCCGTTTGTCTGACTCCGACGCCCACGGTGTACCACGACTTTCGCGCCCTTTATGGGTAAGCACTCATGGGAGATTAATCCTTTTTTGGTCGTCGCGTTAGCCTCTACTTAATTTGTTTTTATTGGAGGTTTTTGTTTAACGATTTATTAAACTCAATCAGATCACTCATAAGGCTCAGCCCTTTTTTAAAAAACGTTTTTATGGGTCTATCTTGTTGGTCTTTTCTAGATTTTGTGCTTTTTTAATTTTCATGGGAGTTCAATAAGAAAAGCGATTCTTATTAAAGAAACGCTCCCTTTTATTGAATATCACTATTTATCTTTTAATCATCTAATACAAAGTATCTATGTAATAAAATGGAATTTAGTTGTTTGACAAATATCACTAGGTAAGGTAGCCGAATTGTTGATAGTTCATCATACTTTAAGTTGATGGACTTATCAGCTTTACATATTTTCTTTTCGATATTTTTCAATTAAACTTTTAATTGCTTTCCAATTTTGATTCTTCTTTGATTGACTATTTTTTCACGCTGACTTTCAGCTTCAATCCAATCTATGCAGCATTAACATCTGCATAGAGTATCTTTTTTTATTAAGCCTTATTCATGATCATAGTAGCTCTTTCTGCCTTGTATGTAAGAATTGGCAAGGTCCAATGCTTTTTGGACGGCACCAATTCGGTTATAGAAGTGGAAGAGTTTTTTTTCGTAGTGTTCAATTAACATGGTGAAGCCCATATTTTTAAAAAAAGGAAGGGCTGTAGTCTCAATAAAATGATAGTAATCGTCTTCTTCATGATTAAGCTGATAAAGGTGTAATTCAAAAAAAATCCAGTTATACGATTTTGTCGATTTTGCTATTCTAAGGCCTTTATGTGCTAATTCCAATAAAATCTCGTTTGAAAGTAGTTTTCCTTTATAACAAGTATTAATATAACCATCTAATGCAGTTAAATAATGAGGAACCTTTTCATCCATTAGTTTCATAGCTTCTTTGTATTGTTCGGATGCTTCTTTGTATTTTTTTCTTCTGTAAAGTTCAAATGCAAGATTATTAAGGAGCTTTGATTTACGGTCTATTTCATTAATGGTATCACAGGTACGTATTAATTGTTCGTAACGTTCTTTCGTCTCTTCAAAATCATGAAGCTCCTTTGCATTTAATTGTAATAACATGATCGTCTCTGTATCAATTATTCGGATGACATTTAACGTTTTTTGAAAATAGTCAAGAACTTTCTCTGCATAATAATACGATATTATATTAAAATGAATAAGGTGATATGCTAGTGCCAAATGGTAATAATATTCAAATTGATTATATTGACTTTGATCAATCGATGTTAAAATTTGAATACAATCTCGATACTGTCCGTTGTGAAAGTAATACATACCTAGAACATGTTTTAACATATTGCGGTCTTGCGGAGAAAAAGATGATTCATTTTTTTGCAGGTTTTGAATAATTAATAATGCTGTTTCTAACTGATAATTAGATAAATAATACCTTGCAGACAGTAATTGATAGAAAACTTGAAAATCTGGCAATTGAATCAGTGTTTCTTTTTCGATTTCTTCTTTTAAAATTTCTGATTCTTTGCTTTGTTGCATAACGAACGTGTTGTGCCATAGCTTTAGTTTCTGTTGAAGATTATGATACCGCACAAATTCATCATCAAGACAGATATTCAATCTTTGGGATAATAAGAGAGTAATTTCCCCTGAGTATTCTGTTATCTCTCGTTCTATCTTACTAAGATGTGTACCAGAACAAATCCCTTCACAAAGCTGCCCCTGAGTCAACCCCGCTTTTTCACGATAAAACTTGATAAGTTTCCCCTCAATCATAGCTTCACCTCTAGGTTGTAATTTTATCTAGTATATATTGAAAAAAAATGAATATATAATCTATATATTCTAGTAAAATTAAGAAAAGCGCAAGACTACTTTAATACCTTCCCTCTATTTATTAGCTTTTTCAATATTCACTCTTGTTTCCCTTTTTTACGAATTCCAAATCTACCTCAATATTTTATTCTGAAGAAAATCCAAATAACGCAACCTTATTGGAATACTCTCTTTCTTAATACCTTTAGAAAAATTTTATACTTTCTTTAAAAGTTAAAACACGATGAAGCTAAGCTTTCATCGTGTTTTTTAATATTTATGGCTGTATTCCCAACTCAACTAAAATTGATTCTAATGTCTTACCTTTATACTTCTTCTTTGGTTTTGGAGCATTATCGACATGCTCATTTTGCTTGAGATAGTTTGTTTGAACATATTTCATATCTTTAGCATCAACTATTCCATCAAAGGTGATATCCGCTGCACGCTTCTTTGTTTTCCATGCATTTTGAATTTCAATCGCATCTAGAACATCAATGACATTGTCTTGGTTTACATCACCTGCAGTAATATCAAGGGCAGGTATCCAGCGATTTTGACCGTATAACTCACCATTGTGCTCAAAACCTATACCAGAATTTAATTTTTCTTTCGTGACAAAGTGTCCTGGCGCTTTCATTTCTATCGTGAAGGCATTTGTGCTTAACGGCAGCTTGTTGAATACATATTGTCCATTTTCTTCTACCGTTGATGTCGCATCGAACTCATTTCCTTCTGGATCAAAGATTTTCACTGTACCGCCAACCTTGCTCCAATCCCTTTTCTCTGTAACAGTACCATCTTCATTTTTAAATCCTTGCGGAGAGACATAACCTCTGGCCATTGAGAATTGCGGATTAACCTTCCAACTATAACCAGCTTTTAACACACTGCTTGTCTGATTATTAGCATTCATTACGCTCACAGTCGGATTAATCGCTGCTCCAAGGGTATATTGATCATCCTGAACCTTTAACGTAACCTCAACGACTTTTGAATGGTCTAATGCTTTACTCTCTTCATTAAATTGGACAGTAATAACCTTGTCTTTAATCGTTAAAGAGGCTTTGTCCGAGAATTCGCTGTGAAGCTTGGCATCAACTAACTCTACGCTATCTAAACCTCTGTCATAGCCTCCGTCACCATTAAAGTTCCATTCCGCCTTTGACACTGCGTTTAGGTTATCTAATGAAAGCGTTGCTTTTACCGTATCGCCTGTTTTCACCTCATACTTTTCGCCAATAGCATACGCGACAGGTGTACCTTCTTTTACAAAGTAATATTGCTTTGAAGCAGGTTTGTTTCCTGCCATATCATATCCATTCATGCGGAATTGAAGTGCTGGGATGGATTCATCCAGGGCGATTTCTTCGACAAACTTTCCTTCTTTATCCATTGGAATTGGCGTAGAAGGGAAACCACCTTGACCCCAGTAATACACCATCGAGTTCGATGATTGATCGATATTTACGCCCAATTTCTTTAGTTCGTCAATGGTTGGATCTGTGATTTGAATGTCGAATGGATATGTTTCTTGACCTGGCTTATATTCAATAAATGGAGACTTTCCATCAAGTGAACTTTTGAAGCTCGGTGCATCGAGATCGATGAGCAAATGCTGCGTTTCAGTTGTAACCTTCCCGGAAGTACCTGTACCAATGAATTTCAACTTGTAATGTCCCGGTTTTTTCACATAACTTGCTTCTTCCGAAATGGGCTGTTTTGAGTTTCCTGTAAACTCATAATAAGCTCCATTAAATGCATATAATCCATAATCTACATTGTCATAAGCGTAATCTAAATTTATTGTTCCGACCAACCCGAGGTCCTTTCCTGTTTTGCCATCTTGAAGAACGACATCCATTTTTTCCATTGGTGCACGAAGGTTAAAATCAGCAACTACAAATGGAGTACGCATAGGATCCCATGCCACTTGGTTTAAATGACCTGGGGAAAAGGCAGGATTTAGTAGCCCGACCTTATTAAACCCATCTTCCATTGTGCGGAAGCTGAAAGGAATCCGATACTGCTCTGATGAATTCGCATTGTTTGTTAATGTAATATATCCTTCGTAAATTCCATCCTTTGCTTTCTTAGGAATAAGCAAACGTGGTGTTACTTTTTTGAAGTCTTCACTTTTTACAGAGATTTTGCTTGGAATATCCAGCTCCACTCCATTTTCCTTCAAGCTGTTTGAACCATTCGATTCAGTTACAGATACACTGAAAGTTTTGTTTACTTTATCATGGTTTTCAATAGTGATTGATTTTTTTAGATTTAGTTTTTTATCTGCATAGTGAACGTCAAAGCTGAGTCCGCCCGTCAATTCTTTTACCTTGATTAATTCCTCAGCACCTGGAACAAATGTTTTATCATTAATTTTGAAGCTTGTTCCACTATACACAGCTTGGTATGGATCAACTCTGCCTGCTCCAACTTCAAATACACTATAGTCTCCGTTGAGAGGATCTGCCGTATTCATTAGAACGGCTTTAATATCTTCCGGCTCTAATTGCGGATTCGCTTGAAGCATGAGTGCTGCAATCCCCGCTGTATGAGGAGTAGCCATAGATGTTCCAGAATATCTTGAATATGCATATTGATAGTTTTCTTGATGTTCAGCTTCCACCATATAAGAAGGGATTGTTGAGAGAACACTTACTCCCGGTGCCGTCACTTCTGGCTTCATATCGTATGTTTCTCTTGCCGGGCCTCTTGAGCTAAAGTCCGCTAAGTGGTCACCTTCTGTCTGTTTATCCGCGTATTTGGAGAAAGTAAAATTCGCTTCACCTGCTTGAATCTGTGCTTTAATGCTTTCTCCCGCTTCTTTTGTTAAAGAAAATGCAGGCACAAAGTCAACGGACTCTCCAAGATTGGCATTAATTTGCCCTTCCACATTGTTATAAAGAAGAACGGCGGCTGCTCCATTTTGTTTTGCATTGCTGACCTTTTCCGCTAAGGCGAATTCTCCGCGTTCCACAAGTGCAATTTTCCCTTTTACATCCTTGCCGGAATAATCAGAGCCATTTCCTAAACCGACATTCACTACCTCATAGGATTTCCCTTCCCATTCCTTTAAATGGTCTGAATAGTGGCGTCCCAAACTAACAAGTTCGATCGAATCTTTATTTCCGATTTTCCCATTGAAAGTAGAAACCTCCATCGGCACATCACTCGCCCCGACTGTCAAAGCAAGTGCTGCTGAGCCAGGTGAACCTAATGTATAATCATCTGATCCTGCATTTCCAGCTGCTACAACTGCTGTTACACCATTAAGGACAGCATAGTTAATGGCAGTACTAGTTGGATCATAAGGATCATTGATGTCCGATCCGAGGGAAAGGTTGATAACATCCATGCCATCGTTTACAGCTTTTTCTATACCTGCAATGACCCCTTCAGATGATCCTGATCCATATGGTCCAAGAACACGATACGCATATAAATCCACATCAGGAGCCACACCTTTCACAGAAACCTCTGCATTCGTTCCTTGTCCAGCAATGGTACCTGCAACATGTGTTCCATGGGAAGTATAATAGGAAGAACCGGACCAGCTAAATTCTGGTTGCCCCGACGCTTGCCAATCCTTGTACGTTGCCTCCATTGGATCATTATCTTGATCAACTAAATCGTAACCGCCCTTATAGGCATCTTTCAAATCAGGGTGGTTGTAATCAATCCCTGTATCAAGAACCCCAACTTTGATTCCATTTCCTGTAATACCTTCATTGTGCAGCTGGTCAATTTTTAAATATGGAATACTTTCAACGGATGTACCAGGGGCTGATTTCTCTCCCATGGCGATCGGATCGACCTTAAATTCTACATTTTTATATACTGCTTTTACGACTTTGGATTGCAAGAGCTGCTCTACCTGATTAGCTGGCAGCTTCATAGCTACCCCGTTATAAACGGTCTTAAAGGTAGAAGTGATTTTATGACCTGTTTTCTTGCTTCTAAGATTAGTAGATGGAAGAATCGATTGAATGTCTTTATTAAACTGAGCATGTTCCTTTTCTACTTGATCATCCGCTTGTTTTTTTGAAAGCTTCTTTCCTTTTACATTCGCATCTAAGACTGCAACTTTTCCCGGCTTTGATTTGAACTGGACGATGACCGAGATTTCTTTATCCTTTTTTAACTCTTCCATTTTAAATCCTTGCAATCCGACATTATCTGTCATTTCAAGTTTATTTAACGCTTTTCGTTGTTCACTTGTCAACGAAGCCAAGACGTCTTCTGCCTTTATGTTCGCTGCATTTGCATAAGGAATGAAAGGCGTGTTTGCTGATGATAGCAGCAGGCCAGCTGACAGCGTAATCGCTGCTGTTCGTTTAATGAATGAATGAATTTTCATATCTTCCCTACTTTCTTAGTTAATAGAATTCCCCGAAAAAATACCCCTTTCTAAAAATTTAAAATATTCATACAATAATATTAATTGCCTTTCTATCGGATTGCTATTGGGTTAATTTTACAGAACTTTCTACCTACTTTCTCTTTTATATGTTCTGTAAAATCATTATTTTTGCGAAAATTAGTGAAAAAGTCTTAAATTCATTTTTATAAATTGGGGTTTTCTTTAGTAAAATAAGAAAATATGAATTCCATTGAAAGAGTTGAGGAGGGGAAGATCTATACTTAAGTTGCAGCAAAAAGGTTTATTCACGAAAATATCCAAATTAACTTCCAAGTGTTATTATCTGGCCCAATTGTTGAACAAAGATCAAACAGCACTGTTGTACTAATAGAATAGGTTCGTTTCCCAAAGATTTTTTCGAACAGAATACACGCTTTTACCATCTCTGATGCCTTATTTTTTTCTAAATACCAGTAACGACCTGCCATTGAAGGATATTTTAATGCAAATTAGATGTCCCCTTACTTTTTACGGAGTTCTAACTCATTAGGATAGGTTGAAATTAACCCTTTTAGTCTATCCCTTGCTTTCCCTAAATCATTTTTTTCAATGTCCTCTTCTATCTTCTTAATCGTTTTAACAGGTACCTTTTCTATACAAACACCTCCTTATCTTTTTTCTATATAGTATTTATTTCTAGGTAGTTCAAAATAGTTCTTTTTTCAACTAACCCGCCCCGTTAGTAGCATAAGAAAAAGCTGCCTTAAAGACAGCTCTGATCTTCAGCTAAACCAGCAAATAGGATGTCAATTTCTTTCTCTAAAATTTTCATTTCCCTTATGATATACTATTTTTGGCCATGACAAATAACCCTCCACCCCCCTTTTGGAAGGATGTTTCTCTGTTTCACAAAACCGTTAATCAGGCTAAATCTAGGTACATTTCTTTTCTCTTTAATAGAAGAGCGTAAATCCTATGAACCCAACTTATTCATACAGGCAACGATTGACACTTTGGCCGGTTTTCCTTCTGATTTTTTCTTATCATAGAAGGCTTTAAGCTTTTTGTTCCTTGAACTTCTTAAGCCACATAGTACGGCAAGATACAGAGAATGACGTAGTCTGCCTCGAACCCCTTTTTGTAATACGATTAATGGTTGGCGTAAACTTAACCGATGAGTGAACACTTGGATCTACTCCAGCGAAGGCAACCAATTTTTTTGGATGATTAACTCACCAATTTCAGAGATAATCGTGGCTGCGATTTTTTCTCCTATACCGGGAATCGATTGGATGATCTTATATTCTTCCAGTTCATTTGCCAGGGCCACTATACGATTTTCCAAATCAAAAAGGTGTCCCTGGTAATGAAAAAGCAACTCAATATGAAGATTGATTACTTGACTTTCATAATATAAAAACATCCATCAATCTCAAGCATATGCTCATATTTACATGCATGATATCTTTTTAATTCGTATAATAGAATGAAGGGAAATCAAAATGAGTCTAATTTACAAAAAGAGGGAGCAGATTTGTTCTGTGGAACCAAAAGGCGAAGAAATAAACAGTTTAGCATTAAAAGTCAAAGAGATTATTCAATCTTCAGGATGTCAAAACGAAGATGTAATCTTTCTGTGTATTGGTTCAGACCGATCAGTCGGGGATTCATTGGGCCCTTTAGTCGGGACCATGCTTAAAGAGCATACGGTGCCTTATCGTGTTTATGGTACCTTGGAAAACCCCGTTCATGCATTTAATTTAAAAGAGACGTTGAAAGAAATAAAAAAACAATTCAAAAAGCCTCTTATTTTTAGTGTGGATGCATGTTTAGGGGATCAAAACCAGGTCGGTTATGTTTTTTTGAAGGATGGACCTCTTGTCCCAGGGAAAGCTTTAAAAAAAGTATTACCTGAAGTGGGAGACTATCATATTATAGGAATGGTAAATTATATAGATCCGCTGCCAACGATGCAATTTTTAAATGATACTCGTCTATACACGGTTATGAATTTGGCGAATAAAATCGTGAAAATCATTACTCAGGCGACCGGCGAGACTTCTAAACCTTAATTAAAAGAATGGGCTGTCCCAAAAACCACTAATAATAATTGGTTTTGGCACAGCCCTAATTGTTTAAGTTCGAGAATTTTTTTAATAACGTTATACTTAAATAATAGCCCCTGTCAAGATAGCAACAATAATAAGGACTAATGAACAAATTAGAGCCCATTTAAATGCATACCGCTGTAGTTCCCCGATATCCGTCTTTACCATCCCTACCAGTAAAAGAGTCGAGGCCACGAGTGGACTTAAGAAATGTACAGGCTGCCCCAGTACGGAAGCTCTGGCAATTTCTAAAGGACTCACCCCATAAGCTTCCCCTGCTTCGGCAAGAATTGGCAAAACACCAAAGTAGTAAGCATCATTTGATAAAACGAACGTAAATGGCATACTTGTGAACGCAACGACCATCGGTAAAAAAGAGCCTAAAGAATCCGGAATGATGGCCACTAATGAATTTGCTATTGCGTCCACCATTTTCGTTCCGGAAAAGATCCCTGTGAAAATACCAGCCGCAAATACTAATGTGACAACGGTTATAGCGTTTCCTGCATGTGACCCGATTCGCTCTTTTTGCTGTTCTAAATTAGGGTAATTAATGATCGAAGCAAGAACAAACCCGATTAGAAACAACACAGGTACCGGTACTAAGCCCATTACAAGAACGACCATGACTGTGAGCGTCAACAAAAGATTGACCCAAATTAATTTAGGGCGCTTTAAATCGTCTTGTATGGCGGAAGCTACCGCTGCTTCAGCAAGAGCCCCTTTCATTTCAGGTGCAGATTTGATATAAACAACGCCAAGCCTTTTGCGCTCTTTTTTACCAAGTACATAAGCGGTAAAAAGAATAGCTGCTATTCCTGAGAATAGTGTTGGGATAATCGGGACAAAGAATTCATTTGCATCCAGACCTAGAGATGCTATTGCTCTGGTTGCAGGCCCTCCCCAAGGAGTCATACCACTCATAATACTGACAGCAAGCATAGAAATAGTTGCAAGAATAAGTGGATTCATACCAAGTCGTAAGTAAAGAGGCAGCATAGCGGAAATCGTAATCATATGAGTCGTGGTACCATCACCATCTAAGGCAACGGTCATTGCGATTACTGCTGTTCCTACCGCTATTTTAACGGGATCCCCTTTTACGATTTTCAACATGGTTTTAATAAGTGGATCAAATAACCCAGCGTCAATCAGAACTCCGAAAAACAAAATAGCGAACAATAGCAAAGCGGCTGAAGGTGCGACAACCTTTATTCCATCGAGCATCATATCTCCGAGCTCTGGACCAAATCCGCCAATTAATGCAAAGATAATTGGAATGACTACAAGAGAATTAACAGGTGATAACCGTTTAGACATGATTAAATAAGTAAAGACAACGACCATTGAAATTCCAAGTAACGTTAGAATATTAATCCCTCCTATTAAAGAAACCGCTTACAAACCAGATGAGAAGTTTGAATAACTAAAATATATTACATATCTTCTGATTCCCTGTTGCTTTATTTTCTATTTTTAGAATAGTTCATATCATCAAATAAGTGAAATACATATTTTTTTTACTTTTTCGAAAAAAAAACTTATAATCCATTTTATATTAAATTAAGAAATCCAAAAAAGCACTATGAAATTTTCAATAATTTCATAGTGCTTTTTCGTTACAGATTGGAATTTTTATTCAAGAAATCAATAAAGTTTTTCACAGTAGAGAGTTTTAATGAATCCTGGTTATACATTAACCATGTATTTCTTAACACCGGCTTCCCATTTTTGTAGGATAACCCGTATGTATGCAAATTATCTGACGGCTGCAGGCATATTTCCGGCAGAATGGAAACACCAAGATCATTTTTGACCATCTCTTTGCACGTCTCCTGCCGATCCGTTTCCATAGTTACAAATGGTGGCTCTGGGAATCTATCATGCCACCAGCCATTTATTAAGTTTTTTAAAGAACTGTCGGTCTTATAATTTATGAATGGAAGTTCCGGCAAATTATCCAAGTCTACCTCTTTCTTAGAAATTAAACAAAGTCTTTCTTTATGCAGTAATGATTTGATTCCATACCATTCATAATTTCCACGCAGTATGCCTAATTGAACACTAGAGGAATCCAGAAGATGCATGATTTCAGTACTCCACCCTGTATTCACATTAAATTGTACATGAGGATATTGTGTTGAAAACTTTTTCAATATTTCTGGTAGTTTATATTGGGCAAAGTTGCTGGAAACGCCAAGCCTTAACGTTCCTCTTACCTCATTTTTCATATTCAGCATATAATCTTTCGTTTTTTGCAACTTTTTCACCATTTCTTCCGCATAGCCCGCCAAATGTATCCCTTCTGAAGTGAACTCAATGCCTCCTTTTATTTTGAAAAATAGGTTTGTGCTAAATTCTTTTTCTAAATTTTTAAGCCGGTACGTTAGCGCCGGCTGCGATATATATAAACGCTCTGCTGCACGGCTAATGTTTTTTTCTTCATATAGTACCCTTATCGCAATCCAATCTTTTTCGTCCACTTAACCATCTCCTGATTTTTGGATTATAAGTTTTTTTATCATTTTTATTCAAAAAATATGTATTTTACTTATGAATAAACATATCATACTATATTTTCAAAGGAACCGGTAGTGCTATAAATATTGATTTGAGAAAAGGTGGTTATACAATGAAAGTACCTGTAGTAGTAATGCGCGGCGGGACAAGTAAAGGTGTGTTCCTTAATTTTGAACATATGCCTTCGAATCCCTTACACTGGGAGGATTTCTTACTTGACGTGATGGGCAGTCCGGATCGGAGACAGATCGATGGTCTTGGAGGAGCGAATTCTTTGACAAGTAAAGCAGCGATCATCAAAAAATCAGAATCACCGGAATTCGATGTGGAATATACATTTGCTCAGGTCAGCATCGATAATCAAATGGTTGATTTTAAAGGAAATTGTGGAAATATTTCATCTGCTGTGGGACCTTACGCAATTGAGCAAGGATTAGTCCCTATACAAGAACCTGTTACAACTGTGAAAATTTTTAACGTGAATACACAAAAACTGATTATTGCAGAAGTAGAGGTTGAAAATGGACATGTGAAATCAGAAGGATGCTGCTCAATACCTGGGGTTCCTGGTAAAGGATCACCTATTTATCTTTCTTTTACTCGTGCAGAAGGAGCAGTTACAGGAAAACTTTTCCCTACAGGAAATCCGATTGACATGATTAAAACCAAGGATCGGCTAATTCAAGTTTCAATTATTGATGTTGCCAATCCACTCGTTTTTGTAAGGGCACAGGACATTGGTCTAAGCGGAACCGAATTACCCAATGATTATTCACGAGAAAAATTAATTGAACTGGAAGAAATCCGGTCAATTGCAGCTGAAATGTGTCAATTTTCCGATAAGAAATCAGCTACTGTCAAATCTCCTGCTGTACCTAAAATGACTCTAATTGCTCCTCCTATGGATTACGTCGATCTAAACGGATCTGAAAGAAAAGCGTCAGAGATGGATTTGATGATCCGAATGATGTCGATGCAAAAGCCCCATCAAGCGCTTGCTATTACAGGAGCCATCTGTGCAACAGCAGGGGCTTACTTACAGGAAACGGTTTTATCTGATATGGTGAACATTAAACACGAAATTTTCCGATTAGCCCATCCTGCGGGGATAATGGAAACAAAGGTTGATTTCTTGGCAGGACACATACGTGCCATTAAAGTGGTACGCACAGCAAGAATCATTTTGGAGGGATACGTGTACACGAAAAAAAATTACGAGCATTCCTATCAATTAGCTTGATAGGAATGGATCTGCAAATTACAGCAAAAATTTTTCTATCACTTGGAGGCTTGTCAAATGTGGGTCATCACTATCTTTTTAAAGGAAAATATTAAAATATTTGAATTTGACACAGAAAAAGAAGCGAAAGAAATATTCAAAAATATGAAAGGCACTAAAATTCTTTCCGAAATAGTTTACTTTAATGATCCTTGTTTTGTATAAGTGAGACTTCAAAAGAGCCGAAACTCTAATGTATTTCACCTAAACCATGTCTTCAAATTTAATGATAAACTAGGATTGAGAATATAAGTGAATTTCCCCAGATAAGCTAAACCCCCTATACAATTAGGGTACAGTTACTGAAGCCAGATTTTTATGGTTACTATAATATTTTAAAAAAGCTAATTACTATCCATCATCTTGTTTAGAGAAAAATTCCAATACACAAAATCACTACCCTTTTTCATGCTGAATTTTAGAATCGAGCGGTGACTGTATTCATACGCGTTGATGCCCATCTATCCATTCAAGCTATTGCTGAACTCGAAAAGCTAGTAATGAAGAACCTTAATGTCTCGCCATCAAGACGATTAAAGCTATACATTCACTTCATCTGAAAAAAATCCAATAGATAAACTGTAACTAAGTTTGACCTTTTATATTCCTATATGATATGAGTTTTAGTCAAAGCATAAAGACTATTAATATGTTAAAATACCAAACAGCCAAGGACTTTTTTAAGCCTTGGCTATTTTTCATTCTTCTACTTCACGTATCTCTATTATTTTTTGGACACATTCTTATCTAATAAACCATTCAAGGAAAAGACTCAGTGATTATTGATCGTTTCAACCTTTTCTTGAGTATAGCGTGCTGCGGATGAGCCAGCTAATTTTCCAAAGACTGCTCCAGACATTAACCCGGATCCACCAGGATAGTTTTCATAAAAAATCCCCCCAATCATTTCACCAGCCGCAAAAAGACCTTTTATCGGTTGTTCTTCTTTGTCTAATACATGACCCGCTGTATCTACATGCAAACCACCGAACGAGAAGGTAATTCCGCACGTTACAGGGAAAGCGTAGAATGGACCTTGCTCAATTCGAAGTGCCCAGTTGGATTTAGGAGGGGTAATTCCTTTCGTTCCTTTGCCATCTTTCTCTGCGGGTCTATACTCGCCATCTTGTACCGCACTGTTATACTCTTCGATCGTTTTAAGAAATTGTGTTTGATTGACCGGCAGTAAACTAGCCAACTCTCCAAGCGTATCTGCTTTATAAAAAGTCGCTTCTTCAAGGTCATATTCTTTACGCAGCATCGGGCGTACCTGTGCATCATAAATTTGATATGCAACATGTCCAGGCTGTTTTAATACCTCACGGCCGTATTTTGCATAAGTGTAATTTCGCAAATCTGCTCCTTCATCAACAAACCGTTTCCCTTCATTATTAAGCATGACGCTGTACGGATAAGAATGCTTTTTAAAAATATCTCCCGGCTTCGTGAAGTCCCCTACTTTTGGCGCATTATAATCTGTCCCAATAGAATGACATCCAGACCACTGCCCAAATTTTTGAGCCCCTACTGCCATAGCCATGGAAATGCCGTCTCCTGTGTTGAACTCGGTTCCACGAACAATAGCCGCTTCCCATTCTTCACCAATATTTTCACTTCTCATTTTCTTATTGGCTTCAAAGCCGCCACAAGCCAAAATCACACCGGATGTCTGAACTGTCACCATTGTATGATCCTTCTCAACAACGACACCGGTTATTGTATTATGCTCTGATACGAGCTCCACAGCACGTGAATCGTACCAAACGTCGATGCCAATTTCTTCTGTCCGCGCAAAGAGCTGTCTCATTAAGCCAACGCCTTTATCCTCCGTTTTGATAGGCAGTCCTCCCCAGAAATTGCGCTTGCCAGCTTGTACGAAAGATTGATTTTCATAATTCAATTCAAATTTTATTCCCTGATCACGCATCCACGCAATTGTTTCATACGATCTAGAAACCAGCTGCTTTGCTAACTCAGGATTACTTTGTCCACCTGTTACTCGCATTAGATCATTGTAATAATCGGTTTCCGTGTATTCAGGCATTACAATTAACTCGGATTCTTCATCTGTTAATTCAGGTATTATATTTCTGATTCCGTCTAAATTATTGTATGCAACGCGAATGGCTCCATCCGTGAAGAAAGAGTTCCCTCCACGCTTTTCCACTGGTCCCCGTTCTAACACAAGAACTCTAGCACCTCCCTCTTTTGCTGAGATTGCGGCACATAAAGCTGCGTTTCCTGCCCCTACTACAACTACATCATAATATTGTGCATTTGACATTTTTACCCCTCCTGTTAAGTAGTGATAACTCTTCATGTAAATAATAAGTGAAAATAATGAATAAAAATAATATTGTTTTTTTATTCATTGCCATAGAAAAATTTTATGAAAGAATGCTGGAAAGGCAAAACTATAGTGAGTCTATTGATTTACATAAAAAGATAGATTTCTTTTTTAATTAGCTGTATTATACTTTTAGAAATTAAATAAATTATCATAATTTATAATTACCCATAAATATTTTTTATGGTTAAAGGAGAAAAATTTTATGGATGAAAAAGACTGGCTTATATTAATTACTCTTTACGAAGAAAGAAATATAACAAAGGCAGCACAGCGACTATTTATTTCTCAGCCAGCTTTATCCTATCGTATAAAACAGCTGGAAAAAGAGTTCAAAACAAATTTGATCTCTAGAGGCAAAAGAGGTGTCGAGTTTACAGTTGAAGGGGAATACCTCGTTCAATATTCGAAAAATATGCGTAAGCAATTAGGAGCGGCAAAAGAACACATTTCAAATTTGGATAAAAAAGTAAAAGGAACTTTGCGATTGGGTGTATCTGGCTTGTTTGCCCGATATAAACTACCAGTATTATTAAAAGAATTTCTAACCCTATATCCAGAGGTTGAAATCAGTTTGAAAACTGGATGGAGTTCTCAAATTCATCAAATGCTTCAAAAAGAAGAAGCACACCTCGGGATTGTTAGAGGTCCTTACAAATGGCAGGAAAATAAAGTGTTATTTCAAGAAGAAAAGATTTGTATTGCCTCCAGTAAAAAAATTGAATTAAAAGAACTTCCTTTTCTTCCTAGAGTTAATTATCAGACAGATCAATCGTTAAGAAATACTATTGAAAACTGGTGGCAGGAAACATTTGCGTTACCACCTAAGATTTCAATGGAGGTAGATCGGATTGAAACATGTAAGGAACTGGTTCTTAATGGTTTAGGATATGCCATTTTACCAGAAATTTGTATTAAAGATGATGAACCGCTGTATACTTTCCCCATTGTATTAAGCGATAATAGCTATTTGCTTAGAGAAACTTGGGTTTTTTATCGGGATGTGACTATGGATTTGGCACAAGTGAAAGCATTTATTGATTTTCTTAATGATTCTAAACAATGAAACAAGACGAAACGAAGTAAACTAATTCAAAGGAAGAGAATTAATATGAAAAAGTGGGATTTAAATAATGCAAGCAAGACAATCCAATTTTCGGCTGCACTTCTAACTGCTTTTATTGGAGGTGGCTTTTTCTCTCATTTCAGGTTTCCAATCCCCTGGCTTCTTGGTCCAATGGCAGCCCTATTAATTGCATCACGTTTCAAAAACGTTAAATTGATTTGGCCCGTTTCGATGAGAAATACTGGATTAATTATTGTAGGTTATTCAATAGGCATCTCCTTTACCAAGAGCTCACTGTCTGATATGATTAGTCACCTTCCCTCAATGATGATCCTTACAATCTTAATTGTCCTTGTATGTGCATGTTCTGCTTTTGTTATGTCAAAATATTCCGGCATTGACTATCCCACCTCCTTAACGAGTAGTATTCCTGGAGGTTTGTCACAAATCGTTGTGTTTGTAGAAGAAATGAAAGGTATTGATATTACTACCGTAACCTTTTTCCATGTTACAAGAGTGATAATGGTGGTTTTCTTAGTTCCCCTGTTAATTATCAGTCCCCTGTTTGCAGCGAATCGTACCAATGATTCATCTAAAATAATGGATAACGTTATTCCAGAGTGGAGTGATTTATTTCCTCTTATCTTTCTGTTCGCCCTTATTTGTTTTCTCGCAGCAAGAGTAAGTAAAATATTCAAATTACCAGCTCCTTACTTTTTAGGACCAGTAATCGTTACTGCTGCAATAGGTCTTTTAGGTTTGCAGGGACCACCACTTCCTCTTTCACTTCTTGATATATCTCAATTTATGGTTGGCGGTTATATCGGTTTACTATTAAAACCGGAACAACTTGATAACAAAAGAAAAACCTTATTATTGGCTTTGATGAACGGACTAATCTTGATCTGCGCAACAATGTTTTTTAGTTTTCTACTGACCAAGTATTATGATTTATCGCCTATTACGGGTTTTTTAAGTTTAGCCCCTGGTGGAATGGATCAAATGGGAATCATTGCACAAGAAGTAAATGCTGATGTATCTACTGTTACCAGCTATCAACTATTTCGGATGGCGTTTATTTATGCCGCAGTGCCTCCATTACTAAAATTGGTATTAAAATTAAGTTTAAGAAAAAAAGACAAGAACAGTAATGTAAAACTAAATGTTAAATAAAAAAGGGGGAAGCATTGCTCAAGGACAATGAAATAAGTCTGATTTATAAAGAAAAGAAGGTTATCATGCAAAATATTTAGATGATGACCTTCTTTATTGATCCTAAAAGTAGCATTAAATTTTTAAAAAATTTCGTTATTGAATCATTTATCCTATGGCTTTATTTACTCTCCTCCCCATTCTTTTTTAAAGAATAAATTATTTTGATACCAATACAAAAAAAATATGTATTTAACTTATTGTTCTCTCTGTATTACCTTTAATAAAGAAAAGCGCATAAGCATAATGTAAAACTTATTAATCTACCAGTTTATTTTTCTGAAAAATCACAAAATTATTTCTTAGTCACCCAGAGATCATTTGAAAGCGCATTCAAAGTATGGGAGGGGATTTAATAATGTTTCTTACAATTTTAGGTATCTCCATGGTTACCGTCTTTACCTATTTAATTATGTCCAAACGTTTATCACCCATTGTTGCTTTAACTTTAGTTCCAATCGTTTTTGCTGTAGTTGGTGGTTTTGGAAGTAAAATTGGCACTATGATGATGGAAGGCATTAAGCTAGTCGCTCCTTCTGCAGCTCTATTATTATTCGCCATATTGTTTTTTGGCATTATGATAGACACGGGCTTATTTGACCCACTTATCAAAAGGTTATTAGAAGTTGTCAAGGGAGATCCTGTCAAAATTTCGATAGGTACCACCATTCTAGCATTACTCGTGGCCCTAGATGGAGACGGTACAACAACGTATATCATTACTGTTTCAGCTATGTATCCACTTTATAAACGAATCGGTATGAATCCATTGGTTTTAGCTACAGTAGCCATGCTAGCTTTAAGTGTTATGAGTGGTATGACCCCCTGGGGCGGCCCTGCTACCCGAGCAATAGCAGTATTGGGACTTGATGCATCCGAATTTTTTGTTCCACTTATTCCTACCATGATCGGCGGTGCTATTTGGGTTATTTTCGTGGCATTTATTTTAGGGAAAAAGGAACGTAAACGATTGGGTGTAATACACATAGAAGAGTTAAAAAATGAAATAGCTGCTACTGTAGAAAATGAAGCCACTGATGCATTACCTCATATTGACATTAAACGCCCTCGTTTTTTATGGGTTAACTTATTAATTGTGGTAGGCATTATGGTCATTCTTATTATGGGATTGGTACCTTCCCCTATTTTATTTTTGGTCGGTTTCACTATTGCTTTAATGATTAACTACCCTAATCTGGAAATGCAAAAAAGACGTATCTTAGCACATTCTGGAAATGCTTTAATTGTTGTTCTACTAGTTTTTGCAGCTGGAGTATTTGCAGGAATTTTTTCCGGTACAAAAATGGTTGATGCTATTGCTAATGGACTGGTTGCGATAATACCAGCTTCATTAGGACAGTTTTTCCCTGTCATTGTTGGCATTACAAGTATGCCATTCACTTTCGTTTTATCGAATGATGCCTATTATTTTGGAGTTCTCCCTATTCTTGCAGAGGCAGCTTCAGCATATGGCATTAGTCCGTTAGAAATTGCCCGGGCTTCTATATTGGGACAACCCGCTCATTTAATGAGTCCGCTTGTTGCTTCAACCATTCTATTAGTTGGCATGGTTGATAAAGACCTTGGAGAATATCAGAAATTTGCATACAAATGGGCCATCTTGACATCGTTAACCTTAACAGTATTAGCTATAATTAGTGGCGCTATCTCTTTTCTGTAAAGTATACGAATAACCAAAAGAATGAATTGGGAAGAAATACAATTCTTACTTTAATGTTATTACAAAAAATATATTCTTATTTTTGTTATGAAACTGCCTAATCGAGTAGAGGGAAAATAAATGTATTATTTTCGCCCCTCTCACAACACCGTACGTACGGTTCGCGTATACGGCGTTTCAATTTATATTACAGTGTGTACTTTTAGATAATGCTCTAAAGCAGAGGGGACTCCCCTCTGCTTTAGTCGTC